>JAJUGG010000320.1 GCA_029268285.1 Ectothiorhodospiraceae bacterium | reverse complement strand
TCGTGCTCAAAAAATTCGAGCAAATGCCCCGCGATCTGTTGCGACACTTCATCGGGCGGATTGAAGGGCGAATTGCGGTCAGGCGCCTCGGTTTCCACGACGGCGATAACCTTCTCGGCCGGGCAACGTAGGTACGGCTCGCCGATGCGATCATCTACCTTGACCAGCGGAATGGGCTTACGGCTCGGCGGCAGCGCGGTGCCGTAGTAGATGTCGTGCATGCCCTCGAGTTCGATGGGCTGCCAGCGGTTGACCTCGAGAATGACCTTGTCGGCCTGCTCTATCCAGGTCTTGTTATTGCCCACGGAGGACGACGGAATCAGGCGGCCGTCTTCAAGAATGCCGGCCACCTCGATCACCGCTAGGTTGATATCACCGAAGAAGCCGAACCAGGCGTGCTGCGCGACGTGGCTCAGGTGAATGTCGATGTACTCCAGATCGCCGGCATTGATCTGGGCGCGCACGGTGGGGTCGGATTGATACGGCAAGCGCAGCTGCATGCCGCGCACTTTGGCGAGCGCGCCGTCCAGTTCCGGCGCGGTGGACGCCCCTGTGAGCACCTTGACCTGAAAGCGCTGGTCGGCAGCCGCTGCCTTCTCCATCCGCTTGGCCAGCGCCTGCGGCACGGCCTTGGGGTAGCCGGCACCGGTAAAACCGCTCATCGCGATAGTCATCCCCGGCTCGATAAGCGCGGCGGCTTCGTCCGCGGACATAAGACGCGTCCGCAGGTCAGCGTTCCGAATGCGATCAGTCATGGGTACCTCGAACAACTACGAAAGCCGAATCCTGAGCTATCTACACGTCAGGTTCCGCGCTCCTTATCCAAACCGGATGAGACGGGCTAGTGTTTTGGCCATGGCGGCAAAACGGCAGATCGGCGCAGTGCCGTCGCCCCTCGGAGCCCAATACTAGCACTGCGGTCAGCGCGCCTCTGGATCTATATCAGGTTTTGTTTATTTAACTAGGAAGCGCCGCTTTCGCGCGGCGCACAGGGAGAGGACATCACGGCGCTGACTAGCAGGCCACAGAGGACGACTCCGATTGATCAGAGCCCGGGCGGTCCGGCACAGCAAAAAAGAACGTCGAACCTTCGCCGGGAGTGGACTCCAGCCAAACACGGCCCCCGTGGCGCTCAACGGCACTTTTGACCAGAGCCAGGCCAAGCCCTAAGCCTGCCGGCCCGCCAGCATTACCACCGCGCGTAAAGGCGGCGAAGAGGTCGACCTGCTGATCGCGCGCAACGCCGATGCCGTTATCGC
>JAJUGG010000319.1 GCA_029268285.1 Ectothiorhodospiraceae bacterium | reverse complement strand
GGGCACCATGTCCTCGTCATCGACGGTGATCCCGAACTCGCTCTCGAGAAAGAAGATGACTTCCATAATGCCAGTGGAATCGATGATCCCCTTCTCCAGGAAGGAATCGTCGTTGCCCAGAGCATTCTGGTCGTCGGTGAATAGATAGTTCTCCAAGATGTAGTTTCTTACTGTTTGCTCTACGGACATTGCATAACCCCCGCACGATCGGTAAGAGCTGAAGCCGTGTTCACCTCAGCGGCCGCATACTCGCGGTACCAGCCCTCCACGAAGTGGTGATGCCACAACTGGGTGGAAAGAATGCCGACCAGCGCCATGTTGTCTTTGTAGCCGATGGCGCGACCGGCGCGAATTTTCTTGAGCAGCAGTCCCACCCGGTTCGGCTCGAAGTAGCCGTAGCGGCGCAGGCTGTCCTCCGACAGCAACGCCGTGACGTATTCCGGCGTGCGCTCGCTGAAGAAAGCCGGAATGTCGGGCGCCCGGTACGGCTGCTTGGCACGTTGCAGGATGCGCGGCGGCAAATAGCGTCCGACCGCACGCCTGAGCAAGTACTTCTCGCACAGTCCGCGCATCTTCAAGCGCGGCGGCAAGCGCGCAGCGAACTCGATGAGCCGGTGATCGAGAAACGGGAACCGTCCTTCCACCGCATTCGCCATCAACATGCGGTCCCCCTGAGAGGACAGCAGGTAGCCGCTCATCAGCAACTTCGCTTCCAGATATTGGGCGCGGTTGAAGGAATGCCAAGCGGGGAAAGCAGGGGGTAACCCGTGCTGCAGCGCGGCTTGCGCATCGGCCCCGAGCTGTTCGCGCAAAGCCGGCGAGAAGAACTCCTTGCACTTTGCGGTGGTGGTCCAGCGCGGCAGGTGCGAGAAGCCGAAATAGTCCGGCTGGTCGAGGCCGACGCCGAAGAAATTCTTCAGATAAGCCTGGCTCTGGCGCTGCGTGAGATCGAGGTAGGGGTATAGCCGCTTCAGCAGCGCAGCGCGGCGCTCGGAGTCGGGGTCGCGCGCCCAGTAGCGGCGAATCTTGGCCTCCTTGAAAAGATCGTAACCGCCGAGCACCTCGTCGGCGCCCTCGCCCGTCAGCACCGTTTTGTAGCCCTGCTCACGCGCCAGCGCCGAGAGCGCGCCCATGGGTGCCGGCGCCGTGCGCAGCACTGGGCTTTCGGTATGCCGGATGGTATCGGGAAAGCGCTCGGCCACCTCGCTGTTGCGAAAGCGGGCGTGGCTGTGGCGAGTACCGAGATGCGCCGCCATCTCGCGCTGGAAAGCGCCTTCGTCGAGCGAGCCGTCTTCGAAGCCTATGGAGAACGTGGCAAGCGAATCGCCCACCTGCCGACGCGCTAGCGCGGCCAGCGCGGAGGAGTCGAGCCCGCCGGAAAGATAGGCGCCCACGGGCACATCGGCGCGCAGGCGCAGGCGGATGGAGTCCTCCAGCAAATCGTGCAGTTGCTCAGCAAGTTCGTCGTCACTTGCCGCAGCGAAGTCGCCGTCGCGCGGATACGCCCAGTCCCAGTAGCGCCGACGCTGCTCCTGCTCGCC
>JAJUGG010000318.1 GCA_029268285.1 Ectothiorhodospiraceae bacterium | reverse complement strand
ATGCGGCTTGCGGCAGGAGCCGTGCAGGATTCCGTCGACCCGGCTGCGTATGACGAAATGCGGTAAATCCTCATCCGGATATAGAAGTTCCGGCGCCCACTCGGCGATCCCGTGCCATGCATTCTCGTGCGCCTCCTGCCAGCGCAGGTCGTAGGCGATCGGCTCGTCCTGTGGGAGAGGGGCTTCCAGCTCCACGTCCAGCAGCTGAATGTAGCAATTGCGCCCGACGCGGATCTGCTGTTGTTGAGCCTTGTCCAGCAGGATGACCACTTCGGCTTGCTGGGGTGCAAGTAGATGGAGCTGGAAGCGCAGCGGTCTTCGGCTCGCTAACCAAAGCACAATACGTTCCCGGCTAACCCGGCGCAGGATGGGGCCGGCTAGGATCATGGCGTGAGGTCGAGTGCGTCAGCAGCAAGCATGCCCTCTATGTATGGGCGGCCCACGCGCCGCGCACGCGGGAACGCGGCGAGCGGGTAAGCGGCGCGTGTCTGCTCCGGTTGAAGCCTGGCTTGCGGCGTACTGCCGAATACTGCCGCCGCAGGGCCTCTCGGTTTGTCGTTCAGGCTAAGCTGGGATCGTTCGCAGAGCTGGCCGGCGAGGTGATCGTCATGAGCTGCACCCGGCCAACGGGCGGCGATACCCCGTGCTCGCGCAGCGCCTCGTCGATGGCTACGAGCACCGCGTCTCGGCACTCGCCGTCGCTGGCGTAGCTCGGTACCCAGTACTGGATCGTATAAGTCACGCCTTCACTGTTATAGGCAGTAGCGAGGACGTGGGGTTTTCCGACCACGTTGCCCGAGGCATTCGCGGATGCCGCAACCGCAGCCTCGAGCAATAGCTTCTTGGCCTGCGCAATGCCGATGTCGTGGCCGAGGACAATTTCCAGGCTCGCCTGATAGTGTTTCCGGGGTGCACTGAAATTGGTGAGCATCAACCGGGAGATCTGACTGTTGGGCAGAATCATGTATGTATCGTGCTTGGTGCGCACCCGCGTGGTGCGCCAGCCGATTTCGATGACCCGCCCGCTGGTATCCTCATCGAATTCGACCCAGTCGCCGATCCGAAACGGTGCTTCCAGGCCGATAGCGATCCCTGACAAGACGTCGGCCAGCACGTTGCGGATGGCGAAACCGAGTACCGCAATCACCAAGCCTGAACTGGCCAATACACCGCCCGCCGATTGCCCGAGCAGCAAGCCGATTGCAGCTACGGACGCAACCAAGAACGCTGTTGCCGAGATCAGCTCCCGAAGGAGTTTAGGTCGTTTGCGCTTGCCGCTGTCCTTGCGCATCAGAACGGAATTGATCACCCGTGCGATGAGCCAGGCGAAGGCGTAAAAGCTCGCGATGGCGCTGATCTTCAGCAGAATTTCCGGCTCGAGCTCAAGCGCGATGAATTGAGTGAGGTAAGCGTGAAAAACGTAAAGCAGCACCGAGACCAAGCAGGCCAGTGTCGGTGCGAAAAGCCACATGAAGCGTGACCGTAATTCCAAATTAATTACCCTTGTTTACAACCATAGTTTTACCGCGCGGCGTCCGTGGCGCGTCTGAACGCGGCAGCGGAAGGCCGTTCGGCATTTGATTCCTCGTAATCGGCGATGCCTGGGATGGGCAT
>JAJUGG010000317.1 GCA_029268285.1 Ectothiorhodospiraceae bacterium | reverse complement strand
CTCATCAACAGCACCCTGTACGCCATTGCCGCGCGCGATCTCAATGGCGCCAGCACGGCGCCCGCGCCTTATGACGCTATCGAAGGCCTTGATCAGTTCGACAAGGTGGTGGACATCGACCAAAGCCCCATCGGTCGAACCCCACGCTCCAACCCCGCGACCTACACCGGGCTCTTTACGCCGATCCGAGAGCTCTTTGCCGGCACCCAGGAGGCGCGGGCGCGCGGCTATAATCCAGGGCGCTTTAGTTTCAACATCAAGGGCGGTCGCTGCGAGGCCTGTCAGGGCGACGGCGTGATCAAGGTAGAGATGCACTTTCTCCCGGACGTCTACGTTGCCTGCGATGTGTGCGGCGGGCGGCGCTACAACCGCGAAACGCTGGAAGTGCGCTACAAGGGCAAGAACATCTTCGAAGTGCTGGAGATGACGGTGGAGGAAGCGCTCGATTTCTTCGCGCCGGTGCCGGTCTTGCGGCGCAAGCTGGAGACCTTGATGGAGGTGGGGCTGTCTTATGTAAAGCTAGGCCAGAACGCCACCACGCTCTCCGGCGGCGAAGCCCAGCGGGTGAAGCTAGCGCGCGAGCTTTCCAAGCGCGACACCGGCAATACGCTTTACATCCTCGATGAGCCGACCACCGGCCTGCACTTCTACGACATCGAGCAACTGCTGGCCGTGCTGCACCGCCTGCGCGATCGCGGCAATACCGTGATCGTGATCGAACACAACCTCGACGTCATCAAAACCGCCGACTGGATCGTCGACCTCGGCCCCGAAGGCGGCAACGGCGGCGGCCAAATCATCGCCGCCGGCACGCCGGAAGACGTCGCCGCGACGGAGGCGTCGTACACCGGACGGTATTTGCGGCCGTTGTTGGAGAGGGGGCGGCTCGCCCAGGCGAAGTGAGTGTCGCGGCCAGCGGCCGCTCCTACGGCAGGTTAGCGCTTCGCCTGTAGGAGCGGCCGCCGGCCGCGACCGCTTTACAGCCAAATCGCATCCCACAGCGAATATTCGCCAAGTCGCGCTACTAGGCAGGCTCTTAGTGGGTTCGCTACTACGTAACGAGCAACCGATGCCAGATCATCCTCGGCACGCAGTGCTCGGTCATGAAAGCCCCTCTGCCACACCGGCTGCTGCCTGCCCAACGCGCGGCGTATGCGAAGGCTGCTCCCGGCCTTGACGTTGCGCACGACGGATGAAAGCTCTGCGTTATCTCGAAGCTGAATGAGCCAGTGTAAATGATCAGGCATTACGACGTAGCACAGGGTTTCCGCACGCGAATGCTCTCGTCGTAGCGAACATACGACTTCTCTAGCTAACTGAAAGTCGCGAAAGAGGGGTTGGCGCAGATAGGTGGTAGTAGTGATCAGGTATATCCGGCCTGCTTCCGAATAGCGTCCTTTCCTTAGATTCTTCCCCGCTGCCATTCCCTGCCTCCTGCGAGGTCGCGGCCGGCGGCCGCTCCTACAGAGGAAAGACCCTTTTGCCGTAGATACTCTGTTGCTGGTCAAGCATTTTCGAAGTGGATTTCGCTAAAGAGCCTTGAGGAGTCGAAGGGCACGTTATGCTGCAGGCAAGCCCAGATGCCGGTGAGGTACTTGCGCATCACCGCACACAGGGCTTGG
>JAJUGG010000316.1 GCA_029268285.1 Ectothiorhodospiraceae bacterium | reverse complement strand
GCGCGATCGTCTACCGGAGGCATGTCGGGTTGTTCACCGCCACGAGTTGCACAGCCGGCCATGAGCAGGGAGGCGAGGACGGCGGCCGTCAAGGGGAGTGCTTTCATTGTCGTTATCTCCTGTTAACAGGTGGTGAAAAGAAAAAAGTCGTTCGAGAAATACCTAGCGTGGCGACCATGCCGGCTCGCGTACCGGGTGGCGGTACTGCTGAAGCACCTCGTCGGCGCGCCCAAACACGGATACCGTCGACAACACCGACTTGCCACCCCGGTTGCCGGCATAGACGATCATCGCGCCGTTAGCCGAGAAGCTGGGGGATTCATCCAGTGGGCCGTCAGTGAGCACCGTGAGCTGCTCCGTTTCGAGGTCCAGCACCGCGATACGGAAGCCGTTGTCGTCCTGATGCACCATGGCAAGCTGCGTCCCGTCCGGGGAGTAGGCCGGATGGGCGTTATAGCGGCCCTCGTAGGTCAGGCGCTTGGGCTCGCCGCCGCGTGTGGATACCTGATAGATCTGCGGCCGCCCGCCACGATCGGAGGTGAACACGATGCTGCGTCCGTCAGGCGCCCAGTCCGGCTCGGTATCGATCGACCAGTGCCGGGTAAGCTGCGTCAGGGCTTGGGTCTGCAGGTCGAGAACGTAGATGTCGGCATTGCCGTCTTTGGAAAGGGTAAGCGCTAGACGGCGCCCGTCCGGTGACCAAGCCGGCGCGCCGTTGATGCCGGGGAAGGAGGCGACCCGACGGCGCTCTCCTGTCGCCACGGTCTGCACATAGATCGCGGAGCGGCGATCCTCGAAGGAAACATAGGCAAGTTGCTTGCGATCCGGCGACCACGTCGGCGACATCAGCGGCTGCGGGGAATTGAGAATGACCTGGGGGCGCGCGCCGTCGGCATCGGCAAGCATCAGGTGGTACTGAGGCTCCCCGTTTTTCTGGCTTACGCCGACGTAGGCGATTTGGGTATTAAAGGCGCCGGGCTGGCCGGTGACTTCTTCGTAAATGAGGTCGCTGATGTTATGCGCGAGCGTGCGCAGCGCTTCTTCGCGAACACGGTAACGCTTGCCGAACAGCCGGGCGCTCTTGTAGACGTCCAGCAGCTCTACGCGAAGTTCGTACTGGCCGTTGCTCAGCCGTTCGATCGAGCCGATCACGAGATTGTCCGCGCCGAGAGCGCGCCAGTTCTGGAATTGCACGTCCTCGAAGCGGCTCGGGTGGGCGAGAAAATCCGCCGATGGGATCAACTCGAACATGCCGCTGCGGCGCAGGTCGCTGCCGATCACCTCTGCCGCATCTGTTGCGGGGGCGGGGCCTTGGCGGAGCTGAAACGGAACGATGGCGATGGGCAGCGCCGCTTGGGTACCGCCGGTGATCTCGATGTTGATCTGCGCCTGAGCCTGGCTGACCAGTAGCAGCGTCAAGAAGGCAATGAGCGTCCTGATCTTCGGGTGTTTCATCATCGGTCCGGTCTAAAGGTAAAAGTGATGCCCTGCTTTGCGAATTCGCGTGCGACTTCGGGATCCTTGGGCATGGGCAGCGGGCTGGCTTTGCGGATCGCGAGCTCTGCGGAGCGGTCGAAGGCTCCATTGCCGCTGGATTGCACAGTACGCACGCTTTGTACGGTGCCGTCGATGCTCAGCTGAATGACCATCTTGGTTGATAG
>JAJUGG010000315.1 GCA_029268285.1 Ectothiorhodospiraceae bacterium | reverse complement strand
TTCTACCGCGCCGCCATGCTGATCGTAAAGCGTCGTGACCAGGATGGCCGTATTTTCGATATAGCGCTGCTCGGTGCGGGCGAGGTCCAGCAGTTCGATACGCCAGAAGCCCGACTCCGGCTCTTCCTCGCCGCGCAGCAACGAGCAGAATACCGCATCGCTATCGAAACGCGGCATACAGCACCAAGTGACCTCCGCCCGCTCGTCGATAAGGGCGCCATAGCTACAGTTGCCGATTAAGCCGAGATTGAGATTCTTCAAGGGGTGTCACCTATCGCTCTTCTCGTCCGCTCGGGTGATCTGGGGGTGGAGTCGACGACGTGAAAGCATCGGCCTCCGTGGAGAAAAAGCTACCGCAGTCGCGCCGGCGTTCGCTAGTCCTCTCTGGACCGGCCCAGGCTGGGATTTCCGTCTCCTGCCCACACGTTCTGCCGAGGGTCACAAGGAGGAGAGCACCATGCCGTTGCGCCTGACATCGCCCCGCTATCAGGACGGCCAAGCCATGCCGCGCGACTTAAGCTGCGAGGGTGAAGAGCTATCCCCGCCGCTGCAGTGGTACGACCTGCCGGAGGGTACGGTCAGCCTCGCCTTGGTGATCGAGGATCCTGACGCGCCCGATCCGGCCCATCCGCAGCGCACCTTCACCCATTGGGTGGTGTACAACCTGCCGCCCAACGCCGCCGGCCTGGAGCAAGGCGCTGCGAGCGACGGTCTGCCCGCGGGTGCGGCGCATGGGCGCAACGACTGGGGCAACACCGATTACGGCGGCCCTTGCCCCCCTATCGGACGTCATCGCTACATCCATCGGCTGTATGCGTTGGATACCAAGCTAGAAACGCTGGACGCGCCGACCCGTCAGGAACTGCAGGATGCGATGTCGGGGCACATCCTCGAAGAGGCGGATCTCGTGGCGACGTATGAGAAAGGGCATTGATGCGAGCATCTCGCCTGGTGTAGTAGCGTTACAGGCTCGGCTTTTAGAGTGTCGGCCTCATTCGCCAAGCCGTCGGGCTAGCCAGTCCCGTAGCGCCGGTCCGGTGCCGAAATCCCATGGTCGAACGCGCACGGGTTCGATCAGGCGATAATCGGCAAGTTCGTCGCCAAGGTGGATACTGCCCGCGGTGCGTACGTGATAGGCGAGGATAATCTGGTTTTGAGAGGAAAAAGCGTAGTTGCCGATCGGAGCTACGAGCTCGCCGGCAATTCCGATTTCCTCCTCGACCTCTCGCAGCACACCCTGCTCCGGCGTTTCGTCTCGCTCCAGAAAGCCGGTGACGAGCCCGAACATGCCATCAGGCCAGTTTTTGTTGCGAGCCAGGAGTACGAGGCCTTCGTGTTCGATCACCGCGGCCAGTACCGGAACGGGATTATCCCAGAACACATAGCCGCACTCGGCTTTGCAAGCAAGGCGTTGAGCGCTGTCGGTCCGGCGTGGGATCAGCGGTGCGGCGCAATGCGGGCAGAAGCGCATGAACTCATCCTGATGGCGTCATCGTTTGAAGGATGCCGAAGCCATGCCGACTTTGTCCAGGAGGAGGGCGTGCCGGCCGCGGGGGACAGCCGGCACGTTAGGGAGGAGAAGCGCACTTATGGAGTGCGATTTAAGTATCTCGCCTCCGGAGACGCGTTACCTTGATCCTGGTCAACTATGTTCACTTTATCTGGAGTCTCTAATCTGACTCGGCTTTGGGA
>JAJUGG010000314.1 GCA_029268285.1 Ectothiorhodospiraceae bacterium | reverse complement strand
CGACCTCGTTGGGAATCTTTCGTAGGTCCGACTTCAGTCGGACGCACCAAGCAACGACGTCCGACTTCAGTCGGACCTGCGGGCGTGAAAAAAGCCGCATTGCGCCGTTCGCGCGTTACCAGCGCGTCGCACCACGCCCCCCTACCTCAATAGCCCGATCAGCTACGCGCGCCGGCGCCGAGCAGAATAACCACGCTCCCTAGCACTGCGAGACTCGCGCCCGTCAAATCCCACCGACTGGGCCGGAGCCCCTCAATGCCCCACAGCCACAGCAGCGAGGAAACGATGTAAATCCCGCCATACGCGGCATAAGCACGGCCGGCGAAATCGGCGTCGGCGCGAGTCAATAGGGCCGCGAACAAGACCAGCGCCGCCAGGCCCGGCACTAGCCACCAAATCGAGGCGCCGCGACGCAGCCACATCCAGAAAGCGAAGCAACCGCCGATCTCAGCAGCCGCCGCGAACAAAAAAATCACCAGTGTCTGGGGCATAGAAATTTCGTCGCCGAAAGCGCCGCGGCGCGTGGATGGAGTGCGAGGCATGGTAGCCGCTGCGGCTGCATTGTTCTATGTACCGCCGCCCGCTTCGCCTCAGCGGCTAACCGAAAGCTATAGCGGGGCGCGCCTACCGATAATGCCGTTTCACCAAACCCGGTCCGAACCCTATATGAAAAAATTATTTGGCAGATCGGTCTGTTGTGGTAGCCTGTCCGGCCGCTTTTTCTCCGGCGGGACTTTATGGAGTGCGCAGGAGGACAATAATGCTACAAATTGTCGCCACTGCAGCTGACAGATTTCGTTCAAAGGCGCTCTACCGTCCGATCGTTTACGACGGGCGCGATGGGAAGCCGCCCTCCGCTTAGGCCGCGTCCCCTCACGGGGGCACGGGGCGCATAGCTATCGTGCCGACTCACGACGGCCGGTTTCTGCCCCACGTTTAAACCCAATTCGTTTCGCGGAATGAGAATGCTTCTTCAAGAGGCAGGATCACGCGACCCCGGCTTACAGCAAATAGGAATCCAAAGATGCAGAAGGACATCCAGGAACTGACTGGCCTGTACCGTCCGGAGCTGGAGCACGACAGTTGCGGTATCGGCTTCGTGGCTAATCTGAAAGGTCGGCGTAGCCATGCCATTATCGAGAACGCACTGTCCATGCTCACCTGCATGGAACATCGCGGCGGCACCGGTTACGACGTCAAGAGCGGCGACGGCGCCGGTATTCTAATCCAGATCCCGCACGAACTGCTGAGCGCCGAGATGGCCGCGCAGGGCGTGCAACTGCCCGCGTCCGGCGACTACGGCGCCGGCATGGTCTTCTTCCCGCGCGACGAGCGTCTGCGCGAAGCCTGCCGCAAGGTCCTCAACGCCAACATCACCAAACTGGGCCTGCAGTTGCTTGGTTACCGGGTGGTGCCGACCGACAACTCCGGCCTCGGCCAGGCCTCGCTGGACAACGAGCCCTTCATCGAGCAGGTGTTCATCGCCCGCCCCGAGGCGCTCGAGCAACAAGCCTTCGAGCGTAAGCTGTACGTGCTGCGCAAGCACACCTCCTTCCTCGTCGGCGAAACCGTCGAGGGCGCCGCCCCCGACTTTTACATCGCCTCGCTGTCGTCGCGGACCATGGTCTACAAGGGCCAACTGACCACGGCGCAGGTGCGCGAGTACTACCTCGACCTGCAGAACGAGCAGTGCGT
>JAJUGG010000313.1 GCA_029268285.1 Ectothiorhodospiraceae bacterium | reverse complement strand
GGCCGAGGTTGCGGCTGTCGTGCCGTTAGCGTAACCCTTCGTGCGCGGGAGCGCATGAAAAGCAGTACTGGCTCCGAGAGCAAGGAGGCTCCATGAGCACCACAAAAATCACTGTCCCTCGTCCGGCAGCATTCCTTACGCTGCTGTTCACAGCACTGGTGTTGGGCGCCTGCAGCCAGATGGGCATGCCGCAGGAAACCGCCGCCGAAGAGTCACAACCTCTTAACGACGGCCAGATCGTGAAGGTCATGCAGACGATCAACCGCGCCGAACTGCAGCAGGCGGATATGGCATTGAACCGCTCCAGCAGTCCGGAGGTACGCTATCTGGCGCGGCAGATTCAGCGCGAGCACGAAAACATGACCAACACGCTTGCGGGCCTATCGGGTGCAACGACCATCGATCCGGAGGATAGCCCGCTCAGCGAATCGATTCAGGGCCAAGCCGAGCAGATTCAAAAGCGGCTCAGAAACCTGGACGGCGATGCCTTCGATCAGGCGTATCTACGGGCCCAGGCGCAACTGCATCAGCTAGCGCTGGATACGATTCGCAACGACTTGTTGCCATCGGCCAACGAGCCGCAGCTCCGCGACATGCTGCAGGCTTCTATTCCGGGCTTCGAGCGTCATCAGGAGATGACCCACGCCAGCCTTGAACAGATCAACCAGCGGCGACGCGGCTGAGGCTAGCCGCCTCCCCGGCGGCTTCGGTTGCCGGGGAGCGGCTCGCCCCCTTCTCCGGTGCCGCCAAGGCGGCCGTCAGAACTCCGGTCGCTCCGCCCCAGACCACGTGCGCGGCGATCATCACGGCGTTGCGCCGCGCAGGGTGCTCAGTTGCCGGTTTCAGTAGTCCCAAGGCCGGTATCCACCCCAAATAGCTCGCTCCCCATACCGCCACGCCGTACACCGCACCTGTGCTCAACGCAGCGCGCCGCAGCCTCGCCGGCAGGACGCCGTACAAGGCTCCTGTCGCCGCCCCGTAAGCATAATGAGCGGCAAGGCTCGCACGACGCCGGACGGTGTCGTCCATATAGCGCTCCAGGTGGCCGGTCCGACGCACGATCGCCATCGTAAGCTCGCGCGGAGGTAAGTGATAACGCTCGTTTTTAGGAAGGCGACGGTGCAGGGTCAGCATTGTCGCCGTCATCGGCACCGTTGCGGCCAACCCTGCCAGGGCCCCGGCCCAGTAGCGATTCATGACACCTCCCGAACCATGCACTCGCCTCTGTAAATGGGCTGCGCCGGCACATGCTTCCAGGCAGAGCCCGGTGATTACCGCAGGTTTTCTGCGGAACGCTGCTAGAGGAAAAGCAAGAATTACCTGTAAAACCGCGCGCCACGGGGCCTGAAGTGGATTTGGCACAGACCGCGAGCGCTTGAAACAGCTTTACCGGGCCATAGGTGTTTGGCGCAAAGCTGAATTCGCTGAGCTCGGTTGAATGCGCGCCCTAGCTGCGCGGCCGGGACGAACACGGGAGCAGAATGATGCGATCGCTGGCACATAGCACTGAATACGACACCTACGTTACCCGCACCCGAAGACCCTTGCCGATGATCGAGCGCCTGGATCCGGTGGTTTACGGTAATGCCGGCTCGGGGCCGCTGAGCGAGGACGAGCTGGCGCGCTACGAGCGCGACGGCTTTCTCTTCTACGAGGGCTTTTTCTCGGCCGAGGAGCTCGCCGCCTGGGTCGAGGAGCTGCGTCGGCTCTGCTACGACCCCGCGCTTGCCCGCGCCGAGGGCGTGATTCGCGAG
>JAJUGG010000312.1 GCA_029268285.1 Ectothiorhodospiraceae bacterium | reverse complement strand
CCCGGAAGGTTGTCGCCGAGCAGAAAACTACGCACTGTCGCCTAAGTAGCTGATTCGCTCAAATCCCTCCGAAGAAATCCATGCTCAAGGGCTTCGCGCCCTCCTGCTCTCCCTTTTCCCGATCATGTTTCTCGTGGCCGCGCCCGGCAATCTTCTAACACGTGCCGCGGGATCAGATTGATCGGACTAAGGGCATACGCGACAACACCGACCGTGAAGAGCTTCGCATACCACGGCGCTTGCGGATGGCGGGCAGCCAAATAGAGCGCGAAGATTTCGGCCTTCAGCTCATGCGCCCGCTGCTTGATGTCGTTCAGTCTTGGCATAGCAAAGATCACCTGTGACCGTCTTAGCGTTCCTGTGCTTCGGCAGGTGAACATACATGTTGCTGCCGCAGTACCCGCGCCTCGGCCTCCTGCGCCGCCGCTGTGCCAGTGCCACAGCCGTTATTCGATTTTGCTGCGGTCTTCGTTCCACAGCACGCATCTGGCACCACCACGGTCGGTGTCGGGACGGCATTCCGCACTTCCGGCACCTTCCGTGGATTATGCGCGTGCCACTCCTGCCAAGCCTCGGTCAGCACCTGCCAGGCCGAGTGCAGAAAAAGCGCGGCAATGGCAAGACCCACCACAACATCCGGCCACAGCGTGCCAGTGACAGCGACCAGTCCCGCAGCCGCGATCACGCTGGTGTTGGCAATGAGATCGTTCCTGGAGCACAACCAGGTCGAGCGCATGTTGAGATCGTCACTGCGGTGGCTGTAGAGCAGCAGAAAACAGACGGTGTTGGCGGCAAGCGCGATCAGCCCCACCACGCCCATCCACTCGGCCTCGGGCACGGCACCCAGCACGCTCTTGCGTACCGCATCGGCAATCACGACAAGACCGAAGAGCAGCATGAATGCGCCCTTGAAGAGGGCCGCCCCCGCTCGGGTGCGAGCGCTACGGTGCAGGGCGTAGATCGTCAGCGCGTACACCGAGGCATCGCCGAACATATCGAGCGAGTCGCCGAGCAGTGCGGTCGAGCGCGCCATCCAGCCGGCTACGAACTCGAAGAGAAACATCACCGCATTGATGGCGAGCACGATGTAGAGCACGCGCCCCTGCTTAGCACGCAGCTGGGCGAGTTCGCCCGCCTTGTTCTCGCAGCAGCTATCCATTGGCCGATCCTCATCCAGGAACCATTGGCGGTAGAATGAGGGTTATAGCGGCTATAAGGTCAAGCGAGGAGGATGATGGTGAGTACTGGTAAGCATTACACCGTGGGGCAGCTGGCAAAGGCCACCGGCACCAAGGCTGTAACGATCCGCTATTACGAGCGCCTGGGGCTGCTGCCCTCCGCAGGCCGTACCGCCGCAGGCTATCGCCTCTATACAGAGGTCGAGCGCGACCGTCTGCTCTTTATCCGGCGCAGCCGCATATTGGGTTTTAGTCTGGACGATGTTCGTGAGCTGCTTAGCCTTGCCGATGAGCGTGAAACCTCCTGTGCCGCGGTCGACGCCAAGGTTGAAGAACAGCTCGAACAGGTGCGAATGCGCATCCGTGACTTGCACGCTCTGGAAGCCGAGCTCGAACGCCTGAGCGTATGCTGCGCAGGAGGCGTCATCGACGACTGTCGCATCATTGAGGCACTGTCAGCGGAATCTGCTGGCCGGGTGTAGCGGTTCACCCTCTGGAGGTGGCGTCAAATCGCCACCTCACCGCGTTCGCCTGAGCTAACCCGTACTGCCTGCTCAACCGGGAGTACGTAAATTTTGCCATCGTGGCGCAAACCGGTATGGGCT
>JAJUGG010000311.1 GCA_029268285.1 Ectothiorhodospiraceae bacterium | reverse complement strand
GGATCTGTCGGAGGTGGCCGGCAAGCTCACCGTACATATGCACCGAGGGATGGACTACGGCAGCCTTTGGGCCTGGGCGGAAGCGAATGCGCCCGATGCGCTCGGCATCATCAACTACGTGGTGTCTTTCAGGGATACCAAGATCACGCCAGGACGGGTACAGGGGCTGGTCGCTAGTCAATGCCGTACCGGAACCTACGATCACATCTGGAAGAAACGGATTGCTCAGCCCGATGGCTTTGATGCTTATGCCGCCTATGGTACGGGCTGGGTGATCGGCCCGCGGCACATTGCTACCAGTCAGCACGTCATCGAGGGCAAGGCCACGGTCAAAGTCATACAGCCTTCGGGGCAAGCATTATCGGCGCGAGTCGTGGCGGAGGACGAGCCTACTGACGTAGCCATTCTCGAGGTTGATGAAGGTGCTTCTCTACCGCCGCCGCTCATCGTCAGCAGCCACCCGGTGGCGATGGGAACGGCGGTCTTTACCATCGGCTATCCGCATCTCGACGTGATGGGGCGCAGCCCCAAGCTGACTCACGGCGTCATCAGTGCTACCACCGGCTACCAGGACAATGAGAACCAGTATCAGATCTCTGTGCCGGTACAGAGCGGCAACAGTGGCGGACCTTTGTTGAATATGCAGGGTGAGGTGGTCGGCATCGTCGCCGCTAAGCTCAATGCGGCAGCGCTCTACAACAGTCGCGGCGATATTACGCAGAACGTGAACTACGCGATTAAGTCGCCGCTCATCCTCAAGGTATTCGAGCAAGTTCGGGATGATGACGACGTCCCGGTGCAACGAACGCAGGCGCGTGTCGGGGAGTTGGATCAATTAGCCGCCAGGGTGCAGCAATCGGTGGTTATCGTGGAGGCGCGGTAATTAGGTCTTGAAGCGACGATCCTGCCGCGAATAAAGGTTCCATCAGTCGAGGGGCTGTCCGGAAGAACGCGGAATAAGAGCCAGCGCTCCATTCCGCGCTCTTCCGGATAGCCGTCACAGCTTCTCGAAGGCTTTCGCGGCGAGTCCGTCGTTCCGGCCGGAATCCGATAGGTTTTCTAGCAGCCGCCGGAGCGCGGCTGCTTCTCTACCGCCAAGCCGAACAGCGGTCGCAGGCGGGTGCCAATGATGCTGCCGGTGAAGGCCGCGGCCATCCATACCCAGGCGTGCAGGCTGCCGGATAGCATGCCGCTGAAGTAGGCGCCGATGTTGCAGCCGAAGGCCAGGCGCGCGCCGTAACCGAGCATCAAGCCGCCGACGACGGCGGCCACCAGCGAGCGAGCCGGGATCTTCCACACCGGCGCGAACTTACCCGCGAGCGAAGCGGCAGCTAGTGCGCCGAGGATGATGCCGAAGTTCATCATCGAGGTGATGTCTTGCGTAATCGGCGCATTCAGACTGTCTAGCCGCGTGCTCCAGTAACCCCAGCTGGTCACGTCGATGCCGAGCGCGGTCGCGCCCTTGGCGCCCCACAGGGCAAGCGCCGAGGTAATGCCCCAGGGGCGCCCGGCCAGCCACAGCGTCAGGAAGTTCAGGATCACCAACGCAATGCCGCCCCAAATCAGCGGCCACGGACCGCGCAGCAGAGAAACCGGGCGGCTGGTGCGAGACGCGGAGGAGATGAGTTTGCCGTGCCGGCGACGCTCCATCCGCGTGGCGACATAGGCGATCAGGCCAAAGGCTGCGAGGTGCGCGAACAAGGCAGGCCACAGGCCCCACTGGTCGAGCAGCACGACCGGGCCGAGGCTGGGGCGCTCCTGCCACCATTCGAAATGCCAGGTTCC
>JAJUGG010000310.1 GCA_029268285.1 Ectothiorhodospiraceae bacterium | reverse complement strand
GTACCGGCGACGGAGCGCACGGCAGCCTCGAGATCTGCAGCATTGAGATCGGGCATCTTGGTCTTGGCGATTTCCTCGACCTGCTCGCGGGTCACGGTGCCGACCTTCTGAGTGTTCGGACGACCACTGCCGGACTGAATGCCGGCGGCCTTCTTCAGCAGCACCGCAGCAGGCGGCGTCTTGGTGATGAAGGTAAAGCTACGGTCGTTGTAGACGGTGATCACAACGGGAGTCGGAAGCCCCGCCTCGAGGTCCTGCGTCTTGGCGTTGAACGCCTTGCAGAACTCCATAATGTTCACACCGTGCTGACCGAGCGCGGGACCAACCGGCGGACTGGGGTTGGCTTTGCCCGCAGGCACCTGCAGCTTAATGTAAGCCTGCACTTTCTTTGCCATGACTTAAACTCCTTGGTGGGTGCTAGCGCCTCGCGGCTCCCCTACGACCCGACTGCAGCCGGATCAACATGAAAACCCCGCCGCCGGACGGCAGCGAGGGAACCGGGCATTGTACTGGATACGACACCCGAAGAAAACCACTAGGAAGGATTTAATTCGGTCAGGTCTTCTCCACCTGCCCGAACTCGAGCTCAACCGGGGTCGAACGACCAAAGATAAGCACGGCAACTCGCAGCCGGCTTTTCTCGTAGTTGACCTCTTCGACCACACCATTGAAGTCGGTGAAGGGGCCATCCGTGACACGGACAACCTCGCCAACTTCGAACAGGATCTTCGGCCGCGGCTTCTCGGTACCCTCGCGAACGCGGTTGAGAATGGCGTCCGCCTCACGCTGGCTAATGGGCGCGGGACGATCACTGGTACCACCAATAAAGCCCATGACGCGCGGAACGTCGCGAACCAGGTGCCAGGTGTCGTCGTTCATCTCCATTTGAACCAGCACATAGCCGGGGAAGAACTTACGCTCGCTACGGCGCTTCTGCCCCTCCCTCATCTCGACCACCTCTTCGGTAGGCACGAGAATCTCGCCAAACTGATCTTCCATGCCGGCGCGCTTAATGCGCTCCTGGAGCGATTTCTTGACCTGGTTCTCGAAGCCCGAGTAGGCGTGGACTACGTACCAACGCTTCGCCATGCTCAGCTCCCTCGATCCATTAACCAACTAAAGGCTTCGAACAGGACCAAGTCCAGAAGCCATAAGAACACAGCGACAATCAGCACCATCACCACAACGACCAGCGTCGTCTGCATGGTTTCCTGGCGCGTGGGCCACACCACCTTGCGCAGCTCGACGCGCGCCTCGCGCCCGTAGCCGATAAGGCCTCGCCCCACGGCACTGGTGGCGGCAATACCAACAGCTACCAGCGCAACAGCCAACAAGCCCAGCACACGATAGAGCTGAGAGGCGTCTTCGTAGTAGTAAAAGAGACCGATGCCGGCCAATAGCAGCGCAATGGCTACCACCAACTTGGCCGTGTCCAACGGTGATTTTTCGGTTGTCGTCTTGGACTTCATGCAGTCAGAGGGTCCTGCCGTTGGACGCGGAGAAGCAGCGCTTCCCGCTACCCCGGACCAATATGGCAGGCCAGGAGGGACTCGAACCCCCAACCTGCGGTTTTGGAGACCGCTGCTCTGCCAATTGAGCTACTGGCCTGTAAACTGAATACGGCAAGGCGCCGCACTCGGGATTATACACCCAAGCACCGCGCCTTGCGCCATCATCTAATTACTCGATGATCTTGCTGACCACGCCGGCGCCGACGGTGCGGCCACCTTCGCGCACCGCGAAGCGCAGGCCGTCTTCCATGGCGATCGGCTGAATGAGCGTGACCGTCATCTTGACGTTGTCGCCCGGCATCACCATCTC
>JAJUGG010000309.1 GCA_029268285.1 Ectothiorhodospiraceae bacterium | reverse complement strand
GTATCGAACTCGATGCTGCCTGCCGGCTGCACGCGGACATCGGCCCAATCGCTTGTATTCATCGGCGCCAGAAGCACCCCGCGCTCATCACTGACTACGCTGAAACCGCCGTTGCCGAATTCGACCCGGTAGCGCTCCAGGACGCCACGGCTCATGCTCAAGCTCTGCGCGTAGCGTATAGCCTCGATCAACTCTGCGGCGGCGGCATGGCTCCTGAACGGCCGCGGATCAAAGCGCACCACTGCCACCACGGAGAGCACGCCGATCAATACGATCACGACGACGAGCTCGACCAAGGTGTAGCCTTGCGCCCTCATTCGTCCGCACTCCAGTACAGGAAGCGGTCATCGCCGCGATAGATGCCGAACTGCGCTGTTGCCTGCCCGGAGCCGCCGAGCCAGACCGGCCAGCCCACATCTAGCACGCCGCGTCCATAGCCGCCGCTGCCGCTGGTAACGCGCACACCCAGCTCGGCCCGCCCTCCGTACAACCGCACGGTTAGCGGGTCGGCTTCCATTGGTAAGCCATCGGTTTCCAGTAGGTAAGCTGCTATCCAGCTGGAGCTGTCGTCCTCGTTAACGTGCCAGCCGTTGTCGTAGTAGGCCGCGTGCACAGCGATGGGCAGCCGATCGCCGGCGCGCCCCAACATGCCGTAGCTGTCCTGCTGGAAACCTTGGCCATAACGCAGATGAGCCCCGGTGATCGCAGAAAGCGTGAACTCGCTGCAGTCGCTTGTAGCCGAGGGGCGATAGCAGACGCCGTCGGCATCGATCAGATCGGCTTTGGCGAGCGTCAGCGTGACATCGGCACTGAACGGGTTCAGCGGGGACAGTGGACGCTCGTAGCGTAGGGCGTCTTCCGAGAAACTCCAGAACGCCGGTGCTTCGTCGAAGTCGTCACTGCCGATCCGCTCTACTGCGCCGGTGGCATAGCCGAACAGCGGCGCAATAGATTCCTGCTCCACGTAGAGCCGCTGCGTCTGGGCATCGTCGAGGGTCCAATAATCCGCGCCATAGTTGCGGGTGAACTGGCCGCGCGCATTAACGGGCATCACCTCGACCAGCGGCGGTATTTCCCAGGGCAGGGGCGCACCGACACGCTCATCGTCGCCCACGGCGTTATGTCCAAGATAGGTAAAGTCGTTGGGATTGAGGTTGCCGAGTTCCGGACCGTCGCCCACTTGACTGAGCACGAAACGCTGCGGAACAAAGCGACCGATATCCAGCGAACTCGGCCCAACCTGGGCGCCGAAATAATTGCGGTCGATCAGGTGCAGCCGTATCAATCCAACTTCCGAGTACTCGGCCGCTGTAAAACGGTAGCTGCCGCTGTCAAAGCGATCGGCGGCGATTGGCATGTTCCTGTAATCACCCAGCGCTTGCGGCGGGCCAAGTGCTGTAGGAAGCGATGCGACGCCGTCCAGCGCCAGTAGCCCCTCGGCCCCAGCGGGTGCCGGGCCGGTGCGTTCCACATAGGCAAGCAGGCGCTCGCTGTCGGCGGTAGGCTTATAGTTCGGCGTCAGCGTCCCATCCGAGCACTGCGCCGCGAACTCCAGCTCGAAAGCCGTACCGGCCACCTGCACAGGCTGATCGCCCGCGGACACCGCGGTGAGATTCTCACCGGCGGCATTGACGGCACGCATGCCGAAGCGGGCTGGATGCAGCACGATACTGCTGCTGCCGGCCTTGCGGGCTTCGACGGGGTCGTGCGGGTCGCCGTCATAGCGCTCGCTGTCGTACTTGAACAGCAACTCGGCCGCGCCGGCATCCGCGTAACTGAAGCCGAAGCGACCGCGGCCCTGCTCGAAAAGGAGCTCGGCGTTTCTGTGCGCGGGCTCCATGGTCGGTAAAGCCCCATTCGCCTGGGGGG
>JAJUGG010000308.1 GCA_029268285.1 Ectothiorhodospiraceae bacterium | reverse complement strand
GTCATGGTGCTGGTACTACTCGGCCTGCTGGCCGCGCAGACCATCACCGGACTTTTCGCCAACGACGATATCTTCTCGCAAGGCCCTCTCGCGCACCTGGTCAGTGGCGATACTTCGGCTGCGCTGACCAGCCTGCACCGGAAGCTGTTCGACTACCTGTTGATTGCGGCGGGCTTCCATATTCTCGCGGTCCTGTACTACATGATACGTGGCGAGAATCTGATTACGCCGATGTTCAGCGGCCGCAAGCCGGAAGCCTTGATCGACCCAGCCGAACGTGGCGAGGTCAAGATGGCGCCGCTCTGGCTGGCCGTCTTGCTCTTTGTTCTGTCGCTAGCCGCCGTTTGGGGTTTAGGAAAGCTGTAATCCGGAGAACCGAGAGCCACAATGAAATGCGCCGCGGCGTCCGGAAACGGCTTATTCCATCCTGCAGGATCGGCGCCGCTTCTGCAGTGCTCGTAGATCCGGCTTCAGTCGGATCTACGAGCCTGTAGCGGCCAAGTAAAGCCGAACGCGTCCGACAGGCGTCGGACCTACGGGGCGCTGTTGCCGAGCCAGGTGCAGTGTGGCTGCTAATGTCGCGTGCGCCGGCTTCCCCTCCAAGCTTTAGCTTTATCCGCGTCTCAAAGCTTTCTGTGCCCGGCTTTGCTGTGCTTGGCCATACCCCATATGTCGAAACTGATGCGGTCACCGTGCCAGGCCGGATGTGGCGCGCTACGCGCTTGCCTGAACGGGCCATAGCGGAGGTCTTGATGAACAGCGTCGGTATCGTCGGCATGGGCTGGGTGGGGTCCAGTGTTGCGGCAGCGCTGCTGGCACGCGGCTACGAAGGCGAGTTGCTCCTCAACGATCTCAGACCTGAGATTGCCGAGGGCGAGGCCATGGACTTTGCCCACGGTGCGTTGTTCTATCAGCGCGCAACGGTGCGCGCCAGCATGGTCGAGGCAATGCGCGGGTGCGACGCCGTGGTCGTGAGTGCCGGTCGCGGCGGTAAGCCCGGTGAATCGCGCTTGGCCTTGCTGCGCGACAACGCCGCTATCGCAGCGGACTTGGGCAAGCGACTGCAAGGCACGCGCGCGCTGATCGTGATGGTCAGCAATCCGGTCGACATACTCACGGAGGTTCTCCGACGTGCGAGCGACTTGCCGCAGGAGCGCGTATTGGGCACGGGTACCATGCTCGATACGGCGCGCCTGCGCGTAGAGCTCGGGGACTTCCTGCGCGTCAACCCGGCTTCGATTCACGCCCAGGTGCTCGGCGAACACGGCGATTCCTCAGTCATGCACTGGAGCCGAGCCTCGATCGGTGGACGCTCTCTGCGGGATTGGCCGCATTGGAGCACTGAACTGGAGGCTCGCATCGGCGAGCGAGTACGACGTGCAGCCTATGAGATCATTAGTCGCAAGGGGGCCACTAACCATGCCATCGGCTTGGTTACGGCCACGCTAATCAAGGCCGTGCTCAAGGACGAGCGGCGCGTGCTGACGGTCTCTCGCCTGCACAAGGGCGTGCTCAAGCTTGGCGAGGTGGCGCTGTCCCTGCCGACCGTGGTGGGTGCCGGAGGCGCGGAGCAGATCATTGAGCCTGAATTAGATAACGCCGAACACAAGGCCTTGGCGCATTCGGCTGAATTGTTGAGAACCAAGCTGAGAGAAGTGATGTAAGTCACGAGAGTTATTGCTGAAGAAGACTTGATGTGAATTCTAGTGCTGCAGTGGCCAACAAGGCGTAGCCAGTTAGCGGAATCGTCTGCCCCGTTGGCGTCTTACGCCGATGAAGGATGGTGGTATAGGCGCTTAACGATTCGGTAACCAAAAGATCAGAAGTCGTTAACCTAGGCTTCGCCGCACTGTCATGCAGCCCGCCCAGAATCGCGT
>JAJUGG010000307.1 GCA_029268285.1 Ectothiorhodospiraceae bacterium | reverse complement strand
TTCGGCGAGCACGTATACGTTCAACAAGCATGTCATCAAGCATAGGTTCTGCCCGGTGTGCGGTATTCATCCGTATGGAGAAGGGGTAGACCCGAAGGGAAATGCAATGGCAGCTATCAATATCCGCTGCCTCGAAGGACTCGATCTGGATGCCATTCCCGTGCAGCACTTTGATGGTCGTGCGCTGTAAGAAGATATTTTTCAAATCCATGCGTTCGGGCGTGAAATTGGTGGCCCTGGTGTCCGCGGGCGCTACTGCCGGTTTTGGCGCGGTGTGCGCGCTTGCCGCGGCGTTGGGTTGCCTTGCAGGTAATTTGGCTCCGGCTTGGGACAAGCATGTGCAGGTGCCGTAGCAGCGAGCTATAGCCGCGGCTGGGCATAAGCCCGCGCTCGATCTACTCCTCCCTCGCGATAACCAGGGACATTCGGATAGGCCCTTATTAGTCAGTAATGAAGTATGTAAACCCCTGGCTAGGTGCGTGTTATCTTTGACGCCGAAAAGGCGATTTGCACAACAAAGATAAGAGCCCGCCGATGCCGACCAATGATAGCCACGATTTAGAGCTACTCCTGACTTCCCACGTTCCCCTCATCATTATCGAAACGCATGAGGAAACACGCGTCGTCGACATGATCCGCAGGATGAGCCTGCAACTCGGTCGGCCGCTGTTTCAATGGAGCGTGACCGAAGGGCTCAAGCGCCTGGAATTCGAGGCCCAGCCGCAGCGTCATGCCGCGGACCCCACGGAGGTGCTGCGCCAGATCAAAGCCGTTAAGCAAGGCGGCATTTACCTGCTATCGGACTACCATCCCTACTTGAGCGACCCGATTCATGTGCGCCTGCTCAAGGAGATCGCGCTCAATCACGGTATGGTCCCGCACACGTTGGTGCTGATCAGCCATGCCTTGGAGGTGCCGCCGGAGTTGCGGATGTTGACGGCGCGTTTCGAGCTGCAGTTGCCGGGGCGCGAGGCCATCGAACGCATCGTGCAGGAAGAAGCAAGTTTATGGGCGAAAACCCTCGGCAAGGGGAGGGTGACCACCGATCGTCGCAGCTACGATCTCTTGGTGCAGAACCTGCTAGGCCTGTCGGTTTCTGAGGTGCGTCGTCTCGCGCGCGGCGCGATCCGCGACGATGGTGCGATTACCGAATCCGATCTTCCCCGCGTAATGTCAGCCAAGTTCCAGTTGCTCGAACGCAGCGCGGGCGTTTCCTTCGAGTACGATACCGCCCGCTTTGGCGATATTGGCGGCCTGAGCAACCTAAAGCGCTGGCTGGAGCGGCGCCAGGCGGCGTTTTTAGAGCCGGACCCGACGCTGGATCCGCCCAAGGGCATTTTGATGGTCGGCGTGCAGGGCTCCGGCAAGAGTCTTGCGGCCAAGGCGGTGGCAGGCTTGTGGCGGCTGCCTCTGCTACGCCTCGATATTGGCGGAATCTACAACAAGTATTTCGGCGAGAGCGAACGCAACCTGCGCGAGGCCATCAAGATCGCGGAAACCATGGCGCCTTGCGTGCTGTGGATCGACGAGATCGAGAAAGCTCTGGCGCAAGGCACCAACGACGACGGTGTATCCAGCCGCATACTCGGTACCCTGCTCACTTGGCTTGCCGAGAATCGCAAGTCGGTCTTTGTGGTAGCGACCGCCAACGCCATTGACCGGCTGCCGCCGGAGCTTATTCGAAAGGGCCGTCTGGACGAGATCTTCTTCGTCGATCTGCCGGATGCAGAGGTTCGGCAGCAGATCTTCGAGATCCACCTGCGCAAGCGCGATGCTGATCCCGCCCAGTTCGACTTGCATCAATTAGCGGAGGCGAGCGAGGGTTTCTCCGGCGCCGAGATCGAGCAGGCCGTCGTTTCCGCGCTGTATTTAGCGCGTGAGCAACAGCAAGC
>JAJUGG010000306.1 GCA_029268285.1 Ectothiorhodospiraceae bacterium | reverse complement strand
TCGTGCCGCGGCGGAGCGGGCAAGCAAGCCGCCGAAGCCGATGACGGTCTGCAACGGAGACTTGAGATCGTGCGCTACGGTCGCTGCAAAACGCTCCAGCTCCGCATTACTGCGCGTGAGGCGCTCGCGCAGTTCGTGCTCCTCGGTGGTGTCGATGTCGACGCCGATCAGACGCAGCGGGCGTCCCGCGGTATTGCGCTCCACCCGAGCCCGCGAGGTAACCCAGCGCCAGCCGCCGTCTCGTCGCCGAACGCGAAACTCCAAAGCCACCTGCCCCGGGTCGGATATGAGGGCTTGCTTGAGCACGGTATCTACACGCTCGCGATCATCAGGATGAATACGCTCGAGGAAGAGTTCGGTATTCGACGATACGCGCGAGGCCGGCAAATCGTAGAGCGTACTGCGGCTGGCCGAGTAATCGATGCGCCCGGTGCGGCAGTCGATCGACCAAGCGCCCAGCTTCGCAGCCTCCAGCGCCAGCTCCAACATCGCCTCGCGCGCCACCGCATTGCGTGTCGCCTGCTTCTGGCGCGTGATGTCGATGAACGTCATCTGCAATGCAGGGCGGCCGTCCCATGCAACCAAGGTATCGCGTACTTTGACGTAGATCGACGCACCGTCCCGGCGGCGGAAGCGGGTTTCTCCGGTAATGCTCGGCACGCCGCCGTGCAACAGCGCCTGCCAGACTTCGCGCGCCTCCGCCAGGGTAGATCTCGGCACCAGCGGGCGCAGGGAAGGCAATGCCAGCATCTCTGCGGCAGAATCGAAGCCGGCCGTTTGCGCCGCCGCTTCATTGACGAAGAGCGGCCGCAAATTCTCCTCGACGCGGACGATGATGATGCCTTGTATGGACCCTTCGACCAGCGCGCGCAGACGTATGTCGTCGTTTCCGGTCACGGCTGCGGGAGCCTTGTTCAGTGCGCGCCGCATGAGGTTCTTGAATGCCGTCATAGCCCTGATTCGCTCGATCGTCCGTGAATCGGTCGGATTGTGCCTGTTTTGCCGAAAGCGCTGCCCCAGGCGCCATCAGCACGTGTCGCCGCCCTTTGCCAAGCATGCAGGAGCTCGCATCCCTGCTTTCGGCACCTCTAGGACGGCCCCAGCCTGTGCGCGCAGGGCACCGGTTACGGCCCTTTTTGGTAGACCTTGGGAAACGGGACAACACTAATCAGCTTAGTCTTTCATCGCTTCATTTCCATGACGCGCCTGAACACGATATACCGCCTGAAACGGCTATCGGGCGAACCAATAACGACGCTAGGCCAAGCTCTATCTGGTCCGCCGAGCCAAGCGTGGCGAGGAATACAGAATGCGACCTTTATTTCTTTTTTTCATCGACTTGGCTGAATTACTTCTTCTTTTTTGCGAGCACTACCATGAACCCAAATAAATTAGAGAATCGTGATTTTCCTACACGTTTTGACTGAGTATTCCTACACGTCCGAGGGCACTCCCCCCTGGGAAGCCAACGACAGACCCTTTACGCTTTGCACAGCGCTCGAAGCCTCGGCATCATCGAGCCGCTGCGTTCTCCGCCCGCTGCTGACAATGACTACGAGACTGGCGGAGAAACCAGGAACCTTGAGCCAACTCGAGAGGAGTAAGGATGCACCCAAACGTAGAGTTGCTCGTCCAAGAACACTTCACCCCGCTTTTCCAGCACGACGAAACACTAACCCAAGCCTTCTATCAGGCTTATCTCCATCCGAGCCGACTCAATCAAGCCTACCGGCGCGTAGTCGTGCTCGATGCTGTTGCCGATCCGCGGCTGCGCGAGCAGTATGAACACAGGGCGCGGCTGCTCCTGGACGGCAGCGATCTTCCGGCCTTCCTGCTCGAACTGCTAGTCGTTGATGGCGAACGCGTCGGTGAAGTGGTGTACGACACCCAGCCGCAAGTCGACGACTATGTGTTAGTGGAAGCTGAGAGTGGCTATCGCCTGGCGCTCCCG
>JAJUGG010000305.1 GCA_029268285.1 Ectothiorhodospiraceae bacterium | reverse complement strand
GGTTCTACACGGACCTCGCCCGCCGCGCGGCAAATGAGGGAAGGCTGTCGCTGTATTTCCTACGGCTGGACGGGCGCGCCATCGCCTTCCAATTCGGGCTCGAACAGGGTGGCCGGTATTATTCGCTCAAGCCCGCCTATGACGAATCCTTACGTGCTTACGGCCCGGGGCAGCTGCTTCGGCACGCGGTAATACGCGACTGTATCGAGCGAGGTCTGCGCGAGTACGACATGCTCGGCGAGGCCGCGCCGGAGAAACTGGCCTGGACCGACCATGTGCGCCCTCATGAATGGGTCTACGTGTTTCGAGGCGGCGCCAAAGGGCGTGTGCTCAGGCACGCCAAGTTCCAGCTCGCGCCCCTAGTCGGCCGCCGGCTGCGCCGCTTGCGGGCGCAGTGAAGCTTCTTGGCTATTGCCGCTCGAAGGCGGCGAGGAAGCGGTTAGCCTCGGCGATGGACGCTTCCATCTCTTCAATCAGTTCGCGGATGTCGGTTTCGACGGTGCCGACCTCGTCCTGTAGCGCGGCGATCGCGCGCGCGTTCAGGTTGTGCTTGAGGACAAGCACTTGATCCTGAAAGCTCTGCAGGACTGGATCGATGCGTTGCTCGGCCTGGCGCATGCGGGCGATCAGCTCCTGGTAGCGTTGCCGTGTCGCATCGAGTTGGCGTTCGCTCTGCGCTCGCAGGCGGTCGCTTTCGTACTCTCGGAGCTCGGCTTCCCACTCTCTGAATAACGCCTCGGCGACGTTCTCGACAGCATCAATCCGCTCGTGCACTTCATCGGCGCGCTTGACGCTGTTTTGATACTCTCGGTTCAGGCGGTCATAGGTCGCTTCCAACTCGCCACCGTCGACTTTGACCAGGGCGCGAAACTGCGTCAGGGCGTCCTCGAACTGCTCTTTGGCGTCTTCCTGCGCGTCGCGGGCATCCTCCACGCGATCGACTAGAATATCGCGCTTGTGCACACCGAAGCGCTCCAAGGTGTTGTAGTAGGCGCTCTGACAGCCGCCGAGCACTAGTGCCGCCAAAAGCGTTAGGGTGAAATAGCGCATAGTTTCTCCGTTGAGCACGGCTTCCTGTAGAGTTCTTTCGCTTTCCACTAGCTATGGTCGTTGAGCGACAAGAGGGAGAGCGGGGCGCTATGGTGCGTCAATGCGACACTTGTCGTGTAAAGGCGACAAGCACCTCGCTCAGTTTATCAAGCACTTATCATTCCTTGGCCTGGGAGCGTCCCCCTCTGGCGACGTTTCGGCGCCACAGCCTACGCGCAAAGCCGCATTCTTACGTCATTTTTACCTTGGCACAGAGATTGCTTTGGTACTGGCGCATCTGTCGGTGCGATGCGATTCCATCCATCGTACTTGAAGGTAGATGACTCCTCGGTAGGTTGCCCCCCCGCGAGGGGGGCCTTTTTACTGAGCTGGATTTGCCGAAGGACTCGGCGCCGTGAGCCTGCGGAACGGGCTCCAAGGAGAAGCATCGTGGATTGGAGTGAAGCACGTCTCCCCACTCTTTTGCTGGTGGAAGACGATCCCGCGGTTCGGGAATCGCTAACCTTGTTCTTATCCGGGCAGTATGAGATCCATGCTGCAGCGGATAGCGCCAGTGCGCTGGCGCGCGTCTACACCCGGCAGGCGCAGGGGCTTCCTGCATATGATCTGCTGTTGATTGATCTGCGCTTGGGTCTAGGTGCCGATGGCATCGAATGCCTACGCATGCTGCGCCGGTGCGAGGGGTACGATGATCCCGACCTGGTTCCCGCCATTGCCTTCAGCGGCCTGGTAACGCCCGTCATCAAGCGGCGCTGCGCCATGGCCGGTTTCGCGGTGACGTTAGCGAAGCCTTTTATGGCCGATGTGGTGGAAGGAAACATCGAGGCCTTGCTGGCCGAAAACTGGAGCGAACGGAATTTGCGTCGCGCCTTGCCGGCGGAGCCGGAGCGCTATAGCGGATTTGGT
>JAJUGG010000304.1 GCA_029268285.1 Ectothiorhodospiraceae bacterium | reverse complement strand
TTCGCCGATCTCTTTACCCGCAGCGAGCCGTTTCGCGATTTTTGCATGCGCGGCATCAGCAGCTTGCTCGACAAGGTCAATCAACAGATCAAGGTCAATGCGGCACAGCGCATCGGCGCCGGCTATTCCCTGGATACCACGCTGCGCGAACTGCTGCGCCGAGATCCGGTTACCTGCTCGCCGGAGACGTCGATACGCACCAGCGTGAAGCTCATGCACGAGCACAAAGTCGGAAGCATGATCATCACCGATGCCGAGCGCCGCGCCCTGGGCATTTTCACGCTGCACGACCTGCGCCGGCTGTTCGCAGCCGGCGAAAGCGATTTCGAGCAACCGCTTGCCAACGTCATGACGCCAGACCCGGTGTCGCTCCCGTCCTCGGCATACGCCTTCGATGCTGCCGTAATCATGGCTAATCACCACTTCCGCCATGTCTGCGTGGTGGACGATAACCGCCTTGTGGGCATTGTGTCGGAAAGCGACCTCTTCGCCCTCGAGCGCGTCAGCCTTGCCCATCTGGCACGCACGATTCGGCAAGCGCCTAGCCCCGAGTATCTTGCGAGCCTGCTGCCTCAGATCCGCCGCTTGATCGACACCATGCTCGCCCACGGCGCCGCGGCCGAGCAGATCAACAAGCTCATCACCACTCTCAACGACCACACCACGGTTCGCTGCATCGAACTCTGTCTGCAGCAACATGGCGACCCGGGCATCGAATTCACCTGGATCGACTTCGGCAGCGCCGGTCGCCACGAGCAGACCCTGGTTACCGATCAGGACAACGGCATACTGTTCCAGCCGCCGCCCGGCATGAACGCCGACGCCGGACGCGAACGCCTGCTGCCGCTGGCCCGCAGGATCAACGAGGCGTTGGCTGAAGTCGGCTTCCCGCTGTGCAAGGGCAATATCATGGCCAGCAATCCGGAGCTCTGCCTGACCGAGGCCGAGTGGCAAGCACGCTTTCACAGCATGATCGAAGGGGCAACGCCGCAAAACCTGCTGCGCTCCTCGATCTACTTCGACCTGCGCCCGATCTGGGGCCCATTGGAACCGGCACAGCGCCTGTTCGAGAAGGTCGTCACCGAGGCCGCCGCCAATAAGATCTTCCAGCACATGATGGCGGCCAACGCGCTTAGAAATCGCCCACCTCTGGGCGTGATACGGGACTTCGTCACCCAGAACGATCGTCTGGATCTCAAGGTGCAAGGCCTGACACCGTTCGTCGACGGCGCAAGAATCCTGGCGCTGGCCAACGGCATCACTGCAACGGCAACGCTGGATCGCTTCGCGGCCTTGGCCGAGCGCAAGATCATCAATGCCAAGGATGCACGAGCTTGGCACGGTGCATTCAGCTTCATCCAAATCCTGCGCATGCGCCTGCACCAGGACCAGGCCGGCAAAGGCGAAACCATGAGCAACAAGCTGGATCCGGACTCCCTGGACCCGCTGGATCGTCGCATTCTCAAGGAGTCCTTTCGGCAGGCCAGGCAACTACACCGCCGGCTGGAGATCGCCTTTCAGGTAAGACTATGAGTTTCTGGTCGCGCCTATTGGGCCGCAGCACGCCTGCGCCAAACCCCGCCCTGCTCGTCCGGTTGCAGGCGCTACCTAAGCCGGCGCCGCTGGATCAATACCGCTTGGATCGAGATCGCTTCGTCGTGATCGATCTGGAGACCACGGGGCTCGACGTGCGACGCGACGATATCCTCAGCGTCGGTGCAGTCGCCATAGAAGCCGGGCGCATCGCACTAGGCGATCAATTCGAGCGCACCGTACGCCGCTCGGGGAAAAGGACCCTGACTAATGTGCTCATTCACGGCCTGTCCCCCTCTACCTTGTCTCGCGGCGAGCCGCTCGACACCGTACTGCTGGACTTGCTGGAGTATGTCGGCACCAGTCCGTTGCTCGCCTTTCACGCGCCGTTCGATGAGGCCATGCTCAAGCGCGCGCTGAGGCGCACGCTCAACTACCGTCTGGAGCA
>JAJUGG010000303.1 GCA_029268285.1 Ectothiorhodospiraceae bacterium | reverse complement strand
GCTGACAGCCGCGTCCAATCCGAGCGCCTGCGCCAGGTCCAGGAGCAAATCGAAAGCGCGCCGGAAGTGGATATGGAGCGCGTGGAACGGATCAAGCAAGCGATCGCCGAAGGCCGCTACCCCATCGACGCTCGCCAGATCGCTGCCAAGTTCGGCGAACTGGAAGGTCTGCTGCACAACTGATGAGCATTCGTCACGCCGCCATGCTCGATGCCGTCGAGCGCTGCAACCAGGCGCTCGACGCGCTCGTAACCCTGCTGAAACAAGAGCAGGAAAGCCTCAAAGACCGCCAGACGGAAGGCTTTGAAGCGCTGCTTACGCAAAAACTGGAAGCGCTGCAGGCACTGGAACAGGCTGACGGGGAACGTGAGCGCCTGCTTCGCGAGGCAGGTATGAGTACGGATGCCGCAGGCATGCAGAGCTACCTCGAGCACAGCGCGGCGCCAGCACTGGATGCGGCCTGGAGCCGCTTGAGCGAGCAACTCGCCGAAGTACAGCGGCTCAACGACTTCAACGGCACACTGATCGGCAAGAGCCTGGCTCACGTTGAGCGCGGTCTAGCGGTACTGCTCGGCGACGAGAGTCGAAACGCCACCACTTACGATACGCGCGGTCGGCAAAGCGGCGGCAGCATCAGCCGCGAAATTAGTCGCGCCTGACTTATCCGAGGGCTGATTCAGCGACAACGCGGCAATGGCCTCATTCGATGCGCAACATATCACCAGCCCCGTACAGAAGGCGCTCATCCTGCGACGCCTGCGCGACAGCCGCGCCCAACTCACCGTCACCTTCCTCGACAGCAAGCGTTTTTATAACAGCACCATCATTGCCGTCGATGCCACTGCCGGCACGCTAGACCTCGATGAACTGCACCCGGCGCGCGGCCACGAAGCCGTACAGTCCGGCTCCCGCCTGCGCGTCGAAACCCGCCTTGATGGCGTAGAAACGCGTTTTGTCGTCGAAGTGGCCGAAGTACTGCTCAGCAACGGCATTTACTTCTACCGCGCGCCCTTCCCCAACCCGTTGATTTACCAACAGCTCCGCCAGTTTCATCGAGTACAGGTCAAGCGCAGCTTCGCGCACCGCCTGAGCGTGGGCGAACACGAGCTGGATGCGCGCTTGGTAGACATATCCGCCGGCGGTTTCTGCGCCACGCTGACCGATAAGAAAGCCAAGGTCGCAAAAGGGGAAGAGCACGAATGCAGGCTGCAGATCGGCGAAGAAGAGCCGATCTCGCTCAAGGTGCAGGTGCGCTACACCAACGAAACCGACCGCGGCCAGACCCGCTTCGGCGCCATGTTCCTCGACCTCGTCGGCACGGAACGTCGCCGCATCGATCGCCTGGTGATGGACCTACAGCGAGAACTCCGCCGGCTGACTTAGATTTCCTGCGCCTGCGCCCTCTTCCGCTTTCGGTTTGGAACGAAACCACGAAAACGCGGAACACACTGAACAACCCAGAAACACATCGGTAGGGCGGCGACCTCGCCGCGAATCTTCCCATTCCGCCAAAGCGCAGTTGCGACGGATGCATCCCGCCCGCGAACCACTCCTCACACCCTCGGGTATGGAGGCCGTGCGATATGCACCCCACGGAGGTAGCAGGGTTCCTTGGATCAACGGGGCTTGCTTGGTTCTCGTATACTGCGTTTATGAGCGGGATACAGCTCTTCCTAAGAGCAACGCCCTATGGCTGGGTGATAATCGCGACCGCGGTTGGTCTCGGTGCTGTGGCAGCCTATCTTGGTGATCAGTTTACCAAGAGCGTTTACGACAGCATTTTTCATGTTTCTAAACAGGCTCTGCGGTAGTCACGATGTGTGAATACATTGTTTCGCGCCCGGTATTGGTCGAGGCGATTCATCACCTGTCTATTGTTGCGTTCATTGTCATGCTCTTAGTTTGCGCGCCTCTGTCTTACTGGATTCTAGGGCGTCCTTTTGACAAGCAACTTAACGACGGGGCAAAAGCCGGACCGGATTTTTCGTTCGGATGGCT
>JAJUGG010000302.1 GCA_029268285.1 Ectothiorhodospiraceae bacterium | reverse complement strand
TCTGCTGGGCGCGGCGCCTTGCACCGCCATGGTATTCGTATGGAGCTACCTCACCCGCGGCGATGCCGCCTACACCCTGGTGCAGGTGGCGGTGAACGACATCATCATGCTGTTCGCGTTCGCGCCCATTGTGGTGCTGCTCCTGGGCGTGAGCGACATCGCCGTGCCTTGGGATACGGTAGCGCTATCGGTCGTTCTTTATATCGTCATCCCGCTGTCGGCGGGCTACATCACCCGCGTCAGCTTGATCCGCCGCAGGGGCGCGGAATGGTTCGATAAGGTCTTCATGAAGCGCGTCGCCGCGGTGACGCCGACGGGGCTGATCCTCACACTGATATTGCTATTCGCCTTCCAGGGTGAAGTGATTCTGGAAAACCCGCTACATATCGCCTTGATCGCCGTACCCTTGATCGTGCAGACGATCTTCATCTTCGCCCTTGCCTACGGCTGGGCCAAGGCGTGGAGGGTGCCGCACAACGTTGCAGCGCCAGCCAGCATGATCGGCGCCAGCAACTTCTTCGAATTGGCCGTGGCGGCGGCTATCGCACTGTTCGGCCTACAATCGGGAGCGGCGCTGGCTACCGTGGTCGGCGTACTGGTAGAGGTGCCCGTCATGCTGGCGCTGGTGCGCTACGCCAATCGCACCCGTCACCACTTCCCCGAGCCTGCGCGGGCCTGATATGGACGCAACAGGGAAATTGCATTTCGGCCCCGGTGTCGCCGCCCACATCGCGGCGCACGGCGGCGCGCTGACTCTTCGCCGCAGCCCGCGCCATGGCTGCTGCGGCGGCACGGCCTCAATACCCATCGCGGAAACGCGACCGCCTCAGGATGCCGCGTCTTTCTGTGTATGGGAGCAAGAGGGCGCGACGATCTACCTGGAAAAACCGCTGGTCGGCACGCTGCCGCTCGCCCTACGACTGGAAAACCTCTTCGGCCTGAAACGCCTCTTTATCGAGGGCGGACGCCTGCAAGCCGGCAAATCGGACTGAGCTTGTGGGCCCGCCTGACGTTGGAATTTTTATGAGCTTACGAGAACTGCCGGACCCTAATTCCTTGCCGAACCTGGACACCACGCACGTAAAGATCGCAAAGCCCGCAGACTTCAGCGACAGACCGGTCTCGGCCCACGCGCCTCGCATCCTGCTGCTGTACGGATCACTGCGCGAGCGCTCCTACAGCCGCCTGCTAGTCGAGGAGGCCGCGCGCCTGCTGCGACACTTCGGTGCCGAAACGCGCATCTTCGATCCTCGTGGTTTGCCGCTACCGGACGCCACCGAGGCCGATCATCCCAAGGTGCAGGAGCTACGCACGCTCTCGGAATGGTCGGAAGGGCAGGTGTGGTGCAGCCCGGAGCGCCACGGCAACATCACGGGCGTCTTCAAGAGCCAGATCGACTGGCTGCCACTCAGCGTCGGCAGCATCCGCCCGACTCAGGGGCGCACGCTTGCGGTGATGCAGGTGTGCGGCGGCTCGCAATCCTTCAACGCCGTGAACGCGCTGCGCGTGCTCGGGCGCTGGATGCGCATGATTACGATCCCGAACCAATCCTCGGTGCCGAAAGCCTTCCAGGAGTTCGACGACAACGGCCGCATGAAACCGTCCCCATACTATGACCGTGTCGTCGACGTAATGGAGGAACTGGTGAAGTTCACCTTGCTGACTCGCGATCACTCCGCCTTGCTGACCGATCGCTACAGCGAACGTAAAGCGGACGCCGCGCACAGCTCAGAAGTCCAGCGCGTACTGACGGCCGCAACGGAAACCGACTGAACGTGCCCGCGAGCGAGGAACCAACCGAAATCGTCATCATCGGCGGCGGCCAGGCCGGCCTAGCCTTGGGTTACTGGCTGCGCCGCCATAAGCGCAATTTCGTCATCCTCGACCGCGAGCCCGAAGCCGGCGGCGCCTGGCGCCATACCTGGGACAGCCTGACGCTGTTCTCGCCAGGCCCCTGGAGCTCGCTGCCCGGTTGGCTTTATCCGGGCGGCGAAGCGGA
>JAJUGG010000301.1 GCA_029268285.1 Ectothiorhodospiraceae bacterium | reverse complement strand
GTGCCCGAACAGGCGCCCGAAAAAATCGACGTTTTCCGCCACCGACAGGGTCGGATAAAGATTCTTGCCCAGCCCCTGCGGCATATAGGCAATGCTCGGCCCCACCGCATTGCGGTGGCGGGCATCGCGCATGTCGCCGCCTAGCACCTGTAGCTCGCCCTCCTGCAAGGCGCGCGCACCGGCAATGAGCGCGAGCAGGCTGGACTTCCCCACACCGTCCGGGCCGATCAGGCCGACCATCTTGCCGGCCGGAAGCTCCAGCGTGACATCGTCCAGCGCCACTGTGTTGCGATAGCGCAGCCCGAGCCCGCGCGCCGACACCACGGCAGTCATCGCGGCAGCCTGACCTCAAGCTCGGCAGGCCACTCCACGCTCGGATCGATGCGCACGTACGCCACACCCGGCAGGCCGGTCTTCACGTTGACCAAATACTCCTGCAGCAACTCCGGCGGCACCTGCAAGCGCACGCGGAACATGAGCTTTTGCCGCTCTTCCAGAGTCTCAACCGTCTTGGGCGTAAACTGCGCCACGTCGGCGACGTAGGACACTTGGGCAGGAATGACGTACTGCGGCGCGGCATCCAGGATCAGGCGCGCCTCGGCGCCGATGGCTAGCCGCCCCGCATCGGCCGTGGACAGGAAAATGGTCATGTAAACGTCGCCCACGTCGAGCAAATTCACCACGGTGCTGCCGGCGCCGACCATCTCGCCCGGCTGCACCACGCGGTATTGAATGCGACCGTCGCGCGGCGCGCGCAGGATGCTGTCGTCGAGTTCGACCTGCAAGCGCTCTACCGTGGCCTTGGCCGCTTCGACATTGGCCTCGGCACCGATCACCTGGGATTCGGCGGTGGCGACGGCCGCTTCGGTCGCCTGGAACTGCGCCTTGGCCGCAGCGAGTGCCGCGCGCGCCTGGTGGAAAGCGGCGGTCTGGTCGTCGAGCTGCTGGCGTGACACGTCATCGGTTCTAGCCAAGGCTTCGATGCGCTTGAGCCGCCCTCGTACCGCTTCCAGCTCGGCTTCGCGCTGCGCAATCAAGGCCTGCGCTGCCTCGCGCTCGCTTTGCCGCTGAGCAACCTGACTGCGCGCGGTAAGCACAGCGCTCTCCGCCTGGCGCTGCTGCGCGCGCGCCTGATTCAACTGAGCCTCCAGCGCCTTGGTATCCATGCGCGCCAGCACGGCGCCGGCCTCGACGAAATCGCCCTCATCGACGAGTATCTCGTCCACCCGACCCGGCGTCTTGGCGGCCACGTCTATCTCCACCGCCTCGATGCGCCCATTGCCGCTCGCAAGCCCCACCGGAAGCGTATCGGGCTGCAGGCGCGGCCATACAGCGAGCACAACGACCGCGATCAAAGCCATGAGGGCGAGGAGCCAGATTATTTTCTTGATAGAAGCGTTCATTAGTGTGCGCCCGCCTTGGGGCCCTAAGCCGTGGAAAAACCATCGCAGCGAAACACTGCCGCGCACTTATCTCAGTATGTGCCTTTCGCAGCTCACCTAAAATGATCGGGATCAATGGGGCGAAATCAGCACGTCCCTGCTTGGCTGTTATTGAACCACGGAGGCACGGAGGCACGGAGAAAGGCAACGCTGAAGGCGTACCGCCGTGGGGGGCGACAGTGGGTTATCCCCTTGAGGCCGCCAAGCCTCGCAGGATCGAACATGATGCGTCGCGAGCATCTCTCCGTAGGGTGCGCGCCTGCGCACCAGGCTCCGATCAAACACTCGGTGCGCGGGGGCGCACCCTACGCCGGTGCGACCAACGGCGCCGATCAGCCGCACTGCTCGCAGGGAACCTGCGGCCTAACACGTTGAAAGCGTAAGGTGCATATCACGCACCATCAGCGGTCGATTCGGCTGGAGCGGTGCGTGGTACGCACCCTACAAGGAAACGCGTCCCATAGCCGAGGTCGAGGCACTATTTTATTGCCCTGCGGAGACACGGAGATGCACAGAGAAAAGATAGACAACTCCCATCGATTGCCGCGGTGAAACGTTGT
>JAJUGG010000300.1 GCA_029268285.1 Ectothiorhodospiraceae bacterium | reverse complement strand
GTCGGACGGGCCCTGGACTGGTTGGGCCGCTTCGGTGTTGCCCGCTTGACCGGAACCGGCGCTTGTGTTTTCGTTGACTTTCCCGAGCGGGAGGCCGCGGAACAGGCGCTGGCACAAGTGCCGTCCGAGTGGCGAGCCTTCGTTGCATCGGGGGTAGACGTCTCTCCGCTCAAAGCCGGCCCGAGCAATCTACAAGCTTTCTAGAGCGCCGATACAGAATTACTGGGGTGTCGCCAAGTGGTAAGGCACGGGATTTTGATTCCCGCATGCGCAGGTTCGAATCCTGCCACCCCAGCCATTTTCTCGTGGGGTAATGTCCCCGCGTAAGCGCCGGGCCGATACATACAGTGGGTGAGCCGTGACCGAGAACGGGCGTATGATGGTGTTTGCGGGCAACTCCAACCCGCAGCTGGCACAAGCCATCGCCGAGCATCTTAAGACCCGCCTGGGCCATGCAGTCGTCGGACGTTTCAGCGACGGCGAAGTAATGGTCGAAATCAATGACCACGTCCGCGGCAAGGACGTATTCATCGTCCAGCCGACCTGCGCGCCCACCAACGATAACCTCATGGAGTTGCTGGTGATTGCCGACGCGCTGCGTCGCTCCTCGGCGGCTCGCATCACTGCGGTTATTCCGTACTACGGCTATGCGCGTCAGGATCGTCGTCCGCGCTCCCAGCGCGTGCCGATCTCCGCCAAGCTCGTCGCAGACATGATCCAGGCGTCGGGCATCAACCGTGTGCTCACGGTGGACCTGCACGCTGACCAGATCCAGGGCTTCTTCAACATCCCGGTAGATAACGTCTACGCGTCTCCGGTGTTGCTGGGCGATATCTGGCGTCAGCTCTACCCGAACAAGATCGTCGTGTCGCCGGACGTGGGCGGCGTGGTGCGTGCGCGCGCCATTGCCAAGCGCCTGGACGATGCCGATCTCGCCATCATCGACAAGCGCCGTCCGCGCGCCAACGAAGCCAAGGTGATGAACATCATCGGCGACGTCCGCGACAAGACCTGCATCATCGTCGATGACATGGTGGATACCGCCGGTACCTTGTGCGAAGCCGCCAAGGCCCTGAAAGACAAAGGCGCGCAGAAGGTAGTGGCCTACATCACCCATCCGGTGCTGTCCGGCAGCGCCATCGAGCGCATTTCCAATTCGCACCTGGACGAACTGGTGGTGACCAATACCATCCCGCTGCAGCCTGAAGCCAAGGCCTGCAGCCGGATTCGTCAGCTGTCCATTGCCGAGATTCTGGCTGAGACCATGCGTCGGATCAGCAATGACGAGTCGGTGAGCGAGCTGTTTATCGACTGATCCCGTTTTCTGTTTCAGCGCCTCGCTACGGCGAGGCGCAAACCGCCGAACCTGGTCGCGGGGGAGGCGTTCATGCCGCCTGAGGGCGGTTTTTTAACTAGGAGCTAAACCATGACGGTTGAACTGAAACTAACCGCTACGTCGCGCAAAGACGCGGGGAAAGGTGCGAGCCGCCGCCTGCGTCGCGCGAAAAAACTGCCGGCCGTGCTCTACGGCGGCGGTGAAGATGCCGTGTCTCTCGAGCTGAGCGCGCAGGAAATCGACCGCCTGCTGAACGTGGAGGCCTTCTTCTCGCAGATCCTTACCGTCGAAGTCGACGGCAAGGCGCAGCAGGCTATTCTCAAGGACATGCAGCGCCATCCGTTCAAGCCGCTGATCACGCACATCGACCTGCAGCGCGTGAAGGCCAACACTAAGATGCGCACGCACATCCCGCTGCACTTCATCGGTGAAGAGGCCGTGATCAAGCGCGAGGGCGGCATGATCCTGCGCGACCTGATCGAAGTCGAAATCGAGTGCCTGCCGAAGGATCTGCCGCAGCACATCGAAGTCGACGTTTCCGAGCTCAAGCTTGGCGAGTCGCTGCACCTGTCCAGCCTGAAGCTGCCGGCGGGCGTGACCGTTCCCGCCCTAGAGCTTGGCGCCGACCACGATATCTCCGTCGTGACGCTGGCGGCTAGCCGAGTCTCCGCGG
>JAJUGG010000299.1 GCA_029268285.1 Ectothiorhodospiraceae bacterium | reverse complement strand
GCGAGCAAGCGCGCACGGCGGTATTCCGGTAGATCACCGCTGAAGGGGTGGAAGAGGTGGTTAAAGTGGAAATGGGTTTGGTCCCGATGCGCTAGATCGTACAGTTCTTTGACCCGATACCACAGCGCATTGGTGTACAGCACGAAACCCGAGCGCGGCATGATGTCGGCCCAGTCGCTGGCTTCGTTCTGCTGCAGCAGGAAGAACTTCTGATGCTCCTGAGCCAACAGCCAGTTCAAGGCCCGCTCCTCCGCCTCGCGCCAGCGGCCGCGCACATTCGGCACCGCGCTGTAGCGCTCCACCCAGCGCACGGCGATCAACCACCATAGGGTGGCGTCGATGCAGCCCAGGTACCAGAAATCGGCATCGCGACCGTCGGGGTCGACGTACTTGGGAATCTGGCCGTTGGGCGCCTGTGAGCGCGCTAGCGCGTCCAGGCTCGCCACTGCGCCCTGCTCCAGCGCTTCGATGCCGCTGCCCACCATGCCGAGTATCGAGATCGCCGCGTCGCGGCCGAAGATGCGCGTGTAGCTGCGGGCCTCGGCCTGTGGGGTGACGCTGGCAGCGAGGATGCCGTGCGGCGTGAGATTGCGTTGCAGAAGGCGCAGGGATTCTTGCGTGCAAGCGTCGATTAAGGCGACGTCGCGCTGGATGGTGGTCGGCATAAGCTCTTTCTATGTTTAGTTAAAAATTACTTGAACCACGGAGGTACTGCGGCACGGAGAAAACATAAGACTCCCGAATAACGAATGACGCTAAGCCTGCAGCGCAGAGCATACGTCCTCAGAGCTTTTAGCCCGGCTCGGTCACAAGCACCGCCACCGGAAACTCCGCGAGCGCCTCGGCTAACAGGAGCGTTTCCCCGGCTGCGTGCATCCGACCGCTAATAAGGTCCCGCCATCGTGTTTCGGCACCTAGCGGCCCGAGCTCGAGCCGGGTGTCGCCCCACACGTCGCCAATCGGTAGCCGCTCCTCGCCGTCGAGCAAGCCGACGTAAAGCCTCGGCGCCACCATCACGACGGCCTCGGAACCGTGCTGGCGGGCAAAAGCGCACAGATGCTCCGCCTTAGTCCCTGAGCTTGCCAGCGGCAGGTAGTCGCCGTCCCGGAACAGAGTCTCATGCCGCTGTCTAAGTGCCAGCAGACAGGTCGTGAGCATAAGCTTTGCTCGACCGTCCTCCAGCGTCGCTAGGAGTTCGGGCGCGGCAGCTTCGTCCAGGCTTGCGAGGGCGGACTCGCGCGCGCTGTAGTCCACCGGGCGGCGGTTGTCCGGGTCCACCAGACTGAAGTCCCACAACTCGTTGCCTTGGTAGATGTCGGGCACGCCGGGCGCGGTCAGTTTCAGTGCGACTTGGGAGAGGCTGTTGTAGAGGCCGAAGCGGCTCAGCCAGCGCTGGAAAGGCAGGAAATCATCGAGAAAGGGCGAGCCGCGCCGCAGAATCTCATGCACGAAGCCGGACAAGGCCTCCTCGTAAGCGGGGTTACGGTTGATCCAGCTGGTGTGCTGCTTGGCCTCGCGCACGGCCTTGAGCATATAAGCCTCGATACGCGCCACGAACTCGTCGTGAGCGGTCTCGTTGGGTATTTCCAGCGGCCAAGCGCCGATCAGGGTCTGGTAGAGCAGATACTCGTCGTTGCGCGAGGGCGCCAGGCTGCCGTCGGTCTGGCGCTTGCAGGCCTCATTGAGCCGCGCCCAACGGCTCACGCGGCGGCGCCAGGCGCCGGGAATTTCCGACAGCACGCTGATGCGCGCACGCACGTCCTCGCTACGTTTGTTGTCGTGGGTGGAGGTGGCAAGCAGGCTGTGCGGCCAGGACTCGCGGCGCTCGCTATTGGCGGCGTGAAACGCCTCCACCGTGAGCCCGAAGCGACGCGGGTCGCCCCCGACTTCGTTGAGCGAGACCAGCGGGAAGTAGCGGTAGAATGCCGTGTCCTCCAAGCCCTTAGCCATCACCGCGCCGGTGTACTGCTGCAGGCGCATGCTGAAGCGAGCGGCGCGCTCGCGCGTTGCTTCCGGCAAG
>JAJUGG010000298.1 GCA_029268285.1 Ectothiorhodospiraceae bacterium | reverse complement strand
CTTGAAGATTCGCGGCGGGGTCGCCGCTCCTACAGCAGGATCGCTTAGAGGCTGTTCCAGCTCGACTTCCGGCGCCAGCGAATGCGCGTCACGATGATGCCGGCCAGGAAGCCGCCCGCCACCACCAGTGCGCCGGCCACGAACCAGTCGCGCCGGCTGCGATCGCTGAGGCGATCGATCTCGTTGTTCAACTCCTGCACGGTGCGCTGCAGGTCGACGATTTCCTTCTTGAGGGATTTATTCTCCTCGGACAGCCGCAGGCCCTGCGCCGCTTCCTCGAGCTGCGATGTCATCTGCTGGTTAGCAGTGCTAAGCTCCGCGATCTGCGCCTCGGCCGCCTTGCGCTCGGCGCGCTCGGCGTTCAGCGCTTCGCGCAGCTTGGCCGTCTGGGTCTGCGCGTTGCTCAGATTGGCCGTCGCCTGCTCGAGACGATCCCGCGCCGCGGGCGTGTTCATCAGATAGCGCGTCAGCACCCAGCCCTCTTGACCGTTCGCGGCACGGACGCGGGTCCAGCCGTCCTCGGTGGTCTCCAGCGTTTCCAGCCGCGTACCGCTGGGCAGCATACGGAGGATACGGTGCTGATTAGTCGGGCCGCTGCGCAGCGTAATTTCCAATTGGTCGCTGACATAACGCGTCGCGGCATCCGCCGCGCTAGCAACGAACAGCAATACCAGAATCAGGCCAAGTCGTTTCACCATAGGCTCCATTTTCAAGGGGCGGCCCCGTCCATAGAAAGGCTTTGATTCGTTGAAAAGCCGTGATTCTATGCCAATCCCCCACGCAACGCATGAAGAAGCAGCAAAGGATTATATGAACGAGACTACGACACCGTTGTGGCTCAAGCGCGGCGAAGAACGACGCCTGCGAGCCGGGCATTTGTGGATCTACAGCAACGAGGTCGACACCGATCGCTCGCCGCTGAAAACATTGTCGCCCGGTCAGGCTGTGGAAATCCGAGACAGCCACGGCAAAACGCTAGGCTGCGGTTACGCCAACCCCCACTCCTTGATCTGCGCGCGCCTGGTCAGCCGTGACGCCGAGCACTTTTTGTCGGAATCCCTGCTCGTTCACCGCTTAAAGGTCGCCCTCGGCTTGCGCGAGCGCCTGTACAGCGAGCCTTACTACCGCCTCGTGCACGGCGAGGGCGACGGCTTGCCGGGCTTGGTGGTCGACCGCTATGGCGAGGTCTGCGTGGCGCAGATCAACACCGCCGGCATGGAAGCCGTTAAAGCCGACATCATCGCGGCACTCAAGCGCGTTATCGGCGCTCGTCATGTTCTCATCCGTGCCGACAGCAGCATGCGCGCACTGGAAGGCCTGGAGAGCTACGTCGAATGGGCCGACGAGCCTGGGCCGGACGAACTGACCGTGCACGAGAACGGCATCGAGTTCAAGGTTCCCGCGCTCGGCGGCCAGAAGACCGGCTGGTTCTACGACCACCGCGCCAACCGCGCGCGCCTTGCCAAGTACTGCCGCGGCGCCCGGGTGCTGGACGTCTTTTCCTACGCCGGAGCTTGGAGCCTGCCCGCCCTTGCCGCGGGCGCCGAGGAAGCGCACGCGGTAGACAGCTCTGCGCAGGCGCTGGAATATGCCGCAGGCAACGCCGAGCGCAACGGCTTCAGCGAGCGCTTCCATACCCATCACGGCGATGCCATGGAAGTCCTGCGCGCGCTGCGCGCCGAGCGTCAGCACTTCGACGTGATCGTGCTCGACCCGCCGGCCTTCATCAAGCGCCGCAAGGACATGCGCCAAGGCATCAAGGGCTACCAGGCCCTCAACCAGGCAGCCATGCAGCTCCTGAGCAAGGACGGCCTGCTGGTTTCGGCCTCCTGCTCCTCGCACCTGCCGGAAGACGAACTGGTCCGCATCGTCCTCGGCAGCGCGCGCCACCTCGACCGCACGGCGCAAATCCTGGAGCTCGGCCAACAGGCCGTCGACCACCCCGTGCACGCTGCCCTCCCCGAAACGCGCTACCTCAAAGCCGTGTTCGCGCGGGTGCTGCCGGCGAAGGTCATGCCGTAGGTTCGAGTGTTGATCTAACCACGGAGGCACGGAGGCACGGAGAAAGGAAAGAACGGGGAGAAACTCACCTGTGGGAG
>JAJUGG010000297.1 GCA_029268285.1 Ectothiorhodospiraceae bacterium | reverse complement strand
GCTCCTTAGCTGCCCAGCCGCAGGGTCTGCAGCAGCAGTTCTTTAGAGGTGTTCATCACCTCGACGTTGTTCTGGAAGGAGCGCTGCGCCGAGATCATGTTCACCATCTCCTCGATCGGGTTGACGTTGGAGCGGTAGACGTAACCGTTGGCATCCGCGAGCGGGTGCCCCGGCATGTGCAGCGCCTCGGTCGGGGCCTGGCTTTCCACCACGCCCTTGACCTGAACCGGCGTACCGGCCTCGCCGCCCGGCGCGCCCTGGGCCTGCTTGAGCGCCGCGGCAAACACCGGCTGACGCGCCTTGTAGGCCTCCTCGGGGCTCGCGGCCATGGTTTCGGCGTTAGCAAGGTTGCTGGCCGTGAGGTTGAGCCGCAGCGACTGCGCCGTCATGGCGGAGCCGGAGACATCGAATACCTTGAACAAGCTCATGCTGGATTACTCCCCTTTCAGCGCGCCGATGAGGCCGTTGATGCGCGAGCCCAGGAAGGTTAGCGCAGCCTGGTAGTGCACCGTGTTCTCGGCGAACTTCGCCTGCTCGGCCTGCGTTTCCACCGTATTGCCGTCGAGCGCGGCATTCATGGGTACGCGGTATTGAAGCTGCGGCTCGAGCGGTCCGCTGCCGGGCGGCTGGATGTGCTGAGCGTGGGTGCGAACCACGGTCTGCTGCGCGCCCTGTGCCTGACGCATGGCAACCTTGAAGTCGAAATCGCGGGCTTTGTAGTTCGGCGTGTCGGCGTTGGCGAGATTGTCCGCCAAAACATTGGCGCGCTGGCTACGCAGCTGCAGCGCCGCGGCCGGAATACCGAAAGACTTATCCAGAGAAAAGCTCATGGCTCACCTCGCAAAGCATGGTTACGAGGGGTATTGCAAGGGCTGTGCCAAGGAGGATGAAGAACGGATAAAACACAGAGGCGCAGAGAAAGGCAAAGCATTGACGAGACCGCGGGGCCGGTCTTACGCAAACGCAATAGCCGCCCGGGTTTCGCTAACGCTCACCCCATCCTAAGAGAACTGCGGGCCTAGTCTTACGGTTATTTGCCCCGCAAACGGTACACCACGCCCTGCGGGCAGCGGACCATTTCGTATTGGCTGGCTTGGCGCGCCAGGGATTCTGAGGCGCCGACGACGAGGTAGCCACCGGGGTTGAGTACCTTGGCCATGCGGTCGAGGATATCGGCGCGGGAGTCTTGCGAGAAATAAATCAACACGTTACGGCAGAAGATAAGGTCGAATCGCCCCAACAGGCCGAACCCTTCCAGCAGGTTGTGCACGCGAAAACTCACGCGGCGCCGCACTTCCGGCCGCACCTCCCAGGTATCGGCATCCACCTGCGTCATGAAACGATCGCGCCGTTCCACCGAAAGCCCGCGCGCGACAGCGCTGCTGCGGTAGCGGCCCTTGGCGGCCTTCTCCACCATGGCGGCGGAAATGTCGGTGCCGATGATCTCGGCCTCGAGGTGTCCGGCGCCGGAGGCGTTGAACTCCTGCAAGCACATACTCAAGGAGTAGGCCTCCTGCCCCGAGGAGCAGGCCGCGGACCAGATGCGAGGCTGCAATACGCGACGCTTCTGAAAATCCGGAAAAATGTGACTGCGCAGGATTTCGAACGGATATACGTCGCGGAAGAACTGCGTTTCGTTGGTGGTCATGGCTTCGACCACTTGGTTCCGCAGGTTATTGCTTCCGGGCCGCTTCAAGCGCTCGACCAACTCGCCCAGCCCGGGCAGTTGGTGCTGTGCCATGATCGGGCCGAGCCGGCTCGCCACCAGGTACTGCTTGCTCTCGCCGAGGACGATACCGCTGGCCTCCTCCAGGAATGCCCGGAACGCGTCGTAGTGCGCGTCCTCTATCGTCCAGTTAGTGCGTGCGGTCACCTGTGCCACCCGAACCTCTCGAAGTACAACTTATAGTGAGGAGCCCGATCCACCGCAGCAGCGCAACAGCGGCCGGCTGATTCGATCAGGCTCGCAGCGGGCCGCCCTTGGCGGCCGAAGATCGACCGAGAAGCTCGCGAACCACTTCGTCTACTGGCCCGACGACTAGGCTCCCAACATACTCTCCACGCGCTCGGCCAGCTCAACCGGGCTGAACTTCGCCAAAAAGTCGTCGGCGCCGACTC
>JAJUGG010000296.1 GCA_029268285.1 Ectothiorhodospiraceae bacterium | reverse complement strand
TCAGCTTCGCTGAAGCGGCCGTCGATGAGCTCCTGCAGGGCGTCGAGGGCTTCCTCGGCATCGGGGCCTTCGGCGCTGACGGTAATCTCCGTGCCGCGCCCGGCAGCCAGCATCATCAGCCCCATGATGCTTTTGCCGTTGACCTCACGCTCGCCGCGCCGAACTCGAATCTCCGAAGCATAGCGGGAGGCCAGTATGACGAATTTACTGGCAGCTCGGGCATGCAGCCCGAGGCGGTTGCAGATGATCATTTCTCGGCTTGGCACGGAGACGCTTCCCCCTGGCTGACCAGGACCACCCCATCGCGGCCGCCGGTCACGGCTTTCTCGACCAGCTCGGACAGTTGGAGGTCCGGGTAATTCAATATTCTTATCAGCATCGGCAGGTTGGCGCCGGACACCACGGCGGTGGCGGCAACGTTGCCCAAGCGCGTGGCGATGTTGCTTGGGGTCGAGCCGTAGCAGTCGGTGAGGATGAGCACGCCGTCGCCCTGGTCCAGCTCCTTGATGAGTTCCTTGCCTTTTTGCAGCGCCTCGTCCGGATCGCGGTCGGCGGTGACCGCAAGGGTGCGGGTAGGGAGCGGATAGTCTCCCAGCGTGGCCTTAGCGGTCAGTAAGAGTTCATAGCCGATGCGATTATGGGTGACCAGCAACAGCCCAACCATCAAGACAGCTCCCGGTGGCGGACCGATACGAAGTCGCGCTGCTCGGCGAAGTAGCGCGCCAGGCGCTCGGCGAGATAGACCGAGCGGTGCTGGCCGCCGGTGCAGCCGAGGGCGATGGTTAGATAGCTTCGCCCCTCGTGTTCGTAAGCCGGTAGCCACTCTTCCAGGAAATCGCGGATTTGCTGGTACATGCGTTCTACAGAGTCCTGGGCGTCGAGGAAGCTGCAGACCTCGGCATCGCGCCCCGTGAGCGGGCGCAGCTTGGGCTCCCAGTGCGGGTTGGGCAGGCAGCGCAGGTCGAACACGAAGTCGGCGTCCTTGGGCACGCCGTGCTTGTAGCCAAAGGACTGGAACAGCAGCGACAGGCGGTTGCCGCGCCGCATGTCGACGCGCTCCCGTACGAGCTCGCGCAACTGGTGCACAGTGGTCTGGGTGGTGTCCATCACCAGATTGGCGCGCGCCAGGATCGGCGCCAGCAGCTTGGCCTCGCGGCCGATGGCCTCGGCAAGGGGCGTGTTGTCGTTGCTGAGCGGGTGACGGCGGCGGGTTTCGCTGAAGCGCTTGATGAGCGTGTCGCGGTCGGCTTCGAGGTAGAGAATCTCGCTCTCGATGCCCAGCTGCCCCAGCTGGTCGAGTACGGCCGGAAAGCCGGCAAGATCATCCGGATTGTTGCGGGCGTCGATACCGACCCCGTAGCGATCGTTGTTGCCGGGCCGGTTCTCGGTGATGTGACGCCCGAATTCAGCCAGCATGCCGACCGGCAGGTTGTCGATGCAGTAGAAGCCCAGGTCCTCGAGCGTGTGCAGCGCCACACTCTTGCCTGAACCCGACAGCCCGCTGATTATGACGAGTTTCATCGCTTGCGCTCCACGGCCTTCTTCTGTGCGGCCACGAAGGCCGCCTGTGTGTGCATTCCTTGACGGCGGCGACTCAGTTCGCGCACGGCCAGCTCGACGAGCAAGGGCCGGTTGCGGCCAGGGCCTAATTCCAGACAAGGCACTGCGACGGACATTATAGTGCGACTGCCCCAGGCTTCGGCCAGGGGTGGGGCGCTGACCTGCCCCTGTAAGGCGATGCACAGCGATATCACGGCGCGGTCGCGCACCCGATCGGCTCCGAAATGGGCTGCCACGTCCAGGATGCCGAGGCCGCGTGCCGCTACCAAGCCGCGCAGCGGCGGCGGACAATACCCATGAAGATGCTCGCCCTCGCGATGCAGGGCGACTGCGTCATCCGCGATCAAGGCGTGACCGCGGTCGAGCAGTTCCAGCACGAGATCGCTTTTGCCGCTACCGCTTTCGCCGCTGAGGAAGACTCCGAGGCCGTATACTTCGACCAGGGCGCCGGGGGAGGTCGGGAGTTCGTCGTGCTTGGCTTGCATGGGGGCGAGGCTCCAAGGGCTTGAGCAGGCAGCGATCCGAACCAGCGCCGGCCGCTGCCCTGGAAGCTCAAGCTTGCTTGACGCGCCCGTG
>JAJUGG010000295.1 GCA_029268285.1 Ectothiorhodospiraceae bacterium | reverse complement strand
GTCATGGAGTTGATGGTTCGGGTCATCGGCGAGATCGATGCCGAGACTCGGCGCGCTCTGCAACTCCTCGGCGTCCCCACAGACGGCTCGCCGACGCGCTCGCGCTTGACCGGCAACCTCGACGGAACCGAGATTCTGCTGACGCCGGCGCAAGGTTAAACGAAAACATCTTCACGGCCGGCGGCCGCTCCTACGCGGGAATAGAACGCCAGTAGGGGCGACTGCCGGCCGCGACAGCCACTTCACCGCGGCAAAATGTCGAGGAAACTCTCCACCGCAGGGAAATCCGCCCATTCCTTAGGCTCACGAGTGCTGTCCGGGCGGGTAATGCCGAGCAGGTGCGCGATACCGAACTCGCGGGCCGACTGCAGCACCTGCGGGTTGTCATCGAGCAGCAAGGTGCGCGCCGGGTCGAAGCAGTGCGCCTGCCGCAGGTCGTCCCAGAAACTCGGGTCTTCCTTGGGCTTACGGAAATCGTGCGCTGATACGACTTCATCGAGGTGACGATCGAGCAGGGTGTGCTCGAGCTTGAGCAAGAGGACGTCCCGGTGAGCGTTGGTGACCAGCAAACGGTGCTTGCCGACCTGGCCCAATGCATCCAGAAACCGCTGCGCTTCCGGACGAAAACCGATCATGTGAGCCAGCTCGCGCTTGAGCCCGAGCACATCGAGCTCGAGCGACGCGCTCCAGTAGTCAAGGCAATACCAATCCAGCGTGCCTTCGAGCTCTTTCATATGGGAGAACAGCTTGGCCCTGGCCTCGGCCACGTCGGTGCGCAGCCGCTGTGCATACATCGCAGGCAGGTGCTCCTGCCAAAAGTAGTTATCGAAGCGCAGGTCCAGCAGCGTGCCGTCCATGTCGAGCAGCACGGTGTCGATATCGGTCCAGTTCATAGCGGTCATAGGCTTCAGGAAGACCCATGTACAATAGCAATCCGTACCAGGGGCTGACGACCAACTTATGCGCAAGAAACCGGAAACTCTGCATCGTCGGGAAACGGCTCGCTCGCGCCTGTTTCGCGTCGAAACGGTGGGCCTGCGTTTTGCCAACGGCATTGAGGTCGAATACGAGCGTTTGACCAGCTCGACCTCGGGCGCGGTCATCGTTGCACCGCTGCTCGACGACGATACTGTGCTGCTGATTCGCGAATATGCCGCCGGCACCGAGCGTTATGAACTCGCGCTCCCTAAAGGACGGGTCGAGCCGGGCGAGGATGTGCTCGCTGCGGCCAACCGCGAGATCAAGGAAGAAGTGGGCTACGGCGCGCGAGAGCTGCAGGCCATACGGCAGTTGAGCGTCGCGCCCGGCTACATGCAGCACCTGACGCATCTGGTGTTGGCGCGCGATCTCTATCCGGAACGGCTGCCCGGCGACGAGCCCGAGCCCATCGAGGTCGTCCCGTGGCGCCTGTCCCACCTCGACGAACTCATGGCGCAGGAAGAATGCAGCGAGGCCCGCAGCATCGCCGCGCTCTACATCATCCGCGATCGACTACAGAAGGAAGCGACATGACCGCAGAGGAAACCCGGCGTCTGCTGCCGGCGCTGATCGACCTGGCCCGCCGTGCCGGCGAAGAGATCATGGATGTCTACGCCCAGGACTTCGAGGTGGTGACCAAGGATGACGAATCGCCGCTGACCGCGGCCGACCGTGCCTCGCATGCCGTCCTGAGCCAGGGCTTGGCCGAGCTCACGCCCGAGATTCCACTGTTGTCGGAAGAAGGCGAGCAGCACGATTTCGCCACCCGCCGCGCTTGGAACCGCTACTGGCTGATCGACCCGCTCGACGGCACGCGCGAGTTCGTCAAGCGTAACGGCGAGTTCACGGTCAACATCGCCCTGATCGCCGATCACCAGCCGGTTATCGGCGTGGTCTACGCGCCGGTGCTAGACAAGCTTTGGTACGGCAGCCGCGACGGCGGCGCCTTCCTGATCGAGAACGGTGCAGAACGCGAGATCCGCACCCGCGCCGTCGGCGATACCATCATTGCGGTTGTGAGCCGCTCGCACCGCGGCGAGCGCGTCGACACGCTGCTCGAACGCATCGATAAGCTCGACACCTTGTCCGTGGGCAGCTCGCTGAAGTTCTGCATGGTCGCCGAGGGCAAGGCCGATATCTACCCGCGCTTCGGGCCGACCTCGGAGTGGGACACGGGCGC
>JAJUGG010000294.1 GCA_029268285.1 Ectothiorhodospiraceae bacterium | reverse complement strand
GGGTAGCCGTTCACCGCCATGAGAAGATCGGCCTCGGCGAGGATTGAGCGCAGCACATGCGCAGCGCCCTCAGCGCCGTCAAGCGCCAAACCGTAGACATAGGGCCTGCCGATGCCGACCGCAGTCGCGCCGAGGGCCAGGGCCTTCACCACGTCGCTGCCGGAGCGAACGCCGGAATCGAACAGCACCGGAACATTGCCCGCGGCCTTAACCACGTCCGGCAGCATGTCGATGGCCGCGATTCCGCCGTTGGCCTGCCGGCCGCCGTGGTTCGAGCAGTAGATTCCGTCCGCACCGAGATCGATCGCGCGGCGTGCGTCGTCCGGGTGACAGATGCCCTTGAGTACCAGCGGCAGCTTCGTCATGTCGCGTAGCCACTTCATGTCATTCCACGTCAACACCTGGCCGAATACGCCTGCCCACGCACGGACTGCGGCGGCCGGATCCTCTTCCGGCGGCTTGGGCAGCATCGCGCGAAAGACCGGGTCGCTGAAGTAGTTCATCAGCACTGCCCCGCGCAGCTGCGGGAAATTGGCGGCGTTGAGGTCGCGTGGCCGCCAGCCCGTCACCCAGGTGTCGAGGGTCACTACGATCGCCTTGTAGCCCGCAGCTTCCGCGCGACGCACCAAGCTCTCGGCCAACCCCTTGTTGCGCGGCGTATAGAGCTGGAAGAACGCAGGCGTGTCGCCCGTCGCTTCGGCCACTCGCTCCAGCGGGTCATTCATCAGCGTGGACCCGCACAAAGGCACTCCGGTCATGGCCGACGCCCGTGCCGCTGCGAGATCGCCGTGGTTATCTTGGGTACAAATGCCGGTAACTCCGATCGGCGCCATGAACACCGGGCTAGGCAGCTTGAGGCCAAAGAGCTCGATGGACAGATCGCGCTTGGTGCAGTCCACCATCATCCGCGGGACCATGCCCCAGTGTCGGAAAGCGGCGGCATTCGAATCCTGCGTCCATTCATCCCCGCAGCCGCCCTGCACGTAGCTGAGTACATGAGGCGGCAGCGCTGCGGCGGCGCGCTGCTCCAGCGTCGCGAAATCGACCGGGACGCGTGGGACGATGCCCTTCAGGCCTGCGCCGTAGATCTCGTTCTGAAAATCACCGTAATGCATGGCTCCTCCTCTTGTTGTTTTTTTCTACTGACGATCATAAAGGCGAACACCATGCGGCGTCAGTCTTCGGCTCTAACGCCACGGGAACCGCGCTCCCGTGGCAGGGCATCGGCCGGCGGGGCGTTCTCTTCCGCCTCGCGGCACCAAGGCTGCAATCCCGCTGCGAGTGCTCGCACCGTTTTCGCACCCATCGGGCGTTTGCGTTATTGTCTGATATTTGTCCCGACCATCTGTCGACCAGGGCACCCCGTGATCGAATTTCATGACGTTCACAAGACGTACCGCGTCGGCGGACGCAATGTTCAAGCCGTCCATCCGACCCGGCTGCAGGTTGGTGCCGGCGAGGTCTTTGGCCTAATCGGTCACTCGGGCGCCGGCAAGAGTACGCTGCTACGGCTGATTAACCGACTGGAGGAGCCGAGCGGCGGACGCATCGTCGTCGACGGCGAAGAGGTTACCGCGCTGGATGCCGATGGGCTGCGCCGATTCCGGCGCCGCGTCGGCATGATCTTCCAGCACTTCAATTTGCTGACGGCCAAAACGGTCGCCGACAACGTCGCCATGCCGCTGCGGCTAGCGGGCGAGCTGTCGCGCGGGCAGATCGACGAGCGGGTGAACGCGCTGCTAGCGCGTGTAGGCCTCGCCGATCAGGCCGATAAGTACCCGGCCCAACTCTCCGGCGGACAAAAGCAGCGCGTGGGCATTGCCCGAGCGCTGGCGACCCGGCCCAAGATCCTGCTGTGCGACGAGGCCACCAGCGCGCTCGACCCGGAAACCACCGCCCAGGTGCTGGACCTGTTGGCGGAGATCAACCGCGAGCTGGGACTCACTGTCGTACTCATCACCCACGAGATGGACGTCATCCGCCGGGTGTGCGACCGCGTGGCCGTTCTGGACCAGGGCCGCATCGTCGAACAAGGCCCGGTCGCCGACGTCTTCCTGCACCCGCAACATCCGACCACGCGACGTTTTGTGCACGAAGCTGAGCATATCGATGAAGAGGCGCAGCTCGCCGCCTTCGCCCACGTGCCCGGGCGCATTCTGCGACTGACTGTGCAGGGCGAAGCCACCTATGCG
>JAJUGG010000293.1 GCA_029268285.1 Ectothiorhodospiraceae bacterium | reverse complement strand
GATCTGGCGAGCGTCGATGGGGTAGCGGCCTTCGGCGATCGCTTGCTTGATCCGTTCCACGCGCTCCATATCCACTTCCGGCGCGCTTTCGATTTGCTCCTGGACCTGGCGCAGGCGCTCGGATTGGACGCGGCTGTCAGCAGCGCCGACGGCGCTGCTCGTGTCGGCTCCGGAGCGCGCGGGCGTCGAATCCGCCTTACTGCTGCGGCTGCTACCGCTTACCGCAGCGCCGGGAAGGCGCGTGTTGTTGTCGATCGGGTTGGCCATCTGTGTCTTCTCCTGTAGGCCGCCGGCGGCGGCGATTCCCTGTGGAGGCCTCGGCGCCGGGGCGTGAACGGGGCCTTCCTCACCGGAGGTATCGGCCGCCGTTCGGCAAACTTTAATCTATTGCGTTACTCGAAGCCTTAAAAGGCCACGCGCGCATAATTGCGGTCGATGATCTCGGCTTCCAGCACCCGCTGCGAGGACAAGTTCCGCACCTTGATGCGCTCGCCGGCCGCGCCGTTTTCCAGCGCCTCGCCCTTCATGCTGACCTTTACCGTGCCGGACTGAGCAACCAGCCAGAGTTCCTGCCCCCGCTCCACCAAAGAGGCCGGCGCGACGGTTGCGGGCGACAAAATGTCGCCGGCCCGAACCGCGCGGCGCAGTTCCATGCCCACCAGGGCTTCGGCGCTGCGGTAATAGCCGTAGGGTAGGGCGGTGATGGACTTGCGTATCGGCTTCAGATCGGAAGACTTTAGCACCGTGCCGCGCGGCAGCGCCGTGGCCGCCGTCAAAACCTCGACGCTCAGCTCCAGCTTCACCGGCACGTAAAGCGTCCAGGGGCGTTCGCCCTCGCAGCGCACGCCCACGGTCAGGTGGCCGCGCGTGGTTTGGCCGTTGGGCGAGAACGTCTGCAGAGGCGCATCGCAGGCGTGCAGGCGCAGGCGCTGGTCCAGCTTGCCGATCTCGATATCTTCCAGTTTGCCTTCATCGCCGAACTGCTCGACGGCATGCGCGCGGGCGGCCGCGCGAATATCTTCCAGCGACTGCCACTGTGCCGCGCTTGCCGGCATGCTCAGGCACAGCGTCATGAGCAGCACGCCTAGGCGGCGCCAGGGCGGGCAATGCGGGGTGTAATCGTGTTTGCTGTACAGGCTCGACATCGTGCATGGGCTTCCGGATCGATCTGCTTCCTCTAATGCACGGACTGTGCCAGTTAAAGTTTTTTCGCGGGCGGCCGCTTTAGTTTTAAACACCGCTTTAGGAGCCCCCGATGTCGGACATGATGCAGAACATCGACCAGCGCACGCAGCTGGCCGGCCGCAATCTCATGGAACTGCTGCTGTTCCGGCTCAACGGCCGCCAGCGCTTCGGCATCAACGTATTCAAGGTGCGCGAAGTCCTGAATACGCCCAAACTGGTGCGAGTGCCGAAGGCCCATCCGGCCATTCGCGGCATCACCCATATCCGGGGCAAGACCATCTCCGTGCTGGACTTGAGCTTGGCCACCACGGGGAGGCCGCTGGATCTCAGCCAGCCGACGTCCATCATCGTGACCGAGTACAACCGCCAGGTGCAGGCCTTCCTGGTAGCGGGGGTGGATCGCATCATCAACATGAGCTGGAAGGACGTGTTGCCGCCGCCGAGCGGCGCCTACAACGCGACCTACCTCACCGCCATCGCCAAGGTCGACGGCGAAATGGTGCAGATCGTCGATGTCGAGAAAGTGCTGGATGAGGTCAACCGCGCCGGCGGCGTCGACCCCCTGCAGCGCGAGGAAGAGTTATCGGCCAATCCGCGGGCGGAAAACCACCACGTCCTGGTGGCCGACGACTCCGTCGTTGCGCGCAATCAGATCAAGCGCACGCTGGAGAAGATCGGCATCGGCTTGACCCTGGTCAAAGATGGCGAAGAGGCTTTGGGCACACTCAAAGCCTGGGCGGACGATCCCGAGTCGCCGTTGTCGCGGTTGCTATTAGTGATCTCCGACATAGAAATGCCGCGCATGGACGGGTATACACTCACCACCGAGATCCGTCAGGACGAACGCCTGAAGGGCCTGCACATTCTTTTGCACTCGTCCATGAGCGGGGTCTTCAATAAGGACCTCGTCGCTCGAGTCGGCGCCGACGACTTTTTGGCGAAGTTCAGCCCGGTTGAGCTGGCCGAGCGCGTGGAGAGTATGTTGGGAGCCTAGTCGTCGGGCCAGTAGACGAAGTGGTTCGCGAGCTTCTCGGTCGATCTTCGGCCGCCAAGGG
>JAJUGG010000292.1 GCA_029268285.1 Ectothiorhodospiraceae bacterium | reverse complement strand
GGCGCGGAACTCGCCGCCCCACTTCTCGCCCATCACCTTCGTCAGCGCCGCCGTCAGCGTCGTCTTGCCGTGGTCGACGTGACCAATCGTACCCACATTCACATGCGGTTTCGTACGCTCAAACTTTTCCTTGGACACGGTAACTTCTCCCCGACTATCCTAATGGTGCACGAAAACAGTTCCGCCCCACGTTTTCAGTCGTGAAAACGAAAATAATGGAGCCCATGACCGGACTTGAACCGGTGACCTCTTCCTTACCAAGGAAGTGCTCTACCGACTGAGCTACATGGGCCTCAAACCTAGCGCCCTCAGGGGTGTTCGATGGAGCGGGTGATGGGAATCGAACCCACATCATCAGCTTGGAAGGCTGAGGTTCTACCATTGAACTACACCCGCGCAGCAACACCTTACCCCGGCGTCCCGCTAAAGGGCCAACTCCTGCGACGGGGATCGTTACCGCCGCCCGCGCACCGGAAACGACTCATCCGGACACGCTTGAACTTGGTGGAGGGGGGAGGATTCGAACCTCCGAAGGCTGAGCCAGCAGATTTACAGTCTGCCCCCTTTGGCCGCTCGGGAACCCCTCCGAATACTTGAAGCGGCGTAGTCTCCATGAAAGCTCTACGCGCTGTCAACCACCGCGTGCCGAGAAGCTTCTCGTCCTGCGGCGGAGCCGAAGTATAACCGCTTAAATCTGGCTTGGCGAGTCCTCATTAGCTCCTCTTGAAACAGTTTCTGCGCAGTCTCACTTAGCTGTTACGAGCCTCGACGCCTGCGCGCGTCGGAGAAGCAGAATAAGTTCAAGTATTCAGGGAGCGATTCGTGGGGCAAAAGCGCATTCTGGTTACCGGCGGCGCGGGCTATATCGGTAGCCATGTCGTCAAGCAGTTAGGCGAGCGCGGCGAGCAGGTCGTGGTACTGGACGACCTCAGCACCGGGTTCGCAGAAAGCGTGCTGTACGGGGATCTGATCGTCGGCGACGTCGGCGACATGGGTCTGGTGCAACGGGTGCTGCGCGACTACGAAATCGACACGGTGATGCACTTTGCGGCGCATACCATCGTGCCCGAGTCGGTCGCAGACCCGCTCAAGTATTACGGCAACAACACGGCTAATGTGCGCAATCTGCTGCTATGCTGCGCGACCGCCGGCGTGGAGCAGTTCGTATTCTCCTCCACCGCAGCGGTCTACGGCATGCCCGCCGATGGGGTGGCCGACGAGACGACGCCTACCGCGCCGATCAATCCCTACGGCCGGTCAAAATTGATGAGCGAGTGGATACTGGACGACCTATGTCGCGCCAGCGGCATGCGACACGTAGTGCTGCGCTATTTTAACGTCGCCGGCTCGGCGCTGGATGGCAAGATCGGCCAGTCGACCGAGCACGCTACGCTGTTGATCAAGGCGGCTTGCGAGCATGCGGTCGGTAAGCGCCCCTACATCAGCGTCTTCGGCACCGACTATCCGACGCCGGACGGGACCGGCGTAAGGGACTACATTCACGTCGACGATCTTGCCGCGGCTCACCTGAGCGCACTGGACTATCTGCGCGCGGGCGGCGCGTCTACCACCCTCAATTGCGGCTATGGCCACGGATACAGCGTGCGTGAGGTCCTCGATGCCGTCGCGCGCGCCCACGGCGCGCCGCTGCAGGTCCGAGAGGAGCCTCGTCGTCCGGGCGACCCGCCTTCGCTCATCGCCAACGCTCGACGGATTCGAGAAACCTTGGGCTGGCAGCCGCGCCACGACAACCTGGATTTGATCGTACGCTCCTCTCTGCGCTGGGAAGAGCAACTACTGGCGCGAGCCGAGCGGCGGCGCACGGCCTGAGTGCGTTCGGCGCTCGGCAGCGCCGCCGAGATAAATCACTGCGGAAGCAGGGGGTAAATGCGCTGCGGGAACGGCTACGTCGCTGGGCATGTCCGCGCAATCGCTTCCGCAGCTTCGAATGAGATCAGAGCACTAATCAAGACGTCCGACTGAAGTCGGACCTATGGTGCGATGATGGGTCGCGGTTCTTGATACATGTCGAGCGCAAACCGGCCGTTTTCCATTATCTTCGGAATCATTTGTAGCCAGAGCCCAGGTTTACTGCACTTTACGCAGCACCGGGGGCGCCGGCGGGCTGATGTCGCGCCCGCCCAAATAGCCTGGCGGCGGGCCGATGTAGTCGTCGTCGATTGCGAGCTCGTCGATCATCCAGTACATGCCCTCGCTCGGCGTCGTACCGAGATCAATATAGGCGCCAAG
>JAJUGG010000291.1 GCA_029268285.1 Ectothiorhodospiraceae bacterium | reverse complement strand
GAGCGGCAGCAGGCCCTCTTCCTGGGAGGCGACGGCAACACCTGCCGGTGCGTGCAGGTGCATGACGGCGCCGGCATCCTCGCGCGCCATGTGGACGGCGCTGTGGATGGTAAAGCCTGCCGGGTTGACGCGGCTCTCCTCACCCGGGTCGACGACGTTGCCGTCCTGGTCCACTTTCACCAGGGACGAAGCGGTGATTTCGTCAAACAGGCGCCCGTAGGGGTTGATCAGGAAATGATGCTCCGGCCCCGGGACGCGCGCGGATAGGTGGGTGAAGATCAGGTCGTCCCAGCCGTAGTGCGCCACCAGGCGGTAGCAGGCCGCCAAGTCGACGCGCACCTGCCACTCCGCGTCGCTGATGGTCGCGCGTCGTGCTGCGATGCTGCTCTGATTGCTGCCCATGGTCTCTCCTCCTCTTTGGTCGTGTCGTTATTGCTGTTTGGCCAAGTTGGCCTGCAGCATTTTTATCAAGGCATAGGCGGTTTTCAGCCGGGGAACCTCTACCCCGCTCCGCTCTGCCGCGCGCACCAGGTTGCCGAGGATGGCCTCGACTTCCATGGGGCGCTTGTTCAGGTAATCCAGCGCCATGCTGTTGTAGTACGGCGGCATTTTGTGCGTGCTGGCGATATTCATCTCGATGATGTCATCTGGTAGGGGATGGCCGGCGGCCTTCGCGGCGGCGCAGACTTCTTCCATCATCGCGCGGATGGCATATTCGCCACCGGGCGTCTGCAGCATGGTGCGCGTGTCCGCGCCGCCTGCAAGGACGGAGACGGGGTTGAACGGCGCGTTCCACACGGCTTTGCGCCAGCGCTCAGTGACGACCCGGTCGCTGACCACGCCCGGTACCCCGCCCTGCTCCAGGAGCTCTGCAAAGTGGTGCACTTCGGGGCCGGCGCCGGAGGGGAAGTTGCCGATGGTGAGTTGACCGTAAGCTTTGTGGTCGATGCTGCCCGGGCCGACGCGGCTTACGGCGACGAAGGCCAAGGCGCTGATCAAGCGATTGTCCGGGAAGGCCTCGGCGATTTCGGGCTCGATGTCGATGCCGTTTTCGATCAGCACGATGGTGGTGTTGGGCCCGACGGCCGGCTTGATCGCGGCGACACGGTCGATGCCGTCCACGACCTTGAGTGTGACCACTAGGTAATCCGGCGCCGCGTCGACTTCCTCTGCGGAGCGGTATACGCCATCCGGCTGGTAGCTCAGGTCGCCGAGCGGGCTGGTGATCTTTACGCCGTCGGATTTTATGACGTCATATTCGGAGCGGACCACTAGCCCCACGCGCGCGCCGGCGCGTTTGAGGATGGCGCCGTAGAGGCCGCCGATTGCGCCGGCGCCGACGATGAGCACATTCACGGGTTCTGTCATTTCGTTCTCCACCTGTAGATGCGCCGGCTCTCGCGTCCGTTCAGCGGCGTTCTTCTTCTGGCAAAGGCTCCGGCCTTTGTACATAGCCTAGTCGCTCCGGCGCCTCTGCGGCGCGGATCGGTTCCACCTCAACAATACGCCCGCCATACTCCAGCGCAAGCTCGGCTGCTTCCCCGCTCTGCAGCGCCTCTAGTGCGGCCATGAGCGCGGCCTCCTCGGGCGGCTCGCCCTGCGGCGTACGGAAGCGCTCCAGCGCCCAGTCGAGGTCGGATTCGGACAGCAGGCCGGGGCCGTGCTCGCAGACCAGGATTAGGTTGCCGGTCTCGTCGAGGTAAGCGGCCTCGCAGCTTTGGACGGCTTGTTCCGTGTGGGTATGCAGCGAGCCGTCTGGCTGGCTAAAAAGAATCCAGGGGGTGTAGTCGAGCTCGACGAAACCGCGTTGCGGCCCGTTCTGGAAGTACCAGCGCCCGTGTTCGTCGGACTCGTAGTTGCGGCCTATGAAGCCGGTGAGGATATCGCGCTCGATTCGCTCGCCGCGCAAATACCATTGCCCACGGCGATCCAGGCGAAGCCAACCAAACAGCGCGGGCGCGTTGGGCCATTTGGTCATCGCCCGCTTGACGATTTCATCGACCATGGCTCGCTCCTTACCAGTGGCAGAATCGAGTCTGTATTTAACCACGAAGGCACGGCGGCACGGAGAAGAAAAGCGGTTGATACGCCGGCAGGAGCGGCGGGGTCGCCGCGAATACGCTGGGGTCGCTGCTAGACCCTTGAGATTCGCGGCGGGGTCGCCGCTCCTACAGGCTTGCCTTTCCGTCTTCCGTGTCTCCGTACCTCAATGGTTCAATCGCCTTAGGCCTGGGCGCCTTCCATCAGCTCGGCGAAACGCTCGAGGTGGAAGTC
>JAJUGG010000290.1 GCA_029268285.1 Ectothiorhodospiraceae bacterium | reverse complement strand
GGTGAAGAGGCTTGTAGACAACGCGGGGTTTATGTATAGTTTGCGGCCTGCAGGCGCGTAGCTCAGCTGGTTAGAGCACCACCTTGACATGGTGGGGGTCGTTGGTTCGAGTCCAATCGCGCCTACCAAACATCGGAAAAGCACCCTGCGGGGTGCTTTTCTTTTTTGGCGAACCGCTTCATCTTTAGGTTCGAACAATACATGTGGCCCCTCGTATAGGTCACCACTGTGGAGATGCATCATGCCGGTCATTACCCTCCCCGACGGTAGCAAGCGCGAATTCGATCATCCGGTCACGGTCCGTGAGGTTGCCGAATCCATCGGCGCAGGTCTTGCCAAGGCCGCCCTAGCCGGGCGCGTCGGCGATAAGCTTGTCGACACCTCTTACACCATCGATGACGACGCCGAGCTGGCCATTGTTACTGAGCGCGACGAAGACGGCTTGGAAGTCATTCGTCATTCGACCGCGCACTTGCTCGCGCACGCCGTCAAGGAGCTTTTTCCCGAGGCCCAAGTCACGATCGGCCCGGTCATCGAGAACGGCTTCTACTACGACTTCGCCTACAAGCGCCCCTTTACCGAGGAGGATCTCGAGAAGATCGAGGCGCGCATGAGCGAGCTGGCGGGCGAGGATTACGTCGTCACTCGCGAAGTGTGGGATCGCGACGAGGCCGTGCAGTACTTCCGCAGCATCGGCGAAGAATACAAAGCCAAGATCATCGAAGACCTCCCGCGGGAGGAAGAGATTTCGGTTTATCGCCAGGGCGATTTTCTCGATCTCTGCCGCGGGCCGCACGTGCCGAGCACCGGCAAGCTTAAGGCCTTCAAGCTAACCAAGGTGGCTGGCGCCTACTGGCGCGGCGACTCGCGCAACGAAATGCTGCAGCGTGTCTACGGCACCGCCTGGCAGGATAAGAAAGCGCTCAAGGCCTACCTGCATCAGCTGGAAGAGGCCGAGAAGCGCGATCACCGCCGCATCGCCAAGATCCAGGATCTCTTCCATACCCAGGAAGAAGCCCCGGGTATGGTGTTCTGGCACAACAACGGCTGGCAGATCTACATCGCGCTGCAGGACTACATCCGCAGCCAGCTGCGTCGCAACGGTTATCAGGAAGTGCACACCCCGCAGCTTGCCGATCGCGTGCTGTGGGAGAAGTCGGGACACTGGGAGAAGTTCCGCGACGACATGTTCACGACCGAATCCGAGAACCGGACCTACGCCGTGAAGCCCATGAACTGCCCGGCGCACCTGCAGATCTTCAACCAGGGCCTGAAGAGCTACCGCGATCTGCCGCTGCGCATGTCCGAGTTCGGCTCCTGTCACCGCAACGAGCCCTCGGGTACGCTGCACGGCTTGATGCGAGTGCGCGCCTTTACGCAAGACGACGCCCACATCTTCTGTACTGAGGATCAGATCCAATCCGAGGTGTCGGACTTCATCGATCTCGTCTACAAGGTCTACAGTGACTTCGGCTTCAACGAAGTGCTGCTGGCCCTCTCCACGCGCCCCGAGCAGCGCGTTGGCTCCGACGAGATCTGGGACAAGGCCGAGCAGGCGCTGGCGACCGCGCTCGAGAGCAAGGGCCTGGAGTACAAGCTGCAGCCGGGCGAGGGCGCCTTCTACGGGCCCAAGATCGAGTTTGCGCTCAAGGATTGCCTGGGCCGTGTTTGGCAGTGCGGTACCATTCAGGTGGACTTCTCCATGCCGGGTCGCCTTGGCGCGCACTACATCGCCGAAGACGGCTCTAAGCAGGTGCCGGTCATGCTGCACCGGGCCATTCTCGGTTCTTTCGAGCGTTTCTTTGGGATCCTCACCGAACACTACGCCGGCGCTTGGCCTGCTTGGCTGGCGCCGACCCAGGCTGTAGTGCTCAATATCACCGATCGCCAGGCCGAGTACGCTGAAGGCATTGAGAGAGCCCTTGCGGAGCGCGGGTTTAGAGCGCAGGCCGACTTGAGAAATGAGAAAATCGGCTTTAAAATCCGCGAGCACACGATTCTCAAGGTCCCGTACATGCTCGTTGTGGGCGATCGGGAAATGGAGTCGAACAAAATTGCCGTGCGCACCCGCGGGGGCGAGGACCTCGGTTCGATGACGATCGAAGAGTTCATCGAGCGCCTGGAACAGGACGTAGCGCGCCGCGGCGGTACTATTTTGGAGGATTGAGGCATCGCTTTGAAACCAAGAAGGGGCGGTCGTCCGCCAGTCGACGAGCGCCGGCTTAACCGGGCCATCCGTGTTCCGGAGGTCAGGCTCATCGATCAGGAGGGCGAGCAGGTCGGCGTCGTTGCGACCGACGAGGC
>JAJUGG010000289.1 GCA_029268285.1 Ectothiorhodospiraceae bacterium | reverse complement strand
CGGTGCATGAAATTGAGCGAGGTTTCGTTGTACTGAACCAGGAAGCGGTGCTCAGGGTGCGGCTGCGTCAGCTTGAACTCGAACCTGGCCTTGCTGCCCAATGGCGCGAACAGCTCCTTGAGCACGTCTTCGACCGTCATTCCCTGGAACACGCGGCAGTCCGTGCTCTTGCCCAGAAACCACAGCCAAGGCACAACACTCAGGCGATAGCTGCTGCGCTGCCCGCCATAAGAACGACCCTGCGCCGTTACCTCGCTGATGTAACCATTGAAGTATCGCTTGCTGTTGTCTTCCTGAATCAGCGCGAAATTGATGGCGGTACCGACGATTTTCTCCGCAGGAATCTCGTGAACGGTATCGGAGAAAACATCCAGGCAATAATCGAATCCCTCGGACATCGCCTCTTCACCGTGCAGCGATACGGCGACAAGCGCGTCCGGCCCCAGCACCGTGTCCAGGCGCAGCAGGCGTCGGCTTTGATCGAACGGAGTGACGGAGATACCCATTCCCTTGTGGCTCCTTGGCTAGTTGGCTTGCGGCTCCGGCGCCCGGGGCTGCCAGATGAGAGCAAGCATTTTTTAGTTTTCTAAGAACACCGTGACACAGCTAATGTTGTCCGGCCCACCTCGCGCCAGAGCGGCTTCGAGCAAGCGGCTACAGACGGTCTCCGGCGCGTGCTCGCTTAGATAAGCGGCCAGCGCCTCGTCATCGACGACCTTATTCAAGCCGTCGCTACACAGCAGGAAGAAATCATTCTCGTACAGATAACCGCGGGTGTAATCGAGCTCCAAACTCGCCGCGGCACCCACGGCGCGCGTCAGGCCGCCCGGCCGGCCATTGACGGGCGCCGTATGGTCACGAGTGACCCGCCGCAGCTCACCCTCGCGCCAGAGGTAAAGGCGACTGTCGCCGGCCCAAAAGCAGTGGAAGTGCTCGCCTTCCAAGATCAGGGTAACGACTGTAGTGCCGACAACCTGCCCAAAGCCCAGTTGCTGTGCTCGCGCCAGCAGGTGTGCGTTCACCTCCTGCAGGGCAGGCTCGACACTGCTGACCAGCCGTCGGCCGCTGTACACAGTCCCCGCGCTGGACAAGGCCTCTACCGCGGCGCGGCTTGCGTAGGCACCATCGGCGTGTCCGCCCATGCCATCGGCAACCGCCCAAAAGCCGGCCTCCGGCATTTCCAGAATCGCGTCTTCGTTGCTTTCACGCTGATAGCCGGTGTGCGTGAGTGCGCGCGAGACCAGGCGGCAGGTCGGCGTTTCTACGCTCAAACTGATACTCCCGTTTCAGAGCGATCGAATACCTCTTCGCTGCTCCAACCCCAACGGCGCCAGCCCCCGTCGAACATGGCCGCCATCTGTCCCGTTTCCGGCAGACCGGCGCAGACGAGCGTGCAGGGAGCCACATGCTCGGAGCCCGCTGTCCACCAGAGGCTGTAGCCCCCCAGTAGACGCCCGTAAACCTTCTCCAACAAGCCGAGCGCCATGTCCCGCGAAGGGGCCGCGTCCTTGTTCTCGATAACCCAGGCTTTGCTCGCGCCGTTGCCCCCAGGAAGCGTGCGATAGCGCGGCAAGGCCTCGAACTCCGGCGTCGGCAAAGCCTCCAAGGCCTCGATGAGACGGATGTAGCCCGTCTCTTCATCGAGCGCGCTCAAAGCGACTTGCTCCGCCTGCCTATACCAGGCCTCGCCGGAGAGCAGCGCGGGCCAAGGCCTATGACTGCCGGCATGGGCGACGGTGAGCGGAAAGTAGCGACCTATCTCGTCTACGCTGGGGATCAACACGCCGACGACAGCCTGATCCGCGCAGACGCCCGCGCCGATCGCGAAGTGCCACACCGGGCTGGTCAGATATAGCTCTAACCAGTCCTCCCCAAGCTGCTCACGGCTCACGCTCACGCCGGATTGCAACCAAACGTGCCAGTATTCGATAAAGCCTTCCGGCAGATGGCGGCTGACGAAATCGGCCTGATGAGGCACTTTCCCGAACAGGCCGCAGAGTTCCGCGTTATCGTTCATAAGCTTTTCGGCAATACGAAGCCGCGCAAATCGTTATGGGTGAAAGGATTGGCGGCGCGCAGCGGCTGCAGCACATACTCCGCCGCGATGCCGTCGATGACGAAGCTGAGCAGCACGCCGTCCGCTTCGCCCAGCGGCTGCTGCGTGGCGTGTTTCTCGATCAGCCGGAACAGGCTCCATTGGCCTTCCTCAGTCGTGCTGAGAGGCGTATCCCGGCTGGCAAGGCTCAGTACCAACCGACTCCGGGTAGAGCTGTCGAGCTTCCATTGCAGCGGCGTGGTGCGAACCGG
>JAJUGG010000288.1 GCA_029268285.1 Ectothiorhodospiraceae bacterium | reverse complement strand
GTGCTGCTCTGGCGCTCGCTGGCAACCCGTCATCAAGCCCATGACGAGGACGAGGAGTAGCGCCCATGCGCAATAAGAACCGTGCTGCTCTGTTCGCCTTCCTAGCCGTGGTGGCGCTGTTGCCGCTTCTACCGGTGCCCGCGGTCTGGATTTCGCTGCTCAACTATATCGGCCTGTCGAGCATGGTCGCACTGGGATTGGTACTGCTTACCGGCGTCGGCGGCCTGACCTCCTTCGGACAGGCCGCGTTCGTCGGCATCGGTGCCTACAGCAGCGCTTATCTGACCACGGCGCTGTCAGCGTCACCCTGGCTGGGCCTACTGCTGGGCTTGGCCATCACGGTGACCGCAGCGCTGATCATCGGTGCGGTCACCTTGACCATGTCCGGACATTACTTGGCCTTGGCGACTATCGCCTGGGCGCTGGCGCTGTATTACCTGTTCGGCACCATGGGGTTTCTCGGCTACCACGACGGCCTAAGCGGCATCCCCGCGCTCGAAGTGCTGGGCATTTCGCTCGCGGACGGGCGCGCCATGTATCTTCTGATCTGGGGCCTGCTGTTGCTGGCTGTGCTGGCCGCGCACAACCTGCTCGCCTCCCGCCCGGGTCGGGCCTTGCGCGCGCTCAAGAACGGCGCCATGGCGGAGGCGATGGGCGTCAACACCGTCTGGATGAAGATGGTGCTGTTCGTTCTCGCCGCTGTCCTTGCCTGTCTTTCCGGCTGGCTTTACGCGCACCTGCAGCGCGCCGTCAGCCCCTCGTCCTTCGGCCTGACCTACGGCATCGAATACCTGTTCATGGCCGTGATCGGCGGTGCCGGCTATGTCTGGGGCGCCGTACTCGGCGCTGCCGTATTTACGCTGGCCAAGGAGTTCCTGCGCAGCAAGCTGCCGGCGCTGCTGCAATTGGAGGTGAGCGTAGAAGCCATCGTCTTCGGCGTGCTGATGGTACTGCTGCTGCATTACGCGCGCGACGGCCTGTGGCCGCTGCTACGCCGCCGCTTTCCGCGCCAGCCGACTGCGCGCGCACCGGCCACGGCGCCAGCACTGGCAAAACGAGCCAAGCCGGATACGGGCGCGCCCTTGCTCGAGGTGCAGGGCCTGCGCAAGGAGTTCGGCGGCCTGGTGGCGGTGGATGACGTGAGCTTTTCGCTGCGCGCCGGCGAGATCGTCGGCCTGATCGGCCCCAACGGCGCCGGCAAGTCCACCACCTTCAACATGATCAGCGGCGTCATGCCGGCCACCGCCGGCAGCGTCCGCTACCGCGACGAATCGCTCGCCGGCCTTAGCGCCCGGCAAGTGGTACAGCGCGGGATCGGCCGCACCTTCCAGCACGTCCAGTTGCTGCCGACCATGACGGCGCTGGAGAACGTCGCCCTGGGCGCGCATTTGCGCGGCGATTTTCGGCCGCAGGGCGGCGTGCTGGCGAGCATCGCCCGCCTCAACCGCACAGAAGAAGCCAAGCTGCTGCACGAGGCGGCCCAACAGCTCGAACGCGTGGGCCTCGGCGATTACCTGTACCAGGAGGCCGGCAATCTGTCGCTGGGCCAGCAGCGGCTGCTAGAGATTGCCCGCGCCCTGTGCACCGATCCGGCGCTATTGCTGCTGGATGAACCCGCGGCCGGACTGCGCTACCTCGAAAAGCAAGCGCTTGCCGCGCTGCTCAACAAACTAAAGGCCGAGGGCATGAGCGTGCTCATCGTCGAGCACGACATGGACTTCGTCATGAACCTCACCGACCACCTGGTGGTCATGGAGTTCGGCCGCAAGATCGCCGAGGGAACGCCGGACGCGGTGCAGCGCAACCCGGCGGTACTGGAAGCCTATTTGGGCGACATCGCCTGAGGAAACGCGCATGACGGCCATACTCGAAACGCAGAATCTGCAAGTCGGCTACGGTAAGGTCGACGCGGTACACGACATTGCGCTGACGGTGGCGAGCGGCAGCATCGTCACCGTGATCGGCCCCAACGGCGCCGGCAAGTCCACCACCCTCAACGCCATCATGGGCGCGCTGCCGCCAAGCGGCTGGGCGCGCGGCGACGTGCGTTACCTCGGCGAGCAGATTGACGCCTTACCCATCGAGCAGCGCGTCATGCGCGGCATGTGCCTGGTGCCGGAAACGCGCGAGCTGTTCACCTCCATGAGCGTCGCCGACAACCTCAGGCTCGGCGCCTATCCGCGTAAGCGCGCGGGCGAGCGGCATTATCTCGACCAGCTCGAGCTGGTCTACGAAACCTTCCCTCGCCTGAAGGAGCGCGCCGCACAAGCCGCGGGCACGCTCTCCGGCGGCGAGCGACAAATGCTCGCCCTCGGCCGCGCGCTGATGAGCAAGCCCCGGCTGTTGATGCT
>JAJUGG010000287.1 GCA_029268285.1 Ectothiorhodospiraceae bacterium | reverse complement strand
TGCACAGTTTTTTGCCGGTCTGGGTGGCGGCAGCGGTGCTGGGGCTCCTCGGCTTCGGCTTGTTCACGTCTTTGCAATGGGATCTGAACCGTCGCAGCGATGCGCTCCAAGCCGAAATCGCGGCTCTCGTGCCGGCGCAACGGCCGACACCGGCCCCGGAGGAAGCGTCGCCGCCGGATGATGTCGTAGCCAGCAATCTTCGCCATGCTTTGGCGAGCGAGTTGGAGCGCGGCGTGTTGCGCCTGGAGAGTCATCCGAATCGGGTCGCCATCGTGCTCGACGCGGGTGAGCTGTTCGGCTCCGGCAGCGCTGACATCAATGAATCCTATCAGCCAATACTGGCCAAGATCGCGCGGGTGCTGGAAAGCACGCCCGGTCGGGTGGTGGTTTCCGGCCACACCGACAGTACGCCGATTCGTACGCCGCGCTACCCGTCTAACTGGCATTTGTCCTTGGCTCGCGCGAGCGCCGTTGCCGATTACCTCGCCGCCAGCGCAAACCTGCAAGGGCGCTTGGTTCCAGAAGGGCGCGCCGACGCCGAACCCATCGCCGATAACCAAAGCGCCGAAGGAAGGGCGCGCAACCGTCGTGTAGTACTCGACGTCTACTACCGGCGCGCCTAGCCGCCGTTATTGCCAGGGATCCGCAGCGGCGCGTCCGCGCCGGGTGGAGCGATTAAGACTCCGAGTAAGGGAAGCCTCAAGAGTATGTTCGGGAGATTCATCCGCTTTATCACTAACCGCTGGGTCCTGGCCTGCATCGGACTGCTGGCTCTGGCGTTTTTGGTGTGGTTCGCGGGCCCGCTGATAGCGGTCGCCGATTACAAGCCGCTGAGCTCGGTTTGGGCGCGCATCGGCGTTATCATCGCCCTGCCGGTGATCTGGCTGCTGACGCAGTTTCGCGTGCGCTTTACAGACAAGCGCGCCGAGGCGCAGCTGACCGAAGCGCTCGACAAGGATGCCGAGCAGCCGCTGGCTACGGGCGCTAAGGCCGCGGCGGCTCCCGATCCTGAGCAAGCGATACTTGCGGAGCGCCTAAAAGGGGCCCTGCAGACTCTTCAAGGTGCCGACGCCTTGAAGGGGCGCAAACTCTATCAGCTGCCCTGGTATGTGATCATCGGCGCGCCGGGCTCGGGCAAAACCACGGCGCTCAAGAACTCCGGGCTTCATTTTCCGCTGCAGAGCCAGCTTGGCGACGATCCGGTCCAGGGGGCGGGCGGCACGCGCTACTGCGATTGGTGGTTTACCGATGAAGCCGTTTTCATCGATACCGCCGGGCGTTACACCACGCAGGACAACCCCCGCGAGGCGGCCAATCATGCTTGGTTGGGGTTCCTGGGCATGCTCAAGCGTACTCGGCCGAAGCGTCCGCTTAACGGCATCCTGGTCACGATCAGCATCCTCGACCTGCTGACCAAGACGCCCACGCAGCAGGCCATGCAAGCGACCGCGATCAAACGGCGCATCCAGGAGCTCAACGAGCATCTGGGCATGGATCTACCGGTTTATGTGGTCTTTACCAAATGCGATTTGATCGCGGGGTTCAATGAGTTTTTCCTGGACCTCGAAGCCGAGGAGCGCGACCAAGTCTGGGGTGTGACGCTGCCGTTTAAGGCGCCGGATGCGGCCGGCGAAGCCTTGGCCGCTTTCCCCGCTCGCTTTGAAGCGCTCATCGGTCGGGCCGCCGACCGCATCGCGCACCGCTTACGTGAGGAACGCAGCCCGCGCCGACGCATGTTGATATACGAGTTCCCGCGGCAGATGCTGGGCCTGCAGAGCAAGCTGACCAACTTCCTGCGGGATGTCTTCGTACCCAACCAATTCGAACAACCCGCGATTCTACGTGGTACATATTTCGTCAGCGCAACGCAAACCGCCTCGCCGGCGACCTGGGTGTCGGGCGTGTTGCCGCCTACCTTGTGCGCGCCACCCGTCAGTTCGGCCAGTTCGGTGACTCCCAGGACCTTCTTTATTCGGCGCCTGCTGAATGATGTGGTATTCGCGGAGTCCGGCATCGCCGCCGCTAACCGCCGCGAGCAACGCCGCTTCCGCTGGGCTTATAGCGGAGCGATGGCCGCGGCGTGCGCCGTATTCGCCATCAGCGCGCTTGCATGGCTTACCGGCTACGGGGCGAACCGCAGCTTTCTCGATGCGGTAGCCGCGCAGATCGAAACTTATCGCGACCACCAACACGCCCTCGGGGGAGACAGTCAGCCGCACTGGGGCGAGATGGTCGCAGCACTCGACCGGCTGCAGGCCTTGCCTACCGGATACGGAGACGGTGCCGATCTAAAGCCCGCCGCTTGGGGCTTCGGCCTCGATCAAGGCGACAAGATGGGGGCGCAGTCTCGCAACGCTTATCTGGCGGTGCTGGAGCGGCGCTTCATGCCGGC
>JAJUGG010000286.1 GCA_029268285.1 Ectothiorhodospiraceae bacterium | reverse complement strand
CGAGCGGGTGAATAGCGTCACCTCCGCGCCCAGCGCCTTGGCGAACTTCACGCCCATGTGGCCCAGCCCGCCCATGCCGACCACGCCCACTTTGTCGTTGGGCTTGACGCCGAAATGCTTGAGCGGCGAGTAGGTGGTAATGCCGGCGCATAGGATGGGCGCGGCGGACGAGGGGTCGAGTTGCTCGGGGATGCGCACCACGAAGCGCTCGCTGACCACCACCGAGTCGGAGTAGCCGCCATAGGTGGGGGAGCCATCGTGGCGGTCTTCGCCGTTGTAGGTCGGGGTCATGCCGTTAGCGCAGAACTGCTCCAGGCCCTGTTCGCAGGGCCCGCAATGGCGGCAAGAGTCCACCATGCAGCCGACGCCGACAAGGTCTCCTTCACCATACTTCGTAACCTCGTCGCCCACAGCCGTCACGCGGCCGATGATCTCGTGGCCGGGCACCACCGGGTAGTTGGTGCCGCCCCAATCGTTCTGCGCGATGTGGATGTCGGTATGACACACCCCGCAGTAGAGGATGTCGATCACGACATCGTCGGGGCGCGGTGCTCGGCGCTCGATCTGGGTCGGCGCCAGCCCCGACATGGGCGACGTGGCGGAATACGCCTTGGCTGTCGGCATAATGGCCTCCTTGCAATGATTAAATTTTGGACTTCGGCCGCGTGAACCGCTATTTAGGTGGTCGTGGTGAATGCATTTGTAAAGAGGCCGCGCGCCGCGCGGGCCTCTCGAGAATCTAAGAAACAAGGAAGGCGCTGTGGATCAGCTGCGACAATTCATTGCCGAATACGAACTCATGGACCGTGTCGCCTTCTGGGGGCTGCACCTGCTGGCCGCGCTGGCGATCTTCCTCGTGGGCTTCTGGGTGGCGGGACGCATCAGCCAAGCCGTGACGCGTCTCATCGGCAGGCGCTTGGACAAGACCCTGGCTGCTTTTCTCGGCAATTTGCTTTATGCCTTGCTGCTGGCTGTCGTCATTATTGCCGCGCTCGATCAGCTCGGCTTCGACACGACCTCCTTACTGGCCATTCTCGGTGCCGCCGGCCTTGCGGTCGGCTTGGCGTTGAAGGATTCACTGTCCAATTTCGCTTCCGGCGTCATGCTGATTACTTTTCGACCCTTCAAGGGTGGTGACTTCGTGCAGATCGGCAGCACCATGGGCACGGTGGAGGAGATCCGCATGTTTCACACCCTGCTCAAGACGCCGGGCGGGCAAGCGCTCTGGATTCCGAACGGCGGCATTACCAACAGCCAGATCACCAACTTCTCGGTAAAGCCGACGCGGCGGGTGGATATCGCCGTCGAAGTCAGTTACGACGACGATTTGCGCAAGGCGCGTGAGGTCATCGAGCAGGTCGTGCGCAGCGACGAGCGCGTGCTGTCAGATCCCGCGCCGCAGATCGTGGTGGTGGAACTCGCCGCCCACGGCGTGCGCTTCGCCGTGCGCCCCTGGACCAAGACCGCCGACTGGTGGCCGACCACCTGCAGCCTGCTGGAAAGGATTAAGCTCGCCTTCGACGAGCACGGCATCACCATCCCCTACCCGCAGCAGGACGTGCATCTCTATCCGCAGGGGGAGCAGCAGCAATGACCCTTTCCGCTCCGATACAGCTTGGCGCCACTCTTTTGATTGAGCGAAAACAGCTGTAGGAGCGGCGACCTCGCCGCGAATCTCCCACGGCTTTACCGGGAACCATCGTCTTTCGTGGCCGGCGGCCGCTCCTACAGGGAAAGGCAGTTCGCTCAAATGTACGGCGCGTGATAAGCACCCTGCCACTGTGCCTGCGGCTATGGGGGCGCTTCCTTGCGGGGTGCCATCGCGGCGTCAGCCGCATGGTACCGTTCGCGTTGCGTCGGAAGCTCAGGCGCGCTGCGCGATGGCACCCTACGGCAAATGTCGCAAAGAGGTAGTCACGGTAGTAGGGTGCGTATCACGCACCATCGCCGGTCGGCTCGGCTGGAACGGTGCGTGATACGCACCCTACGAAGGTCATTTCCGGCGCGCCTGCTTTCTCCGTGTCGCCGTGGTTCGATCAAGTTTCAGCGGGCTGCCGCGGTCTACACAGATATACAGAAAGCACGATGACGGCGCCGCCGATGAGCAGCCGGGGCCAGTCGATGTCGCGGTTCCAGAACAGGAAGTTCACCAGGATGCCGGCCGGGATCAGCATGTTGTTCATAGTCGCCAGCTGCCCGGTATTGACCCGTTTGGCGGCGGTATTCCAGCCCAGGTAGCCCAGTCCGGAGGCGCCCAGGCCCAGCCATAGCAGCACGCCCCATTCCGTCGTGCTGTCCGGCACCTGCGACCAGTCCGCGAACAACAGGGTTCCCACGCCCGAGACCAGGCTTGCGCCCAGGAAAAAGAAGCCGAAGACCTGGGTTTGTTGGCGCAAGTCGCCCAGTGGCAGGCGCTTATAACACACCTGT
>JAJUGG010000285.1 GCA_029268285.1 Ectothiorhodospiraceae bacterium | reverse complement strand
TGCCTACTTCGCGCCGGAGCCGCGCTACTCGGCGAGCGGCAACGTCTCCGAGTTCAAGACCATGGTCAAGACGCTGCACTCGGCGGGCATCGAGGTCATCCTCGACGTGGTCTACAACCATACCGCCGAAGGCAATCATCTTGGCCCGACCCTGTCGCTGCGCGGCATCGACAACGCCGCCTACTACCGTCTGGTGCCGGACAATCCGCGCGAGTACATGGATTTCACCGGCTGCGGCAATACTCTGAACATGGTCCACCCGCGGGTGCTGCAGCTCATCATGGATTCGCTGCGCTACTGGGTGCTGGAAATGCACGTCGACGGCTTTCGCTTCGATCTGGCGCCGGCCCTGGCCCGCGAACTGTACGAAGTCGATCGGCTTGGCGCATTCTTCGACATCATCCGCCAGGATCCGGTGCTGTCGCAGGTCAAGCTCATCGCCGAGCCCTGGGATCTTGGCGAAGGCGGCTACCAAGTCGGTAATTTTCCCAGCGGCTGGGCCGAGTGGAACGACCGCTACCGCGACACCATGCGCGCGTTCTGGAAGGGCGATGGCGATCTGATCGGCGAGTTCGCCAGCCGCCTGACTGGCTCCAGCGATCTCTATCAGAGCTCGGGAAGGCGGCCGCACGCCAGCATCAACTACATCTGCGCGCACGATGGCTTCACGCTGCAGGACCTAGTCAGCTACAACGATAAGCACAATCTCGCCAACGGCGAAGATAATCGCGACGGCACCGACAACAACCTCTCCTACAACTACGGCGTCGAGGGCCCGACCGAGGACCCGGAGGTTCGCGCCGTGCGCGCGCGCCAGAAGCGCAACTTCCTGGCGACACTTTTCTTGTCGCAAGGCGTGCCCATGTTGCTGGCCGGCGACGAAATGGGCCGTACCCAGTCCGGCAATAACAACGCGTATTGCCAGGACAACGAGACCTCCTGGGTGCACTGGGAGCTCGACGATGAGCAGCGCGAACTGCTTGCTTTTACCGAGCGTCTGATCAAGCTTCGGCATGAGCATCCGGTGTTCCGGCGCCGTAATTTCTTCCACGGGCGCGAGATCCGCGGCAGCGGCATCAAAGATATTCTCTGGCTGACCCCCGAGGGCCGCGAGATGACCGACGAGGAATGGGATAAGAGCTTTGCGCGCTGCCTCGGGGTTTATCTCGCCGGCCGCGCGCTGGGGGATCGCGACGAGCGCGGGCGGCCTGTCACCGACGATAATTTCCTGCTGCTCGTCAATGCCTACCACGAGGCCATCGACTTCCACCTGCCGGCCATATCCGGCCGCGATCAGTGGCAAGTGCTGCTAGATACCTGCGCGGGCCACGGGCCGCGCTTGGGCGGCGTTCATGACGCCGAAACCACCTATCCCCTGCAGGGACGTAGCCTGGTGCTGCTGCTGGAGCGGGAGGAGCGCGTATGAAGCGCGTTCACGCCATGCCCTTTGGCGCCGAGATGCAGGATGACGGGGTGCGGTTTCGCCTGTGGGCGCCCGGTGCCGAGCAGGTCGCGCTGTGCCTGGACGAGCGCGAACTGCCGATGCAGGCCGAGTCCGAGGGCTGGTTTCAACTGAGCGCTGAAGCCGCCCCGGGGAGCCTGTATCGCTATCGCATTGACGGCGGCAGTTACGTGCCCGATCCGGCCTCGCGGTGCAACCCGCAGGATGTGCACGGCCCCAGTGAAGTGGTCGACCCGAGCGCGTTCGACTGGCAGGACCAGGACTGGCGCGGCCGGCCCTGGGAAGAAGTGGTGGTCTACGAGCTGCACGTGGGGAGCTTTTCCGCCGAGGGCGATTTCGCGGCGGTGGAGCAGCGCCTCGATGCGCTCGCCGAGCTGGGGGTGACGGCCATCGAGCTCATGCCCTTGGCCGACTTCCCCGGACGGCGCAACTGGGGCTACGACGGCGTGCTGCCTTTCGCGCCCGATGGGGCTTACGGGCGCCCGGACGAGCTCAAGCGCCTGGTGCAGGCCGCGCACGCACGGGGCCTGATGATGTTTCTCGATGTGGTCTACAACCACTTCGGGCCCGAGGGCAATTACCTGCACGTTTATGCGCCGCAATTTTTCACCGAGCGGCATCAGACCCCCTGGGGCGCGGCCATCAACTTCGACGGCAAGCACTCTCGCGCGGTGCGCGAGTTCTTCATACACAATGCCCTGTACTGGCTGGAGGAGTACCACTTCGATGGCTTGCGCTTCGACGCCGTGCATGCCGTGCGCGACGACAGCCACCCGGATATATTCGAAGAGCTGGCCGAGCGGGTGCGCGACGGGCCGGGCAGCGAGCGCCATGTGCACCTGGTGCTGGAGAACGACGCCAATACCGCACGTTATCTGCGCGACGGCTACGACGCGCAGTGGAACGACGACATTCACCACGCTTACCACGTGCTGCTGAGCGGCGAGCAGGACGGCTACTACCGCGACTACGCCGACCAACCGCTCTGGCGCCTGGGGCGCTGTCTGACCGAGGGCTTCGCTTATCAGGGCGAACCCTC
>JAJUGG010000284.1 GCA_029268285.1 Ectothiorhodospiraceae bacterium | reverse complement strand
GACCCAAATCTGTTCGTCAACGGCATCGATTACCAGACCTATCAGGATCTGCAGCGCGATCACGATCAGCCGCTGTTCAACCGCGCCTTGCGCGGTCAGTACCCGCCAGCTTCGACCCTCAAGCCCTTCATCGGCTTGGCGGCGCTGGAGGAGAACACCGTTTCCGCCTCGAGCACTGTATTTTGCTCCGGTGCCTATCAACTGCCGGGCAATGACCACCGCTATCGCTGCTGGAAGCACTCTGGACATGGCCATACGAACCTGAACGAAGCGATCGCGGAATCCTGCGACGTATATTTCTACGATGTGGCCTACCGGCTAGGCATCGACGCCATGAGTCGCCACATGGATGCTTTCAATTTCGGCCGCCGGACCGGAATCGACCTTTCCGGCGAGCTCTCCGGCATCAATCCGTCGCGGGAATGGAAACGCGCAGCCAAAGGCGAGTCCTGGTATCACGGCGAGACCGTCATCGCCGGCATCGGCCAGGGCTACTGGTTGACGACGCCGCTGCAACTCGCGCAGGCCACAGCCATCCTCGCAAACCGCGGCCATCGCATCCGTCCGCACCTGCTGTACGGCCGTCGCCCGGCAAATGCGGAGCGGCCCATTCGGCATCTTCCCGAGCCGGCCGGGGACCCGATAGAGCTCAAGAACGATCGTCACTGGGACGAAGTCATCGCGGCCATGCGCGGCGTGGTGCATGGCCGCACTGGCACGGCGCGGCGCGTGAGCGAAGACATGGAATACGAGATGGCCGGCAAGACCGGTACTTCGCAGGTATTCGGTCTGCCCCAGGATCGCTCCGAGTACGATCCCGAGGAAATCGCCCTGCGCTTACGCGATCACGCCTTGTTCATCGCCTTCGCCCCGATCGAGGAGCCTCGACTCGCCGTTGCCGTCGTCGTCGAGAACGGCGGCAGCGGCAGCGCGGTGGCGGCACCGATCGCACGCGAAGTCATCGACGCTTACTTGGCACTGGACACCGAGGCCGCGCCTGAAGAAGCGCAGGCCAGCCTTCAGCCGAGGGGGTCGCAATCATGAAGAGCGCCATGCCCTGGAATAACGATACCGCCGGCTCCATGCGTCAAATGTCGACGCTGCAGCGCTTTTTTCACATCGATGGCACCCTGCTGACCGGCCTCCTTCTGCTTGCTCTATGCGGATTGGTGGTGCTTTATAGCGCCTTCGACGGCGGCTTCGAGGAAGTGCAAAAGCAAGCCGTTCGACTGACCGTCGCCTTCGGCGCCATGGTTGTAATCGCGCAAATTCCACCCTCCTCGCTGCGCCGCTGGAGCCCATGGGCCTACGGCCTGGGCGTGCTGATGCTGGTGGCGGTTCTGCTGGTTGGCGATATCGGCAAGGGCGCGCAGCGCTGGTTGGATCTTGGGGTCATACGTTTCCAGCCGTCCGAACTGATGAAGCTCGCCCTGCCCATGATGGTGGCCTGGTATTTCTCGGAACGCCCGCTGCCGCCGCGCTGGACGCACGTAGTGATATGCGGCGTGATAATCGTCGCCCCCGTGGCGCTGATCACGCTGCAGCCCGACCTCGGCACCAGCATTCTCATTGGCGCCGCCGGCTTCTTCGTGCTTTACATGGCCGGGCTGCGCTGGCGCTACATCTTCGGCGCCATCATCGCCGCTATCCCGGTCGGCGCGGCCATGTGGTTCTTCGGCATGCACGACTACCAGCGCCAGCGCGTGCTGACCTTTCTCAACCCGGAGAGCGACCCGCTCGGAGCCGGCTATCACATCATCCAATCCAAGATCGCGCTCGGTTCGGGCGGCTTGTTCGGGAAAGGCTGGCTCAACGGCACCCAGTCGCATCTGCAATTTCTGCCGGAGCGCCACACGGACTTCGTATTCGCGGTACTGGGCGAGGAATTCGGCCTGATGGGCGCCCTGCAGATTCTGGCCTTGTATCTCTTCGTCATCGGCCGCGGGCTGTACATCGCGGTCAACGCACAAGATACCTATAGCCGTCTGCTGGCGGGCAGCATCAGCCTGACCTTTTTCGTCTACGTATTCGTGAACATGGGCATGGTATCGGGGCTCCTGCCCGTGGTCGGTGTACCGCTGCCGCTGATCAGCTACGGCGGCACGTCCTTGGTGACGCTCATGGCCGGCTTCGGTATCCTGATGTCGATTCACACCCACCGCAAATTGTGGTCTTCCTAGCCGTCCGGAAGCGGCCGCAGCGGAACAACACCAAGAACTCACGAGGATAACAATGCCGATTCGTGCCCCCGTGTTCTGGGCCGCTCTGCTCGGCTCCAGCTTGGCTGCCGCGCAAGGCTTCGACCTCGAGCGACAGCGCGCTTTCCTGTCCAATCTCGCCGAACAGGGGAGCGTCGATACCGCCGAGGCACGGCGACTGCTCGATCAGGCCGAGTACCGCCAGGACATCATCGACGCCATCAGCCGCCCGGCCGAGGCCAAGCCCTGGTACAGCTACCGCCCCATCTTCCTCGATGAGCGCCGTATCGAGGCCGGCGCCCGCTTTTGGCAGGACCATGCCGAGCTACTGGCGCAGCTTGCCGAGGAGTTCCAGGTCGAGGCCGAGATACTGGTCGCTATCGTCGGCGTAGAAACCTTCTACGGCCGCCACACCGGACGCTACCGGGTACTGGATGCGCTCAGCACG
>JAJUGG010000283.1 GCA_029268285.1 Ectothiorhodospiraceae bacterium | reverse complement strand
GCGGTGGCAGCAATCTGCCGCTCGCGCGCCCGCGACTCCAAGCTCAAATGGGTTACCAGCACGCGCACATCGATGCCGCTCAACGTCAAGCGAGCCTCCGAGAGATAACGCGGCTCCCCCGCTCCGGGCAGGCGGTGATTGGCAACGTCCGTGACCTCCCAACGACTGAGCAAGGCATTGCCCTGATAGCGTGCCGGCAATGCATCCAGGGTAGGCCAGAACAGGTGATAAGGCATGCCGGACAGTTCGGCCAAGCGCGCCGGCTGATTCAGCCCGCGGCTGCGGCGCGAGGCGCGCTCGACCTCGCAGAGGGCTACCAGGTCCGGCTTCTGCTCGCGAATGAAGCGCGCAGCATCCGGCAAGGCCCGGCTGTCATGTGGGAAGTAGTACTTCCACCCGGTGGTCAGGTACTGCCAATAACCTCGGGTGGTGCCGATACCCAGCTGCAGATTGCACAATGTGAACTTCAAACGCCTGGGCGCAGACGTAGTTGGCACTCGTCTCAGTCCTTGGATACCGACAAGAATGCGGCGCGATCGAACAGCGCTTAGCAAGGCGCGGTATCTATTTGCTGCGATAATGCTTGTCGAAAAACCTGGGGCTATCACGAGCATTTGCAAAGTCGAGTACCGCCGCTCGCCCCCTAAGTCGCCCATTCGCGATAATAGCTACCGATGAAAAAGCCCAGCAAGGAACAACTGGAAGCCGCCTGGAACAAGACCGTACCCGATCTCATCGCACCGGGCCTGCGCATCCTGTTCTGCGGCATCAACCCCAGTCTATACAGTGCGGCCGTGGGGCATCACTTCGCGCGACCGGGCAACCGCTTCTGGCCGACGCTCGCGGCTGCGGGCCTCACCGACAGATTGCTGCACCCCAGCGAAGAACATCTCTTGCTCGAACAGGGGCTGGGTATTACCAACATCGTCGACCGCGCCACGGCTGCTGCCAGCGACCTTGCGCCCGAAGAACTGACCCAGGGCGTGGCCGCGCTGGAGCGAAAGCTGCTGGCGTATCGCCCACACCGCCTGGCCGTACTCGGTGTCGGCGCCTATCGCACCGGCTTCGGTGTGCGCGATGCACGGCTCGGACGGCAGCCGGAGGACTTCGGCGGTGCCGAGGTCTGGGTACTGCCCAACCCGAGCGGCCTGAACGCGCATTATCAATTGCCGGCACTGGCAGAACTGTTCAGCCGCCTGCGCCACGCCTGAGGCTTCAAACTGTGCGCGAACGCACTTTGCTCCCCTGACTTGATCACGGCGTTGCCGCCGAGTCGTCCTTACTCTGTAAACAGTCGATCGCACTCATGATCGGCGCCAGGACGACATCATGTTGAAAGAGATCAAGAACACATCACAAGTTTCCGGCGAGCCGCGGCGACGCTGGTTCTGGACCTCCGGGCTGGACTTGGTGGTTTGGCAGGGCGACGCCGAGGATGTAGTCGGGTTCGAGCTCTGTTATGGCGAAGACGCCGAAGAAGCCATCGTCTGGCATCCGCACCGCGGCTTAGCGCATGCGTTCGTTGACACCGGCGAGCAGTTCGCCGGCCGCCACAAATCGGCGCCTGTGCTGGAGCCAGGCGGCTGCCTAGATATCCAGCGCGTCCTGCGCCTGCTGAACGAAAAGCGCGGCGCGCTGGAACCCTCCATCCTCGGCTTTATCTGTCGCAAGATCATCGAAGCCGCTGGCTTCATCCCACTTGTGCCTCGTCTCGCACAACCCGATTAAGTGTCTAAGCAATAAAAGCTTTTTAGCGCTCGCACTCCACGCCCGAACAACAATCGCAACACAAGGAGGTGTGCCGTGGTGTTCAGATTCGTGCTCGTAGCGGTGCTGCTTAGTGTTCTAAGCGGCTGCGGCGGTGACGACGAGGCATTTGGTTTTCGTCCGCGCGCCGGCAATACCGGCAGCATCAACCTCTACGTCACCGATGCGCCCATCGATTATGCGACCGAAGTCGTTCTGACCTTCACCGGCGTCGTACTGGAACGCGCGGAAGGAGACCCCGTGCATTTACGCGTGCAGCCGGCACGCTCCATCAATCTGCTGTCACTGCAATGGGGCAATCGCGCCCAACTGCTCGATGATGTCACCGTGCCCGCTGGAGAGTATGAAAGCCTGCGCCTGCTGGTGCTTGCCGACGTTCAGACTACCGACTCCTACGTAGGCTTCGTAGACGGCAGCCTGGCATCGCTCTATGTGCCTCGGGGCGAGGACGTGGGGCTCGAGATTCGGGAGGAATTCATCGTATCCGCCGGCGGCACAACCGATTTTGTGGTGGATTTCGACCTGCGCCGCGGCCTGGTGCGCCGTCACGACACTCTGGACTACCGGCTTTACCCTTACCTACGCTTCGCCCGCGAAGACAACATGGGCGCCCTACAGGGCCGCGTTCCCTATGGTTTTCTCACCGGCCCCAATTGCGACAACGGCCTGAATCATGACACGGGCAACGCGGTCTTCCTGTTCCAGGGCGACGAAATTTCCGGCAACAGCGAAGATGTGGTGGCAAGCGGCAGCGTGCGCCTGGACCCCGATAGCGGCCACTACACCTACTTCATCGATGTCCTTCCGAGCGGACGCTATACCGTCGCCTTTACCTGCCGGGCCGCGGATCGCCACTATGACGGCTTTGTCTTGACCGAG
>JAJUGG010000282.1 GCA_029268285.1 Ectothiorhodospiraceae bacterium | reverse complement strand
CCCTCGGGCAATGCCCCTGTACGCTAAGAGTAATGCGCTGAAAGCAACATAAAGAACAGGATTGTTATGAGCGAACGCCTCCAAAACGCGCCGCCAGCATGGCACACCTTGTCGCCCGAGCAGGTCGAGCAGCGGCTGGAAACCGAGCGCGCCGGCTTGAGCGAGGCCGAAGCCCAGCGCCGGCTCGAGCGCTACGGCCCTAACCGCCTGGCACCGCCGAAACGGCGCGGACCGCTGGTGCGGCTATTGCGGCAGTTTCACAACATTCTGCTGTACGTGATGCTCGTCGCGGCTTTTGTTACTGCGCTGCTGGGGCACTGGGTCGATACCGGGGTTCTGCTGGCGGCCGTGATCATTAACGCCATCATCGGATTCATTCAGGAAGGCAAGGCAGAGGCAGCGCTGGAGGCCATCCGTAACATGCTGTCGCCGACCGCGACGGTGATCCGAGGCGGGGCCCGACGGGAGATCGACGCCGCGGAGTTGGTCCCGGGAGACAGGGTCGTGTTGAGCTCTGGTGATCGCGTGCCTGCGGATTTGCGGCTCGTGAGCGTCAAGGACCTGCAGGTCGAGGAGGCAGCCCTAACCGGAGAGTCGCTGCCGGTGGAAAAGGGCCTGGATGCCGTTGCCGAGGATGCGCCGCTGGGTGATCGCTTCGGCATGGCGCACTCGGGCACTTTGGTCGTGCACGGCCAGGCTGCCGGTGTCGTTGTCGCGACGGGCGCAAGTACGGAGCTCGGCAAGATCAACGCAATGCTCGCCGCGATTCCGAACATGACGACGCCGTTGCTGCGGCAAATCGATCGCTTTGGGCGCGGCCTGGCCTTCGTCATCCTGGCTTTCGCGGCGGCAACCTTCGCCTTCGGCACCTTGCTCAGAGGCATCGTGCCATCGGATATGTTCATGATGGTGGTCGCGCTCGTAGCTTCGGCCATCCCCGAAGGCCTGCCGGCCATCATGACCATTACCCTGGCGCTAGGCGTGCAGCGCATGGCCCGTCGCAACGCCATCATTCGGCGCCTTCCCGCAGTGGAGACGCTGGGTTCCGTAACAGTTATCTGCTCGGATAAGACCGGCACCCTGACGCGTAACGAAATGACGGTGCAGCGCGTCGTCTGCGCCGGTCGCTTGTTCGACGTCAGCGGCGTCGGTTATGCGCCGGAAGGTGAGGTGCTGCTCGACGGCCGCCCGGTGAATCCCGCCGACTATCCCGAACTCCTGCTGGCTGTCCGTGCCGGCGTGCTGTGCAACGATGGCCAACTGCGCGAGGCGGATGGGCAGTGGCGGGTTGAAGGCGACCCCACTGAGGGCGCGCTGCTTGTGCTGGGCGGCAAGCTCGGCATGAGTCGTGGCGGCGAGGAGGCCGCGTACCCGCGGCTCGACTCCATCCCGTTCGAGTCCGAGCACCGCTTCATGGCGACCGAGCACCGTGACAGCGAAGGCGAGCCGTGGATCTTCATCAAGGGCGCGCCCGAGCGGATTTTCGAAATCTGCAGCGAGCAGATGGGGAGCAGCGGCGCGGAGGCCTTCGACATCGACTATTGGCGCCGCATGGTGACCGATACCGCCGCGAACGGGCTGAGAACGCTGGCCATCGCCTGCAAACGGCAGCCGCCGGCCGGCCCTCACTTGGGCTTTGCCGACGTCGAAGAGGGCTTCGTCATGCTGGCCCTGGTCGGCATCGTCGACCCGCCGCGCGAGGAGGCCGTGCGGGCGGTTGAGGAGTGCCACGATGCGGGCATCAGCGTCAAGATGATCACCGGCGACCACGCCGAAACGGCGCGTGCTATCGGAGCGCAGTTGAACATCGGCGTCGGCAAGCCGGCTGTGACCGGCGCTGACATAGCGCTGATGGACGAGGCCGAATTGCGGCGCGTGGTGATGGACGTGGACGTCTTCGCCCGCGCCAGCCCAGAGCACAAGCTGAGGCTGGTACAGGCCTTACAGGACGACGGCCAGGTGGTGTCCATGACGGGCGACGGGGTCAACGATGCGCCGGCGTTGAAGCGCGCCGACGTCGGCGTGGCCATGGGCCTGAAGGGCACGGAGGCCGCTAAGGAGGCCTCGGACATGGTGCTGGCCGACGATAACTTCGCCACCATCGCCGCAGCCGTGCGCGAAGGCCGGGCGGTCTACGACAACCTGAAGAAATTCATACTCTTCATGCTGCCCACCAACGGCGGCGAGACCTTGGTCGTGCTCGCCGCGATCATCTTCGGCCTCACGCTTCCCCTAACGCCCGCTCAGGTGCTGTGGGCCAACATGGTCACGTCCAGCACCTTGGGCCTTGCGCTCGCTTTCGAGCCGGCCGAACGCGGCATCATGCGGCGGCGCCCGCGCCCGCCCGGGGAGGCTTTGCTGTCCGGCTTCTTTATCTGGCGGGTGGTGATGGTCTCGTTCCTCATGATGACCGGCGCGCTAGGCTTGTTCCTGTGGGAAATGTCCAATGGCGGCAGTGTAGAGAAGGCACGGACCCTGGCGGTGAATGCCGTGGTTGCCGGCGAGATGTTCTACCTGCTCAACAGCCGCTCCATCTTCGGTTCGGTGTTGAGCCGAGAGGGGCTGTTCGGTAATCGCTACGTTGTTATCACGTTTCTGGCCTGTATTCCCTTGCAGTTGCTCTTCACCTACACACCGGCGATGCAGGCGATCTTCAACTCGACCGCCCTGGACCTAGTGGACTGGCTCAAGGTGTTGGGCGCGGGGCTGCTGGTATTTAGTGTTGCAGAGTTGGAGAAAGCGAT
>JAJUGG010000281.1 GCA_029268285.1 Ectothiorhodospiraceae bacterium | reverse complement strand
TGCTCGCGTTGCGCCTCCGACAGCTCGGCAACCCAGGCCAAGCCGGCCGCAAACTCGGCGAGATCATCCCGCGGGATCAGGCGCCCGTCCTCGCGATCATGCACGACTTCGCGGGCGCCGGGGGCGTCGACGGCCACGACCGGCACGCCGGCCGCCATGGCTTCCGTCAGTACCATGCCCTGGGTTTCGGTATGGGACGCAAAGGCGAATACATCCAGAGCGTGGTACAGGTCTATCAGGGCCTGTCCGGCAAGTGGGCCAGTGAAGTGCGCACGCTCGCTGACGCCGCGCGCGGCGAGAATGGCCTGCATTTCCGCCCGCGCCGGGCCGTCGCCAGTGACCACGAAATGCGCCCGTGGGTGCGCGACCAGAAAACCGCCGACCGCATTGGCCAGAAAGCCCAGGTTCTTCTCCGGCGCGAGCCGCCCCACGTGCCCCACGAGAAAGCATTGCTCGTCGATGCCCAGCGCGCGTCGCGCAGCTGTGGGGTCGCCGCTGCGCCAGTACTCGAAATCGACTCCGGTGGGAATGACCTCCAGCGGTGTGTCGACCCCGCGCGCGAGCAGCAGGTCGGCAATGCTCTGGCTGGGTGCGATGACCGCATCGCACAGGCGTGCGTAGCCCGTGGCCAGTTGAATGGCGAACCGCTTCATGCGTGGCGAGTCACCTGGCACGTAGTGTGTGTACTGCTCGTACAAGGTGTGATGCGTAAACACGATGGGCAGCTTCCAGGTCTCGGCGAAGCGTAAGGCGGTCTCGCCGAGCAGGAAAGGGTGATGGCTGTGGATGACGTCGGGCTCGAAGCGCTCGATATCGTGCCTCAGCAACCCCGGGATGGGGACGGCCAGCGCGAAGTCGCTGCCGTTGAAATGTTGAATCGCGGGAACTCGAATTGTGCCCGGCTCACGGTGGGGGCTTGCGCCGAAGCGGGGGGCGACGACGAGCACTTGATGCCCCGCCTGACGATAGGCCTGCACGAAACGCTGGACGGAATTGCTTACGCCGCCCACCAGGGGCGCGTAAGTATTCGTGAACATCAGAATCCGCATGAATGGTTTATCCCGAGGCTTTTCTATCCAAATGGCGTAAGCCGGTAGAAATTCAAGCGAGCATTAGCATCTGGCGAAATGCCTTGGATTGGTGGCAGGCGGGCATTTCGTTGCATTCTGCCAGTTGTATTGCAGTGCTTCGGGCTTTCCCCTAGCGCCTCGCGCCCCTATCCGAAGGTTTAGGCCCGTCCGCGTTGATCCGCCCCGCCGCCGTGCCTCGCAACGGCTCGAGTTGTTCGAATAGACTCTTGGATTCGCTCTCGAGCCCAGCGTGCGTCGGGCTCACGGGAGAACCTGAATGCAGTTCCGTCGTAAGGGAGAATATGATGCAGCAGCCACCTGTCGCCGCGCGCCGTCCCCAGGTGTTCGAAGCTTTCGGTGTGCAACGTACCGACGACTACTACTGGCTGCGCGAGCGCGACAACCCGGAGGTCATTGCCTACCTCGAAGCGGAGAACGCTTACACCGAAGCGCAGACCGAGCACACGCGCGACCTGCAGGATCGGCTCTATGAGGAGTTCCTCAGCCGGATCAAAGAAACCGATCTTTCGGTACCGGTGCGCCGTGATGGCTACTTCTATTACACGCGTACCGAGCGCGGGCGGCAGTATCCGATCATGTGCCGCAAGCACGGCAGCCTCGAGGCCGCCGAGGAAGTCCTGATCGACATCAATGCGCTTGCCGAAGGCTATGAGTACTACGACCTCGGCACCGCCGTGGTAAGCCCCGACCACCGCCTGCTGGCCTTTGCCGAAGACACCGACGGTTCCGAGACCTTCCGCCTGCGGGTCAAGGACTTGAGCACCGGCGAGCTGTTGCCGGTGGATATCGACAACACGGCCGCGGACATCGAGTGGTGCAATAACTCGCGCAGCTTCTATTACACCGTGCTGGACGCCACCAAGCGGCCGTTTCGGGTCATGCGCCACCATCTCGACGGCGGTGCGGAGGAGCAGGTCTTCGAGGAACCGGACGAGGCCTACTTCGTCAGCCTGGGGCACAGCAAGGACCGGCGTTACCTATTCATCGCACTGGGAAGCAATGTCACTAGCGAAGAGTATTTCCTCGATGCAGATGATCCTGGTGCCGCGCCGGAGCTGCTCCTGCCGCGCGAATACGGCGTCGAGTATTCGGTGGAGCACCGCGAAGGCGAGTTCTGGATGCTCACCAACCGCGACGCTGTGAACTTCCGCCTCCTGCGCGCGCCTGTTGAGCACTATCGGGATCCTCAAGCCTGGCGCGAATACATCCCGCATCGGGAGCAGACCAAGCTGGAGGATTTCGAGGTTTTCCGCCGGCATTTGGTGGTGTATCTCCGCGACGAGGGCTTGCTCAAGATCCGCGTGATCGACCTTGCCAGCGACGACGGCCACGACATCGCCTTCGATGAGCCGGTTTATTCCACCTACGGCGGCAACAACCCCGAGTACGACAGCAGCGTATTGCGCTTTGCCTACACGTCGCTGGTAACGCCGCGCCGCGTCTACGACTATGACATGGACGGCCGCGAAATGACCCTGCTCAAGGAGCAGGAAGTGCCGGCCGGCTACGACCCCGATCGTTATGAGAGCGCCCGCCTGTGGGCCGAGGCCGAAGACGGCGCGCGCATTCCCATCTCCTTGGTCTACCGCAAGGGGCTGGCGCGGGACGGCAGCAACCCTTGCCTGCTGTACGGCTACGGTGCCTACGGCATCACCAT
>JAJUGG010000280.1 GCA_029268285.1 Ectothiorhodospiraceae bacterium | reverse complement strand
GGCGGGCGATGTAGTAACCCTGCGCATAGTCGCAGCCCATGTCGTTCAAGGCTGTCAGGCCATAAGCCTCTTCCACGCCCTCCGCAACGACCTGTAAGCCCAGGTTGTGTCCCATGTCGATAATGGTCTGGACAATGACGCGGTCGTCCTTATTGTGCTGCATCTCCATGACGAAGGTGCGGTCAATCTTGACTTCGCTGACTGGCAGATTGCGCAGATAGCCGAGCGACGAGTAGCCGGTGCCGAAGTCGTCGATGGAGCTTCTCACTCCTTCGCCATTGAGATCGCCCAGGGCGCGCATGGCGGCGTCCGGACCCTTCATCACCGCTGTCTCGGTGACTTCCAGCAGCAGGCGCTCCGGCGGCACATCGTAACGGCGCAGCAAGTCCATGATCTGCTGCGCCAGGTCGGGTTCGTGCAGATTGCGCGCCGATAGGTTGACGCTGACGCCGAGCGGCAGGCTTAGATCCATGAAGGCCCGGCATTGACGCACCGCCGCGCGTAGCACCCAGGAGGTGAGCGATTTGATGGCGCCCCCCTGTTCGGCGAGCGGAATGAACTCGTCGGGGCGCACGAAGCCGAGTTCGGGGTGTTGCCAGCGCAGCAGCGCCTCGACACTGGCGATCCGCCCGTGGCGCAGGTGCAACTGTGGCTGAAAGGCGAGTTCCAGCGTGTCCTTCTCGATAGCCGCCTTCAGTTCGCTCATCAGCGACAAGCGCCGGGCGCTGTAGCGGTTAATGCCATCGTGGTAGAAGGTAACGCGCTGGTCGTTGACTATGGCCTCTTCCACCGCGATATGCGCGTTGCGCAGCAGCAAGCCCGGTTCTTCGGCATCCGCCGGGCAGCGGACCACCCCGGCGTGGGCGCCGACCGTCAAGGCAATGCCGTCGAATTCGAACGATCGGTCCAGCACCCCGAGCAGCGCTTGCATGGCGCGCCCCACGCTTTCTGCATCTTCGCCGGCGCGCAGCAAGAGCGCAAAGCTGACCCCGGACAGCGACGCAACATAGTGAGTCTGACCGTCGCGGCGCTCTATGGACATGGCCGCTGCCAAAGTGCCGGCTGCGGTATCGAGCCGCAGCGCGACCTCGTGCAGCAGCTGGCTGCCGACTTCGTAGCCGAGCACGTGGTTAATTTCATGAAACCCGCGCAGCACCAGAATGGCCAGCGCGAACGGCTCGCTCTGCGCCTGCGCCGTGCGCGCCTGCAGTTGTTCCTGCAGCAGCATGCGGTTGGGCAGGCCGGTGACCTGGTCGTGATACAGGTGATGCGCAAAGCGCTGCTCGGCTTCCCGGCGCTGGCGAATTTCCGCTTCTAGCGCGCGCGTACGTTCCTGAACCCGTTCGTCGATGACCTGAGTGTGCAGCTGGACCTGGTGTTCGAGCTGGCGGGCGCGCAGGTGGGTCGTGATACGAGTTTCCAGTTCAGCCAGCCGATAGGGCTTGTGCAGATAATCGGCCGCGCCCCGCCGTAGCCACACGGCCTCCTGCGCGTCGTCCTCGGTCGGCGGCGCGGCCAGAATAACGGGAATTTCTCGAGTGCCCGGGCTCCGCTTGAGCTCGGCCAGCACCGTAGCGGCGTCGAGATCGGGCAGCTGTTCTGACAGAACGATGAGGTCCGGCCGCAACTGCTGGGCCCGGTCAAGTCCCCGGCGGCCGCCTAGAGCCGTGCTGATGTGCACCACGTCGCGAAAAGCTGCATCCAGCCATTCCAGCATGACGGGGTCGTCATCAATGATAAGTAGGCGCTTATGGATCAAGGTGCACCGCTGCAAGAAATCGAACCGGCCGAAGAGTCGGCGGCTAGGCCCGGACACTTCGGCTGCATTGTCGCCATTGTACCCGAGACGGCGCGAATCCAAACGTTTCCGTTTGCGCAAGGACAGGCATGTGGCTTCCGCGCTAAACCCGCTTCGACATCAAGTGCGGCGCTGAATCTCGGCAGTGCCTTGTTCCAAAACGGAGCCTTCTCGTCCGGCTTGCGGCTGCGAGTCAGCAAAGCAGCCTGCAGAATTAAGCCGGGGAGCAAATCGCTGCTTCTTAAACTTTCGCAATGGACGCGACGGTTCGGGCGCATGCCCGGCGAGAACAATAACAGGGGGAGTGACATGGGGTTCGTGTCGATCGCATACGTGCGATCCCTGCACGACTATTTGTCGGAGCGGGACCATGATCTAGAAGCGATCTTCGGCAGGGCGATGATGCGGAGGCTGGAGACGGCCGACTCGCGCACCCGCATTCCGGCGCTGCAGTGGAGTTCGATGTTCGATAAAGCCATCCGCGCCACGGGCGACCCCCACTTGGCCCTGCACGTCGGCGAAGCCGTAAAGGTGAGCCATTACGGCATGCTCGGTTACATGACCTTGAGCTGCGGCACCCTGGCCGAGGCGATTGAGCGCTTGGCGCGCTATGAGCGGCTGGTAGGCGAGCCGAGCCGCTCCATCCTCAGCGAGAACGACGGCTTTGCCGAGCTGCGCTGGCGCTCGCCGTTTTCACCCCGTCCGCCGGCGCCTCTGGCAGAGACAGCGCTGGCCGCATGGACAGCCTTCGGCCGGTGGATGCTCGGCGGCCAAAGGCTTGAGGTGGAGGCGGCTTGTTTCCAGCACCCGGCACCGGCGGATATCCGCGAGCACGAGCGGATTTTCGGCGGCCGCGTCCTGTTCGGGCAAGATCACAGCGCGCTGTTGTTCCGGCGCGATTACCTGGAAATGCCGCTGCCGAGACGTACGCTGGAGCCGCGCCAGGGGGCTGAGCGG
>JAJUGG010000279.1 GCA_029268285.1 Ectothiorhodospiraceae bacterium | reverse complement strand
CCGCGCCATTCGCGGCGGGGTGTCGCCGCCCCCACAGATGTTCTGGCTAGCCTTTCTCCTGCAGGAGCAGCCGGCCGCGATACACCTACAACTCGTAGCCCGCGCTGGCGAAGTCATCGGCGATGCGCGCTCGCACCACGGCCATGTGTGCTAGAGCGTTGGCGCGTAAGTTCTCATTCAGTTCGGCGACGCGTTCCGAGAAATACTTCCGCGAGATGGTTTGCCGCTCCAGATCGAGCAATAGTTTTTCGACCTCGTCGTAGTAACGACGCACGCCGGTGACGATATCGGCAGGCACGCGGAAGGTATCGGGGGTTTGTATCATCGTGTGCCAGACGAAACGACGCGGCCCATAAATCTCCGGAATCTGCCGCAAATCGCCCTGCCGCTGCAGCGTTGCTGCCGCGTCGGCCATGCGTTCGGCGTTGTCCCCGACCTCGGCTTCCAAGGCGCTGAGTAAGTGGTAGACGGTTCGCTGGGCAGCAAGCTGCTCGTATTGGAGCGCGGTGCGAAAACCGGCCTGGGCGGCAAGGAAAACGCCCAGGACTGTTGCTAAGACGAGAAACACCTGCGCCAGCCAGAACTGTGCGTGCTCGCTCGGGCGTGCCAGGCTGAGGGTTCTGAGAGCCAGCCCCCGGACGAGGTGCGATGCGGCCATAGTGGTATGTCCTTTATCTGAGGGAATTGGCGGCTGTTGCTTATCGCTGCACCTGCGCTTCCTGCGAAGCGAGGAAGGCCAGCGTCGGATTCGCGCGGAAAACCCAAGGCTTGAGAGCAAAGCCACAGGCAATGCCCGCTGCAAAGCCGCCCACGTGCGCCCAGTAGTCAACCCCCTCGCCGCCGGCCACCATTCCGAACAGATTGATGGCGAGCCAGATGACGAAGTACCACGTCGCCGAAAGCTTTTTCTGCCAGACGATGAACATGAACGTCAGGCTGGCGTTTCGGAACCAGAGAATATAAAGCCCGAACAAGCCCGCGATCGCGCCGCTCGCACCCACGCTGGGAATGCTCGAATCGAGGTTGGCGAGCAGGCTGACCGCCGCAGACACAAGCCCCAGGCCGATGTAAACGCCGAGATAGCGGAGGCGGCCCAGTGCGTCCTCGATGTTGTCGCCCACCAAGTAGAGAAAATACATATTGCCGATCAAGTGGCCCCAGCCGGCATGCAGGAACATGTGGGTGAGCAGCGACCAGGGGCGCTCACCGGCGGCTATCGCGCTTGGGGTCAGCCCCATGCCGCTTAGCACCTGGTAGGCGGTAAAGTCATCACCCTGGTACATCAAAAAGAAAATCACATTAAGCGCAATAAGCCCGAAAGTAATAACGGGCAAGCGACGCGGCTTGATGTTGTATTCCAAGGGGAACTGGCTAAAGAACTGAAACAACCAGCTCTTGAGCCCGGGCCGTTCATTCATGCGCGCCAGCGCTTCCCGCAACTCGGCGGAATGCGCGACTTTCTCGACTTCATCGTGCTCGACCCACACGCCGCCGCAGTCGGCGCATACATCCACTTCGAGGTGGTAACTCTCCAGCAAATGATGAACGATCAAGCGCCCGCGGCAGTCGACACAGCGCATGCGCGTCGGTTCCTGGGGCGCGCCGAGCGCCGCGTGCGGCGATTCGCTCTCCTCGCCGCCGAGAATATCGCGAAGCTCCGCGCCTTCTATCCAAAGCCCTCCGCAACGGCGGCACAAATCCACTTCATGGCCTTGGAACCAAGTCACTTCGAGCGGTTGAGCGATGCAATGGGGGCAGGTCCGAGTTGCAGCCGGCATATTGTTTTTCTTTTTGTGGTTATGAATGGGATGGGATGAAATACCAGATTATTTAGAAGGGTGAAACCCCATCGTGTCGGTCGCTTGGCGCTGCAGGGGCTTCCACACGCCTGGAGCCCCAGGAAGTTGCAGTTGCGGAACTGGCAGAAACATCGTCGCTCGCCTGAGATATTGTTTATTGCCGAGCGGCAATAAATTAACCCGATCAGCTCACGCCACTCGCGCTTCCTGCGCACTCGGTTAAGTAGGGTGCGAACCGCGCACCGGCGCTCGTTCAAACACACGGTGCGCGGGGGCGCACCCCATAGCCGCGGTCACGGTACTACGGTGAGGCGCGCTCTTTACTCCGCCGCATCTTCCGGCAAACGCAGACTCTCGCCCCACTCGGCTGGTCGTTCGCCCTGCGGCGTCAGGACCCACAGCACCGGGTAAGGCGGCGCCTGCGTCGGCGCGGGGCCAAAGCCGTCGGTGAGGAAGATCAGCGCTTTGGGCGCGCCTGAGGCTACGCTGAGGCGCTCGAATACCGGCCGGAAGTCGGTACCGCCGCCGCCCGGGAACGTCATGCCTTCCACGGGTAGCGGATGGCGCGGGTCGTAGACGCTGTCGCTGTGGATGTCGGCGTCGCACATCAACACGCGCAGGCGGTAGGCGCCGAAGGCCCGCACCACGCCGCGCAGCTCCGCCAGAAATTGCGGCAGATAGGCACGGGTGCTGCCGCTGGTATCGACGGCGAGGGCTACTTCGAGCTCGGTCTCGCGCTGGCGGCTCGGCAGGTACAGCCCGCGCGAGACGAAGCGGCGGTTCGGCGGCATCCACTGGCGGCGGGCGGCGAGGCTGTCGGCCACGAAGCGGTTGAGCACGTTGCGCCAGGGCAAGGCCGGGCGCCGCAGGCTCTCCACCCATTGCTCGACGCCGGCGGGCAGCGTGCCGTGCTGGCGCTCGGCCTGCTGCGCGGCGGCCACGACACGGGCGGGCCAGCT
>JAJUGG010000278.1 GCA_029268285.1 Ectothiorhodospiraceae bacterium | reverse complement strand
ACACGCAGGGAAGCCCGATGAGCCACTTCGCCGTGATCGCTCCCGCGCTGCCAAGCCACTACCGTGCCTTGGAGGCGCTCGCTGGCGCGCTGATCGCGCGCGGCCACCAAGTGACCTTCATCCACCAGAGCGACGCCGCCGGGCTGCTGCAGGATCGCGCCGTCAACTTTCACGCCGTCGGCGCGCAATCCCACCCGCCGGGCTCGCTTGCGCGCAGCTTAAAGCTGGCTGCCCGGCCTGGCGGGCCGTTGGGACTGCGTCGGCTGATCGCCGATTTGGCGCGCACTACCGACATGCTCTGCCGCGAGCTGCCCACGGTGCTGACGAAGCTGCAGGTCGATGCGCTGCTGTGCGACCAGATGGAGGCTGCCGGCGGCTTGGTGGCGGAGGCTCTGGGGCTGCGCTACGTGTCCGTGGCTTGCGCGCTGCCGATAAACCGAGAACAAGGCATCCCGCTGCCGGTGATGCCGATGGACTACGCCGACGACGAACGTGCGCGGACAATCTACCGCGGCAGCGAGAGCGTCTACGACTGGATGATGGGCGCGCACCACAGAACGATCGCCCGCCACGCGCGCAGCTTCGGGCTACCGCCGCGTGAAGGGCTGCACGAGTGCCTGTCGCCGTACGCGCAGATCAGCCAGATTACCGCCGGCTTCGACCTACCGCGCCGGCAGCTGCCGGCGAACTTTCATGCCGTCGGGCCATTACGTCCATTAGCCGCGACGACGGAGGAGCGGCTGGAACTCGCAATCGACCCTGCCAGACCGTTTGTATTCGCTTCGTTGGGAACTCTCCTCGGCCAACGCTATTCTTTGTTCCGGCGCATCGCTCGCGCCGCCAAAGCGCTCGACGCCCAGTTGCTAATCGCCCACTGCGGCGGGCTAGCACCGCCCGAGGCGCAAGCCCTGATCAAGGCCGGTGCCACCTGGGTGACCGATTTCGCGCCGCAGGAGGCGGTGCTGGAACGCGCCGATGCCGTTGTCACGCACGCCGGGCTCAACACCGTGATGGACGCGCTGAGCACTCGCACGCCTATGCTGGCGCTGCCGCTGGCCTTCGATCAGCCCGGCGTTGCGGCCCGGATCGTACACGCAGGCGTCGGGCTGCGCGCCTGGCCAATGGTGGCCTCTAGCCGCGAGCTGCAGACCAAGCTCAAGCAGCTGTTGACGTCCGCAAGCTTCCGGCCGCCGCTCGAGCGCCTGAGCCTAGAGGTTAACAACGCCGGTGGTAGTCGTGCCGCGGCGGAGATTGTGGAGCAGGCTACGGGCTGCTCGAGATGAACGTTCAGTGGCGCTGCGCGTCCGCTCTGCGGGCCGCCTTCATGTCCACTCGGTAAGAGAGAGGTGGCTTGCTGTCTTAGGGCGCTTGCTTGCTACTGACCATCATAGGAAAGCAGCCGTAGCAAATTCATGTCATCGAAGAAAATTGGAAAGAAGCCTAACAAAGGCGTGGGGCGCGGCGGCTGCTACGAAGCTGCGGCTCATACCAAAACTACGTGATTTGTCAGACAGTAAAGGGTACGGGCATACTCCTGTTTCACAAGTAGTACATCCATAACGGAATGCTAATTTATAAAAGGGAAGTGAGGATGTCGTCAGTTACTACTAGCTCCAAACGAGCTCGTGAGTATTCTATTCGCGGGAGGGCTTACCTTGCTGTGGAAGGGGCTGGCATCAATGGCGCCTACACGATCCGAGGATCTGTGGCAGTAATTGGTAACTTTGTATCGGTTTCAGCGATGGGCTTCACACCCATAATGGTGCCCTCGCAAAACAGAGGTAACGTCCACTTCCATGCGCGTGCCGCGTTAGTGCAACGTGGTCGTGAGGTGGTGCGGGCGCAGTTGACGAACAATGGGCATGGTTTGTGGCCTACTGATGAGTACGTGCCCATTGGGTCGGCCATGATCAAGATTCCTTCCTGGCTGCAGGGTGAGGCCTTTTCCGTTCTGATCGAAGGTGGTTACGAATTTAGGACTAGTCACGGAACCTTTACGCCGATGCCGCCCACAGTAAAAACGCATGTAGAGGTCGCCGAGGGCGGGCGATGAGGACGTTCGTCACTGGAGCGGTAGTCGTCTTTTGCCTGGTTCTGTTGTCTGGGTGCAATCTGCGCGGTAATCAGCCTACGGCGAATCAGTTAAACGAGAAGGGGGTGAAGCTCCTAACTTCTGCGGCTGGAGATCCTGAGCAGCTCCGACTCGCGGTCGCCAAGTTTGAGCACGCGGTTGTAAAAGATCCTACGCTAGTAGCGGCTCATGCCAACAGAGTTAACGCGTTAGTGCAACTTGGTGATCACGAAGCGGCGCTGGCAGGCGCTAAGCGCGTAGCGGAGCTTCGTGACGCACCCCAGGATCAATTGTTGGTCTGTGCGATACAAGAAGTTGGGGAGCTTGTCGCCGAAGACCCAAGGGGTTGCTATGAGGAGGCTGCGCTAGCAATCCGGCAGAGTAGCCCAGCAGGCGATCTTGATGCGAACTACGTCGTGGCTCTTAAATTGGCAGAGTCTCCGCATTTCCCTCAGGCTGCACAACGGTTTATTCGCTCGCTTGAGTCTTACGGGGAACGCGAGATCTACGCTTCTCTACTCCTCGTAGATGCGAGAGAGGATATCTTGCATAGCTTGGTTCCGCCCAGTCCCCTTGACCACTGACGCGGCAACCGCCCAACTAGTACGTCGAGCGGACGGCGTTGTGCCTTAAGGGGCGGGTAGTGGAAACACAACTAGAAAATCGTCTCGAAGAGATGCTCAGGCTCGCGGCTGACGAACCGGCTCACCGGCTAGAGTT
>JAJUGG010000277.1 GCA_029268285.1 Ectothiorhodospiraceae bacterium | reverse complement strand
TTCCAGCAGCAGTTCGGTCATGCGTGCAACTACGAACGGCTGCGAGATAGTCTGCCCAAAGCCGATCGGCAACGCGGTGTCGTCGTAGGCTCGGCTTGCCAGCGCCTCATCAACGAAGACATGTCGCGGCGTCTGCCTGATGACTTCGAGCACGCGCTGATCGCGTATGCCCGCATCCACCAGCCGCGCCACGAGTCGCTCGCGCGTGCGCTGGGATGTCATACCTATGCCTCTAAGCGCTAACTTATCCATCAGCTCAGCCCTTGTACCCAACCGGCAACTTGATCCAGCGCCTGGTAGCGCGTCAAGTCGACCTGCAGCGGCGTCACCGAAACATAGCCATTGCGGACGGCGTGAAAATCGGTACCCGGCCCAGCATCCTGTTCCGGCCCGGCCGGGCCTATCCAGAAGATGGGACGGCCGCGCGGGTCCTCGGCGCGTATCACCGCCTCGGCTCTATGCCGTTGCCCCAGGCGAGTGGCGGCGAATCCCTGCAGTTGTTCCCACGGCAGGTCGGGAATATTCACGTTGAGGATGGTATCGGCGGGCAAAGGATCGCTCTTGAGCCGCTCCACCAGAATGCGCGCTACGCGCGCTGCGCTGTCCAGATGCTGCGGCGCGAATGCCGTAGAGGAGAACGCGATCGCCGGTCGCCCGAGCGAACGCCCCTCCATCGCGGCGGCGACGGTGCCGCTGTAGAGCACATCGTCACCCATATTGGAGCCGGCATTGATGCCGGACACTACCATGTCCGGCTCGTCGTCAAGCAGTCCGGTAATGGCCAAATGCACGCAGTCGGTGGGCGTGCCGTCGACGCTGAAAACACCGTCGGAAACTTCGAACACCCGCAGCGGGTCTTCAAGAGTAAGAGAGTTGCTTGCGCCACTGCGATTCCGCTCGGGCGCGACCACGGTTACGTGCGCAATATCGCGCATGGCTTCCGCCAATGCGATGATACCCGGCGCGCGGTAGCCGTCGTCGTTACTAACCAGAATGTGCATAGCGTGTCTTTTTATAGCCTCGGTCCGGCGGTCGAACCGCCTTCGATTCGCCCCAGTATACCTGTGCTGCCGACAGGACAAGCTAATGAATTGGCGTTTCGCGAACTTACCGTACCCCGCTGAGGGCGGCGCCGTTTTATACTGACGCCGAAGCGCTCGCAGGATTAAGTCGATGAAACGTTCAGATGACGACGATTACGAACTATTCCGTGCCGCAATGGAAGATGTGGTTCCGCTGCAGCACGACAAGATCGTGCCCGCGACGCCTCGCGTGCCGCCGGTTCCGCGCAAGAGCCAGGAAGCCGAGCAGGAAGCCATTGCGGACCTGATGTCGGACGCCTACGACCCAGAAGCGCTCGAAACCGGCGAAGAATTGAGTTACCAACGCCCGGGCGTGCAGCATCGCGTCATGCGTCGTCTGCGGCGCGGCCAATACAGCCTTGCCAGCGAACTGGACCTGCACGGCATGACCGTTCCGCTCGCACGTCAGGCCTTGGCCGAGTTCCTGCACAAGTGCCGTCTGCATGACTACCGATGCGTGCGCATCATTCACGGCAAAGGCCGGCGCTCCTCCAACCGCGGCCCGGTGCTGAAGGCCAAAGTGGACCATTGGTTGCGCCAACGCGACGAAGTGATCGCCTTCTGCACGGCCCGCCCGGTGGATGGCGGCAGCGGCGCGATTTATGTGCTGTTGAGCTACAAATCCTGAGCCGTGCCGCTAACGCTCGACGGTATCGAACACCTCACGCACGACCACCGTGGCATAGCTCCCAGCCGACAGGCCGAAGCTCAGGCACAACACATCGGCGCGCTCGAAATGCCAACTCAAGTCGCTGACGCGTAGCCGCAACGCACGACGCGCAGCTTCCACGCCGGCAGCCTCCAGCCCCGCGAGCAGATCGCTGCCTTGCGCCAACACCCTCTCTTCTAGCGCAGCGACCGCGCCTTCTGGGCGCATACCACCGCGCCCGGGCAGCGGCCCGGTTGGATGCACGGCTCGCAGCATAGCCCGACGCCTGAGTTCGACATCGATATCAGGCGCGGCGAACAGGCTCTGGCGCCCGTCCAGCACCACCAGCTCGCCCGGCTGCAGGCGATTCCAGCTACCGTCCTCTACCCGTTCGGCGAGAACCGCGTTGAACAAGGCCGAGCGCGCCGCGGACAGCAGCAAGCCGCGCAGACTGCGGCTGCGAGGCCGAAACTCTCCCGCGAACATGGCGCGCGCCTGCGCCACGTTGTCGCCGTCGCGACCGAAGCGCTGAGTACCGAAGTAATTCGGCACCCCAAGCCGCGCGATCCGTGCAAGCCGCTGATGTACCGCTGGCGGCGCCGCGTCGAGCTCGCGCAGACGCAAGCTGAAGCGATTGCCTAGCAGCGCCCCCCGGCGCAATTTGCGGCGATTACGACCGAGTTCGAGAATGCGCACGCCATCGCGAAACTCGCCGAGCTCCAGCGGCGCCTCCTGGCCGGGCATCTGTACACTGAACCACTGCCGGGTCACCCCGTGGCGGTCCTTCATGCCGGCGTAGCTCACGGCCACGGGACGGACTTTGCAGTGTCGGCCTAGCTCCCGCGCTACTTGGTCAGTGGTCCAACCGCGCTTCTCGACGCGTACAAAGACGTGCTCGCCATCGCCGCTCAGCGGGAAGCCGAGCTCCTCATCGACGATGAAATCCTCGGGTTCGGCTTTGAGCCGCGCGGTGCCGAGCGGCGCACCGTGCGCACGCGGTAGTTTCTCGAGATCGTCGCCGAGCATGGCTACTCCACCAGCACCACGGCCATGGCCGCGATGC
>JAJUGG010000276.1 GCA_029268285.1 Ectothiorhodospiraceae bacterium | reverse complement strand
CGCGTGCACGAGGACTTGCCGCTGGTACTGCGCTCCATGCGCGATCTGGTAGCCAGCGAGGTCGAGCGCATCCGCATCGACTCGCGGGAGAATTACCAACGGGTAATGGAGTTTTGCGAGCAGTTCCTGCCGGAGATCGCGCCGCGCATCCAGTACTACCCGGGTGAGCGGCCCATTTTCGATCTCTACGGCGTCGAGGATGAGTTGCAGAAAGCGCTGGAGCGCAAGGTGGGGCTCAAGTCGGGCGGCTATCTGATCATCGATCAGACCGAGGCGATGACGACGATCGACGTCAATACCGGCGGCTACGTCGGCCATCGCACGCTCGAAGAAACCATCTTCAAGACCAATCTGGAAGCGGCACAGGCGATTGCGCGCCAAGTCAGGCTGCGCAACCTCGGCGGCATTATCATCATTGATTTTATCGACATGCTCGAGGAAGAGCACAAGCGCCAGGTGCTGCGCGCCCTGGAAAAGGCGCTGGAGCGCGATCACGCCAAGACCCAGATTAGCGGCGTCTCCGCCCTGGGCTTGGTCGAAATGACGCGAAAGCGCACGCGCGAGAGCCTCGAGCACATTCTTTGCGAGCCCTGCCCGACCTGCATGGGGCGCGGCTCCTTGAAGAGCGCGGAAACGATTTGCTACGAGATCTTTCGCGAAATCATGCGCGAGGCGCGGCAGTTCGAAGCCAAGCGCATGCTGGTGCTGGCCTCTCAGGAAGTCGTCGATATGCTGTTGGACGAGGAGAGCGCTAGTGTCGCACAACTCGAAGAATTCATCGGGCGCCCGATCAAGTTCCAGGCCGAGCCTCTTTATACTCAAGAGCAGTTCGACGTCGTGCTGATGTAGCCAGCCGAGCGCCCAGGGGAGCCGCGTCTTGCGCAGCCATTGGCCGAGGAAGCTAATCTTTGTCGTCAGTACCGTGCTCGCCGCCGGCCTGGTGCTGCTTGCGGTCGCGGTTATCTTGCTGCACGTCCTGGTGGCGCAGGCGCCCGCGCTGCGTGGCGAGGCCGAAACCCTGCTAGCCGAAGTGCTCGGCCGTCCCGTCGCGCTGGGCGGTTTGGACGCCGATTGGTCGGAACGTCAGCCTGTGCTTACGCTGCGGCAGCTCGAGTTGGGCGGCGACGACGCGCTAGCCGGCCTCGAAATCGAAGCACTTGACGTGCGGGTCGACCTGATCGGCTCCTTGCTCGCATTACAGCCCCGGGTTGCCGAACTCGCCGTTTCCGGCGTGCAGGCCCATATGCTGCGCGAGCCGGACGGCCGTTTCCGGCTACGACTCGGCAAGCTTTGGCTGACGGAGTTGGAGCGCGGCGAAGGCGGCGGTTTACCGGCGCTGCCGGCAACTGTCCGTGTACGCGACGCCGGCCTGCTGTTCGAGGACCGCTTGTACGGAGGCGACTACCGCATTCAGGGTGCGGAGTTCATCCTAGGTCAAACGAACGGCTTCTTCGCCTTTTCCGGAGAGTTGCCGCTTCCCGGTAGTCTCGGCGAGTACCTGCGATTTCGCGCGGAGTGGCCCGGCATGCCCACGGCCCGAGAGTCGGTGCATGGGCGCTTGTATTTGAAAGGCGAAGGCCTCCAGCTAGCGGGCCTTCAGGCCTTGGTGCCCGAGCAGGTTCCGGAGCTGGAAGGGCGCGCGAACTTGCAGATATGGGCGGACTTGGCCGCGGGGCAAGTTGCCGCGGCCACGGTGTCGGTCGAGACCGGTGTTGCGCGCATCGGCGGCACACGGCTCGAGCGCCTCGCCGGGCGCTTGGCCTGGGAGCGCCGCGACGATGGCTGGCGTCTTACCGGGGACGGCATCGAGGTCGAACGTGTCGGGGTCGATGAGCCGCCGGGACAGTTGCTGGTCGAGTACCGGCAGGAGGCGGAGGGCAGCGCGCTCAGAGGTGGAGCGGACTACATCCCCGTACAAGATGTCGTTGCGGTCGCTCACGATCTCGGGATCTTGCCCGAAGCGGCCGAGGCGCGGTTGCAGGAACTCTCGCCGCGCGGCTTGTTTCGCAACCCCCGCGGCGCGCTGCGATGGCAGGACGGTGCGCTGACCGCTTACCGCTTTCAAGCCCGCTTCGAGGGCATGGGCATAGAGCCGATCAACTCGCTGCCCGGATTCGAAGGCGTAGGCGGGCGCCTGTATCTCAACGAAGAGGGTGGCATCGCCGCTTTGGGCGGCCGCGGCGGCAGCATCGTTCTGCCGCGCCTTTTTCGCGGGCCACTGCCGTTCGGCCGTGCCGGCGGCCGCGTCGCGTGGCGGCGCGATCCCCAGGGCTGGCGCATCGAGGCGCCGCGGCTGAGGTTGCGCAGCGACGATGGCGAGGTATCGGCACGAGCGCGCATTTTCCTCAGCGAGGATGGGCCGTTCCTGGACATGCGCGCGCACCTGATCAACGGCGACGGCGGCGCGTTATCGCGTTACCTGCCCGTCGGCATCATGCACCCGCGCATCGTCGAGTGGCTGGATCGCGCCATCGGCGGCGGCCAAGTGCCGGAGGCGGATTTCCTCTTCTTCGGCCCGGCCCGCAATTTCCCCTTCGATGACAACAGCGGCGTGTTCCACGTAATCGGCGATGTGCAACAGGGGCAGTTGGCCTATTTTCCCGGTTGGCCCGCCGTCAGCGATGTATCTGCCGAGCTTTCCTTCCGCGGCCGCGCTATGCGCATCAGCGCCGACCGCGGCCGCATGTACGATGCCGAGGTGCGCCGCGCCCGGGTGGTGATCGAGAATCTGCTCGATCCGGTGGTGGAAATCGACGGCGAAGTCAGCGCCGAGGGCAGCGATTACCTGCGGTTT
>JAJUGG010000275.1 GCA_029268285.1 Ectothiorhodospiraceae bacterium | reverse complement strand
GCTGCAGAAGCTCGAGCCGGTGCGCGGCCCCGAGTGGTTCGTCACCGCCGGCAACGCCAGCCAGCTCTCTGACGGCGCCTCGGTCTGCACCGTGATGGACTCCAAGTTCGCCGAGCGCAACAACATCGAGCCCATGGGCATTTTCCGCGGCTTTGCCGTTGCCGGCTGCGAACCCGACGAAATGGGCATCGGTCCGGTCTACGCCATCCCGCGTCTGTTGGAGCGCACCGGGCTCAAGATGGAAGACATCGACCTCTGGGAGCTGAACGAAGCCTTCGCCTCGCAGGTGCTCTACTGCCGCGACAAGCTCGGCATCCCGATGGAGAAGCTCAACGTCAACGGCGGTTCGATTTCGGTCGGCCACCCCTACGGCGTCACCGGCTCGCGCCTGACCGGCCATGCGCTCATCGAAGGCAAGCGCCGCGGCGCCAAGTACGTGGTGGTCACCATGTGCATCGGCGGCGGGCAGGGCGCAGCGGGCCTCTTCGAGGTCGTATAACTTTCGCGAGGTAACGATTAGATGGAAATCCAATACAACGCCGAGGAGCAGGCCTTCCGCGAGGAAGTACGCCAGTTCCTGAAGGATAAGCTGCCCAAGGACGTGGCCGAGAAGGTTCGGGCCGGCAAGCGTCTTACCAAAGACGACATGCTGCGTTGGCACTACGCCCTGAACGAGCAGGGCTGGCTCGCCCAGCATTGGCCGAAAGAGTACGGCGGCACCGGTTGGGGCCCGATCCAGCGCCACATCTTCGAGGAAGAGGCTGCCGCCGCCGGCGCGCCCGGCATTCTGCCGTTCGGCGTTAGCATGGTGGCGCCGGTGATCATCCGCTTCGGCACCGAAGAGCAGAAGCAGCGCTACCTGCCGCGCATCCTCACCATGGAAGACTGGTGGTGCCAGGGCTACTCCGAGCCGGGCGCCGGTTCCGACCTGGCCTCGCTCAAGACCCGCGCCGTGCGTGACGGCGACCACTATGTGGTCAACGGCCAGAAGACCTGGACCACCCTGGGCCAGCACGCCAACATGATCTTCTGCCTGGTGCGCACCAACCCGGACGTGAAGCCCCAGGAAGGCATCTCCTTCCTGCTGATCGACATGGACACCCCGGGCATCACCGTGCGCCCGATCATCACCCTCGACGGCGAGCACGAGGTTAACGAAGTCTTCTTCGAAGACGTGCGCGTGCCGGTCGAGAACCTGGTGGGCGAGGAGAACAAGGGCTGGACCTGCGCCAAGTATCTGCTCACTTACGAGCGCACCGGTATCGCCGGCGTCGGCCATGCCAAGCACGCGCTGGCGCACCTCAAGAGCGTCGCGAGCCGCCAGCAGAAGAACGGCCGTCCGCTGATCGAGGATCCGCTGTTCCGCAGCCGCATCGCTCAGGTCGAGATCGACCTGATGGCGCTGGAGATCACCAACCTGCGCGTGGTGGCTTCCGCTGCCAACGGCGGCGTGCCGGGCCCGGAGAGCTCCATGCTCAAGATCAAGGGCACCGAGATCCGCCAGGAGATCACCGATCTGCTGCGCCGCGCCGTCGGCCCCTACGCCATGCCTTTCGTGTCCGAGGCGCTGGACGCCGGCTACGAGGGTGAACCCGTTGGACCGGAGTACGCTGCGCCGCTGGCCTCGCAGTACTTCAACCGCCGCAAGCTTTCCATTTACGGCGGTTCCAACGAGATTCAGAAAAACATCATCTCCAAGATGATTCTCGGACTCTAGGAGGCCGACCAAGATGGATTTCTCTCTCAACGACGAACAGCGCATGCTCCAAGACACCGTCGCCAAGATGGTGCGCGAGGAGTATGACTTCGAAACCCGCCAGAAGCTGGCCGCCAGCGACGAGGGCTTTAGCCGCGACAAGTGGGCGCAGCTGGCCGAAATCGGCCTGTTGGGCGTGCCCTTTAGCGAGGAAGTCGGCGGCTTCGGCGGCGGCGGCGTCGAACTGATGCTCATCATGCAGGAGTTCGGCCGCGGCCTCGTGGTCGAGCCCTATGTCTCCACCGTGGTGCTTGGCGGCAGCCTCATCGAGGCCGCGGGCAGCGCTGCGCAAAAGGAAGAGCTGCTGGCCCAGGTCGTGTCCGGCGAATTGCTGCTCGCCTTCGCTCACGGCGAGCCGCAGAGCCGCTACAGCCTGACCGAGGTCGAGACCAAGGCCGAGGCAGCCGGCGATGGCTACCGCCTGAGCGGCCACAAGGCCGTGGTCATCAACGGCGACACCGCCGACCGCCTGATCGTGTCCGCGCGAGTTAGCGGCGCGGCGGGTGACCGCGACGGCATTGGCCTGTTCCTAGTCGACCCCAAGGCCGAAGGCGTCAGCGTGCGCGGCTATCCCACCGTCGACGGCCTGCGTGCCGCGGAAGTGGTGCTGAGCAACGCGCCGGCCGAATCCCTGGGCGAGCCCGGCAAGGCCTATGACGCCATCGAGCGCGCCGTCGGGCGCGGCATTCTTGCGCTGTGCTCCGAGGCTGTCGGCGCCATGGAAGTCGTCTGCGACCTGACGCTGGATTACCTCAAGCAGCGCAAGCAGTTCGGCGTGCCGATCGGCAAGTTCCAGTCCCTGCAGCACCGCATGGTCGACATGCGCATGCAGCTCGAGCAGGCTCGCTCCATCGCGATCCTGGCCGCCGCCCGCATCGATGAGGAAGGCGCCGAGCGCGAGCGCACCATTAGTGCTGCCAAGAACCTCATCGGCGTCGCCGGTCGCTTCATCGCCGAGCAGGCAATCCAACTGCACGGCGGTATCGGCATGACCTGGGAATACTCCATGCCGCACTACGCCAAGCGCCTGGTCATGATCGACCACCAACTGGG
>JAJUGG010000274.1 GCA_029268285.1 Ectothiorhodospiraceae bacterium | reverse complement strand
TGGTCGGCGACGCGGCTGCTGCTCACCGGTGTCGTGGTGGCCGCCGGCTGGGGCGCGCTCATCAGCTTTATTCTTGCAGTAGGCCCCGAGCAGAGTCTGCGCGGCATGCTGTTCTGGCTCATGGGCGACCTGAGCTACGCCGACACGCCGCGGTGGGCGGCTGTGGTGCTGTTTGTCGGGCTGGCCTTGGGGCTCGTCTTTGCGCGTGACTTGAACCTGCTCGCACGCGGCGAGCAGCAAGCCGCGGCCCTTGGCGTTGAAGTAGGCCGCCTGCGCATCGGCGTCTATCTGCTTGCTTCGCTGCTCACCGCCAGCGCAGTCACGCTTGCCGGCAGTGTCGGTTTCGTCGGCCTCATCGTGCCGCACTTGATGCGGCTCCTCATCGGCAGCGACCACCGCCTGCTGCTGCCGGCGAGCGCGCTATTTGGCGGCAGCCTGCTCGTCTTTGCCGACACCCTGGCGCGCACCATCATCGCGCCGCAGCAGCTTCCCGTGGGCGTGCTGTCGGCACTGATCGGCGTGCCGGTGTTTCTGTTCCTGCTCAATCGGCGCGAGGCGCGGCTATGAGTCTGCTGGAAACCCGCCGCCTAACGGTTGCAGTGGCCGATACTCTGGTGTGCCAGGACCTCTCACTAGCCTTGCAGCCGGCTCAGCGCTGGGCGCTGCTGGGCCGCAACGGCGCCGGTAAGACCACGCTATTACATGCTCTGGCGGGTTTAAGGCGCCCGCAAGCAGGCGAAGTTTTGCTCGACGGCGAAGCGCTCGTTAAGCTCCCGCGCCGCGCTGTCGCCCAACGCATCGGGCTGCTGCTGCAAGAGAGCCACGACGCGCTGCCGGCGAGCGTGCTGGAAACGGCGCTGCTCGGCCGCCACCCGCACCTCTCGCCCTGGCGCTGGGAAGAAGCCGAAGATCTGGAAATCGCCCGCAAAGCACTTGCCGCAGTCGGTCTGGCTGAACTCGAGAAACGCGAAGTCGGCACGCTCTCCGGCGGGGAACGCCGCCGCCTCGCCATCGCCACCCTGCTCGCCCAAGACCCGGCGGTTTTCCTGCTCGACGAGCCGACCAACCATCTCGATCTGCATCACCAGATGAGCATCCTTACACTGCTCTCGGCGCGGGTTGCCGAGCAGCAAGGCGGCATGATCCTGTGCCTGCACGACCCCAATCTCGCGGCACGCTTCTGCTCACACGCCTTGCTGCTGTTCGGCGACGGCGAAAGCTTAGCCGGGCCGGTAAGCGAGGTGCTCACGCCGGACATCCTGAGCCGCCTTTATGGCCACCCCATCCGCCTGATCGAAGCAAACGGAGACAGGGCGTTTATTCCTGGCGGGATTTAAGGGGCGAAAGGTTGTTTGTTGTGCAGGAGCGGCGCCTCGCCGCGACTCTTCTGTAGGTTCGATTTCAATCGAACGGTCGAGCCAACGCCGCACCATCGCATGGCAAGGAAGCACCACAGAGAGCCGGGGGTGGTTCAAAAACGATCAACCCACACCGCCTTGACCCCGCCCGCCCTACCGGCTACTGTTCCCGACGTTCCAGGTTCCCCTGATTCTCAGGGGTTAAACGGGAAGCCGGTACAGTTTTCCTGACGAAAACGATTCCGGCGCTGCCCCCGCAACGGTAGACGAGTAGCGGGTCTGCATAAGCCACTGTGCGTAAGCATGGGAAGGCGCAGGCTCGGGTCGCAAGACCGCTCGTGAGCCCGGAGACCGGCCTGGGATGGAGCGCTCAGCGCTCCGGGTCCAGTGCTGCGGCGGGCGGCATCGACGGGCGGTCCCCCCTCCTGTTCGTTCCTTTTCCGCTTACCGCGCATTGGTTGATCAACGCGGGTGTGCGTAAAGGAACAATGATGAAGCAACGCCTCGTTTTTATAGCTGCGACCTGTGCGGCTATGCCCCCTATTGTCTCCGCCCAGGAGATGACTCTCGATCCCGTAGTGGTAACCGCCAGCCGTACCGCGCAGACGGCGGATGAAACATTGGCGCCGGTCACGGTGATTACGCGCGAGCAGATCGAACGCCAGCAACCGCTTTCCGTGATCGAACTGCTGCGCGGCCAGCCCGGCATCACCATGACCAACAACGGCGGGTTGGGGAAGAAAAGCTCGCTCTTCCTGCGCGGTACGAAGTCCGACCATGTATTGGTTCTGGTAGACGGCATCAAAGTCGGCTCGGCAACCGACGGCGCCTTCACGTGGCAGGACTTGCCGCCCGAGCAGATCGAGCGCATCGAGATCGTCCGCGGCCCGCGCTCGGCGCTGTACGGCTCGGAAGCAGTGGGCGGGGTCATACAGATTTTCACCCGTCGCGGCGGCGGAGAGCTGACTCCTTCGGCGAGTTTCGGCTATGGCAGCAATGAGACGCATAAGACCACGCTCGGCGTCTCCGGCGGTGGCGACAATAGCTGGTTCAATCTCAGTGCCAGTCATTTCGAGAGCGACGGCTACGACGCTTGTGACAATGATCTGAACGGCGGTTGCTATGCCATCGAGCCCGACGACGACGGTTACCGCCGCACTGCCGTCAACATGCGTGTCGGGACGCGCTTTGAAGGCGGCGAGGCAGAGGCGAGCTTCCTGCAGTCCAAGGGCTACAACGAATACGACGGCTACTGGAATTCCAACGACTTCACGCAGCGCGTCGCGGGCGCGCGGCTGATGCTGACGCCCTCGGATAATTGGGCGAGCACCTTGCTCATCGGCCGCAGTTGGGACGATTCCGACAACTACAGCGACGGCGTTTTCCAAGGTTTCTACGAAACCCAACGCGACACCGCTTCCTGGCTCAACGATCTGGCACTCGGCAACGATCACGACCTGAGCCTGGGTGTGGACTATCAGCGCGATGAACTCAGCAGCAACACAGCCTACGATGGCACCCGGCGCGATAACGTCGGTGTGTTCGC
>JAJUGG010000273.1 GCA_029268285.1 Ectothiorhodospiraceae bacterium | reverse complement strand
GTGCGTCGCGGGAGGCTGCGCCGCGTCGTTTCGAGGGCGCGTGGCGCTACCGCGCAAGCGATGGCCGTGCGGGGTCGAAGAGCCTCTTCCGCTTAGGCGGAAGAGGCGCCGACTATTTTTGTTGCGATTAGCCTGAGATCTTCACTTGGTCCGGCACGGCGGGTGCAAGCTCTTCCGTCGCCGGGCGGTCGGTAAGGTCTTCCTGCCACAGCCGCTCCAGGGCGTTGTCGATAATACCGAAGCATTGGTCATAGAAGGCGAGCGGTCGGTTGAAGGGGTCTTCGATGTAAGGCCGTACCGGTTCGGCCCAGAGTCCGAGCAGGAAGACGCGTGCCGGCGTGGTTTCGGCCAATTGCCGGGCGTGCTCGATTTCGAAGGCGAACACGCGGTCGAGCGGGCGCAGCGCGAGCTCGTCGACATGGCGCGAGGCATGGTTGCCAAGATAGACGCCGCGCTTCCAGCCCACCGTCACCGCGTCGGGGTTTGCCGAGTGCCCGGAGTCGGCCATGACGCCGGCCGAGGCGAGACCGGACATCCCCAGCGCGCGGGCGCGATATTCCGCGTATGCGCTCCGGGCGATGTTGCCTTTGCACACGAAGATGGTCCGGCCCCCAGGGTAAGCCGGGGCGGGTCCGGCAAAGCGGTTCAGGCGTCCGATGCGAAGCAGGGCGAGGGCTTGTAGATGCCTGAGATAGCCGGACTTTCTTCCATATTTGAGTGGTGCCATCGGTGTACCTCGTGATGGCGAGCTAAGCTCGCGGCGACTGCTGTCCTGGTTGAAACCTATCCAAATAACTCCGCCCCACAGCCGCCTCGCAGCGGCCGAGCCATTCGGATAAGCTCTCAGGGACTGATAATGTTTTTGTGATGCAGATCACATTTATCAAGTGGCGTGCGGCAAAATAAAACGTCGACCGTCGAGGCCGTAGGCGCTTCCGCATCTGGCGAGGGGGCGGGATCATCCCCATCATTTACTGCAATGCCGATCGGCCCCTGCCGCGCAAGGCGGTCGTTGCCGCAGCCTTTTCTTTCCCCGAGCGGGAAAGGCATGATTACCCGCAGCGTTTCTGGAGAACCTAAGGAAGACCCATGAGCCAGGAGCTGACCTGTTTCAAGGCCTACGACATTCGTGGACGCATTCCCGACGAACTCAATGAAGACATTGCCTATCGCATCGGGCGTGCCTATGCGGCCTACCTGAAGCCGGAGCGGGTGGTGGTGGGGCACGATATCCGCCTCTCCAGCCCGGCCATGAGCGAGGCGCTCTCCCGGGGCTTGATGGATGGCGGCGCTGATGTCTACGACATCGGCGAGTGCGGCACGGAAGAGGTGTACTTCGCGACCTCCGAATTCGGGATGGACGGCGGCATTGCCGTGACGGCGAGCCATAACCCTAAGGATTACAACGGCATGAAGCTGGTGCGCGAGGAGTCCAAGCCCATCAGCGGAGACACCGGGCTCAAGGACATCAAGCGCCTGGCCGAGCAGGGCGAGTTCCCGGCGCCGGCGCGCCAGGGCAGCTATCACACGCTCGATCATATGGCGCGCTATGTCGAGCACCTGCTCGGCTACGTCGATGCCGCCACCCTCAAGCCGCTGCGCATCGTGGTCAACGCCGGCAACGGTGGTGCGGGCCACGTGATCGACGCCTTGGAAGGCAAGCTGCCGTTTAGCTTCATTAAGGTGCACCACGAGCCCGACGGCAACTTCCCCAACGGTGTGCCCAACCCGCTTCTGGAGGAGAACCGCGGCCCGACCATTGAAGCGATCAAGGAGCACAAGGCCGATATGGGCGTGGCCTGGGACGGCGACTTCGACCGCTGCTTTCTGTTCGACGAGAACGGCCGCTTCCTCGAGGGCTACTACATCGTCGGGCTGCTGGCGGAGGCCTTTCTGCGCAAGCAGCCGGGCTCCAAGGTGGTGCACGATCCGCGCCTGACCTGGAACACCATCGACATCGTCCGCGAAGGCGGTGGCGAGGCGATTCAGAGTAAGACCGGGCATGCTTTCATCAAAGAGCGCATGCGCAAGGAAGACGCCATCTACGGCGGCGAGATGAGCGCGCACCATTACTTCCGCGACTTCGCTTACTGTGACTCGGGCATGATTCCGTGGCTGCTGGTGGCCGAGCTCATGAGCAAGGCCGACAAGCCGTTGTCGCAATTGCTCGACGAGCGCATCCGCCGCTATCCGGCCAGCGGCGAGATCAACCGCAAGCTCGAGAATCCGCCCAAGGTGCTGGAAGCGGTCGAGGCCAAGTACCGCGACCAGGCCGAAGACATCGACCATACCGATGGCCTGAGCATGAGCTTCGGCAACTGGCGCTTTAACCTGCGCGCCTCCAACACCGAGCCGGTGGTGCGCCTGAACGTCGAGTCGCGTGGCGACGAGGCGCTGATGCGGGAGAAGACGCAGGAGCTGTTGGCGCAGTTGGATCAGCTGGGCTAGGGCGGCTACAGAGAGCGGACGAAGCCTGTGGGGGCGGCGGCCTCGCCGCGAACAGGGCACTGGGGTGGCATTCCCTTCGCGGCCGGCGGCCGCTCCTACATTCGGGTGGCGCACCTGCGGGAGCGGCGGCCTCGCTGCCAACAGACGTTTGGCTGGCATCCCCTTCGCGGCCAGGGGCCGCTCCTACAGGTGATCTGTTCGAGTGTAGGAGCGGCCGCCGGCCGCGACGAACCCCGGCGCGCCACAGCCCCACACTCAGGACGCAGTTAATGGTTTTTTGCCGTTGGCTTCGGCACAATCCGCACCAAATTCTCGGAAGAGCTGCTGCATCTTCCTCTAAAGCCTGAACGAAACGAATTGGACAGCACATGAAAATAACCATCTTTGGCACCGGCTACGTGGGCCTGGTTACCGGCACCTGTTTTGCGGAAGTGGGCAACGACGTGCTGTGCGTGGACGTTGACGGCGACAAGATCGCCCGCCTCAACAACGGCGAAGTGCC
>JAJUGG010000272.1 GCA_029268285.1 Ectothiorhodospiraceae bacterium | reverse complement strand
TCGGCCTGCACATGCTCGGGCACTCTCGACTCGGCCTCCTGCGCTTGCCGGCGCGCCTCCCGGAGCCGCTGCAGCTCGGTCACGTCGACCGTATGCTGGAGGATATAAACCACCTTGCCATCATCACCGATAATCGGCGTGTGGGTTGCGCTCCAGTAGCGATCTTCCACAACGACGCCTTCCGGTGTCTGGCGAGGCACTTTGTACTGGATCAGCGCGATAGTGTCGGGCTCGCCCCGCTCCAGAACGCGCTCCAGTGAGGTCCTGAGCCTTTCCGTACTGGTGCGCCCGGCATCGCTGGGATCATCCGGGAAGGCCTGGAAGATATGGCGCCCGATCAGATCCTCGCGCCTACTGGCAGTCACCGACAAGTAGGCATCGTTCACCGCCACATACCGCAGCTCGCGATCCAGCAGCATGTACGGGTTTGGCGAGCGCGTAAAAAGCTTCTCGAAACTGACAGCAGGCATAGTAATTTAAGGCGAAACGCCTTCTCTTATTCGTAGACGGTAAGTGGGGCTGGCTTGGCTGAGATCGCCAGAAACAGCGCAGGCTCGGGAGTGCTCCCCTGTCGGGCGAATGTTAGCCGCTTACGAGCCGCGGAGCGGCATATTTCCAAGTGCTGATGCTAGGGTTCTCCCCTAGTCCACGTCGCACACGACGTGTAACAACGCTTTAGAGTCCAGGCCAGCATGGAAGTTTCCCGGCATTAAGCTCTAAGCTTCGAGAGTGCGTGCAACGCAGCACGCGTTCGATAGCGATAACGAAAACGGAGGAGTGCCCTGTGGCAGAAGCATACATCGTAGCCGCGGCCCGTACCGCCGGCGGCCGGAAAGGCGGGCGTTTGTCGGGCTGGCATCCGGCGGACCTGTCCGCTCAAGTCCTCAACGCATTGCTGGATCGCAGCGGCGCGGATCCAGCCGTGGTGGACGACGTCATCATGGGCTGTGTTACTCAAACCGGCGAGCAGGCCTTCAACATCGCCCGCAACGCCGTGCTCGCCTCGCGACTACCGGAGTCCGTGCCCGGCACCTCGGTCGACCGCCAATGCGGCAGCTCGCAGCAAGCGCTACACTTCGCCGCGCAGGCAGTCATGTCCGGCAGCATGGATGTGGTTATCGCGGCCGGTGTCGAGAGCATGAGCCGGGTCCCCATGGGCACCAACGTGGTTCTGCCGCAGAAAGCGGGCATGGGGCATTACATGAGCCCGGCCATACGCGAGCGCTATCCGGACGTACAGGAGTTCAGCCAGTTCGTCGGTGCCGAAATGCTCGTCAGCAAATACGGGCTCGATAAAGACCAGCTCGACGCCTACGCGCTCTCCAGCCAACAGCGCGCCATCGAGGCGACCCGTGCCGGCCGCTTTGCCGATGAAATCGTGCCGGTGGAAGCCATCCTGCACGACGGCACCCGTACCGGCGAGCTGCATACCGTGGACGAGGGCATCCGCTTCGATACCAGCCTCGAAGCCATCCAAGGCGTGCAGCCCCTACGAGAGGGCGGCAGCATCAGCGCCGCCAACGCCAGCCAGATCTGCGACGGCGCCGCCGGCGTCATGGTGGTGAACGAGCGCGGGCTAAAAGCCCTGGGCGTCGAGCCACTTGCCCGCATCCACCATATGACGGTCATTGGCCACGATCCGGTCATCATGCTGGAAGCCCCCATCCCCGCCACCGAACAGGCGCTGAAAAAGGCCGGCATGAAGCTCGACGATATTGATCTGTTCGAAGTCAATGAGGCTTTTGCCTCGGTACCGCTTGCCTGGCTGCAGGCGACCGGCGCTGACCGCGAACGCCTCAACGTCAACGGCGGCGCCATAGCCCTGGGCCACCCGCTGGGCGGCTCGGGCGCCAAGCTCATGACCACCCTCATCAATGCCCTGCGCCAGCGCGACGGCCGCTATGGGCTGCAAACCATGTGCGAAGGCGGCGGACTGGCCAACGTCACCATTGTCGAACGGCTATAAATACGGCAGAGGCAGGGTGCGATTGCGGTGTGCCATAGCGCTCCGTCTTGGCTCAACGACTAGAGAGGACGCTAGCCGCGGAAGCCACGGACGGATACTGGAATAGGCCCCGCCCCCGCGGACGGCCTTCCTTCTAGCTCTGGATCCAGCGTTACAGGCTAAATCGGCGTAGGGTGCGTATCACGCACCATCAGCGGTCAGCACGGCTGCAACGGTGCGTGATACGCACCCTACAAGGAATACACCCAATAGTCGCGGTACTACGGAGAGTGAATACCTGTGGGAGAGAAAACATACAAGCGGCGACCTCGCCGCGAATGGCGCCGTAGGCGCCGCAAAAGCTAGAAGCATCGCAGCGCACTTACGACTACTCCTTTCGCGTCAACGCCTCAGCAACCCAATCAAGCCGATCCTGGCCGAACCACATCTGATCGCCCACAAAGAAGGTCGGCGCACCGAACACCCCGCGCTCGACGGCTTCCTCGGTGGTTGCCTTGAGCCGCGCCTTGACCTCTGGGGTCTGGGCTTGCTCGAGCAGCTCGCCGGCATCGAAGCCGGCCGCTTGCAGGGTGCGTCCGACTTCTTCGGGATCGTTCAGGTTGCGCGGCTCAACCCACAGCGCCTCAAACACCGCTCGCAAATAGGCTTGGAACCGCGTTGTCTCGCGCAGGGCTTCGGCACCGCGCATTAGCAGCAGGGTGTTGATGGGAAAATGCGGATTGTGCTGGAACGCAACACCGTAGCGTTCGGCGTGGCGAGCGAAATCCTGCCGGGTATAACGGCTCTTGGCAGGCACCTCCGCCGGTGAGCGATTGCCGGTGGCTTTGAAGATGCCGCCGAGCAGCATGGGTCGCCAGACAATCTCCGCACCCGCTGCGGCCGCGATGCCTGGCAATTGAGTCCAGGCGAGGTAGCTCGCGGGGCTGCCCACATCAAAGTAGAATTCGACTTGCTTAGTCATGGGCTGAAACTCCCCCTTTGATTTACTTGACGCCGTAGATGCTCTCGCTCCACGGCCGCAGGTCGAGCTCGAAGCTCCAGCAGTCTCGTG
>JAJUGG010000271.1 GCA_029268285.1 Ectothiorhodospiraceae bacterium | reverse complement strand
TTGGCTCCCCGGGACGGGCTCGAACCGCCGACCCAGTGATTAACAGTCACTTGCTCTACCGACTGAGCTACCGGGGAGTAATCTCGTTAAGAGGCCGCTATTGTAACCAATCGTAGCGCGGCGTCAACCACCGGCCGCGGGGTAAGCCGCGGCCGGATGCTCGTCACGCGAACGCCTTCTCGAGACGGTCCATGGCCTTCTGCAGGTTCTCCATGCTGGTGGCGTAGGAGATACGCGCATAACCTTCCAGGCCGAAGGCGGAACCGGGCACCAGCGCCACGCCGGCTTCCTGAATCAGGTGCTCGGCGAGCTCGACGTCGTTCTTCAGGCCCAGCTTCTCGATTGCGCCCTGCACGTTCGGGAAGCAGTAGAACGTGCCCTGCGCCGGTTTGCAGCTTACGCCGTTCATCTTGTTCAGGCGCTCGACCACGAAGTCGTGGCGCTCCTTGAAGGCCTTGCGCATCGGGCCGATGCAGGACTGGTCGCCGTTCAGCGCCTCGGTGGCCGCGGCCTGCGAAATCGAGGTCGGGTTGGAGGTGCTCTGGCCCTGGATCTTTTTCATGGCCGCGATCAGCGGCGCCGGGCCTGCGGCATAGCCGATGCGCCAGCCGGTCATGGAGTAGCCCTTGGAAACGCCGTTGACGACGATGGTGCGATCCTGCAGCTCGGGCGTGGCGTTGACGATGTTTACGAACGACTCCTCGGTCCAGAGGATGTGTTCATAGATGTCGTCGGTCACGATCATGACCTGCGGGTGGCGCTTCAGGACGTCGCCCAGCGCGGCGAGTTCGGCCTTGGTGTAGGCCGTACCGGTCGGGTTGGACGGGCTGTTCATGATGAACAGCTTGCTCTTGTCAGTGATCGCGCCTTCGAGCTGCTCCGGCGTGATCTTGAAGTCCTGGTCCTGGCCGGCTTCGATGACTACCGGCACGGCATCGGCCAGCAGCGCGATGTCGGGGTAGGAGACCCAGTACGGCGCTGGGATGATGACCTCATCGCCGGAGTCGAGCAGGGCGGTCATCAGGTTGTACAGCGACTGCTTGGCGCCGCAGGACACCAGAATCTGGTTGAGCTCGTAGTCCAGGCTGTTTTCGCGCTTGAACTTGGCCTGAATGGCCTTTTTGAATTCCGGCGTACCGTCAACGGGCGTGTACTTGGTCCGGCCTTCTTCAATCGCTTTGATCGCGGCCGCTTTGATATGCTCAGGCGTATCGAAATCAGGCTCGCCCGCGCCCAGACCGATGATGTCATGGCCCGCCGCGCGCAACTCGGCCGCCCGTGCGGTGACCGCGAGCGTCGGGGACGGCTTGATCCGTTGAACTCGGTTCGCCAACTGAATGTCCAAGATAGGCCTCCTTAGCAATGTAGTGCTGGCCGCTATCATACGGGAATCGCTATCCGCGCCCAAATACCTTATGAGCACAGAATTTAAGCTGAAATCGCGTTACGCCCCCGCCGGCGACCAACCCAAAGCCATCGAGACCCTGTCCGAGGGACTCGCGCGCGGCCTCGAACGTCAGACCCTGCTCGGCGTCACCGGCTCGGGCAAGACCTTCACCATGGCCAATATCATCCAGCGTGCGCAGCGCCCGGCCATCGTGCTGGCGCCCAACAAGACCCTGGCGGCGCAGCTCTACGGCGAGATGCGCGAGTTCTTCCCCGACAACCGGGTGGAATACTTCGTCTCCTATTACGACTATTACCAGCCCGAAGCCTACGTGCCGGCCTCGGATACCTTCATCGAGAAAGACGCCTCGGTGAACGCCCACATCGAGCAGATGCGGCTGTCCGCCACCAAGGCCATCCTCGAGCGGCCGGATACCGTCATTGTCGCCTCGGTGTCGTCTATTTATGGCCTAGGCGATCCGCAGCAATACCTGAGCATGATGTTGCACCTGTCTCGGGGCGATCGCATCGATCAGCGCTTCATCCTGCGCCGGCTCGCCGAGCTGCAGTACACACGCAACGACGTCGCGCTAGAGCGCGGCACCTATCGCGCGCGCGGTGAAGTCATCGATATCTTCCCGGCCGAGTCGGAAGAAGAGGCCGTGCGCATCGAGCTTTTCGACGATGAAATCGAGCAGCTCAGCTACTTCGACCCCCTTACCGGCGAAGTGCTGCGCCGCGTGCCGCGCCTGACGGTCTACCCGAAGACGCACTACGTTACGCCGCGCTCGACCATCCTCGACGCCATCGAGCAGATCAAGGAAGAGCTCAAGGAGCGGCTCGCCGAGCTGCGCGCTAACGACCGCCTGGTCGAGGCCCAGCGGCTCGAGCAGCGCACCCGCTTCGACATCGAAATGATGATCGAGCTCGGCTACTGCCAGGGCATCGAGAACTACTCGCGCTATCTGTCGGGGCGCCGCCCCGGCGAAGCGCCGCCGACGCTGTTCGACTACCTGCCGAAGAACGCCATCCTCTTTATCGACGAGTCGCACGTGACCGTGCCGCAGATTGGCGGCATGTTCAAAGGCGACCGGGCGCGCAAGACCACGCTGGTGGAATACGGCTTCCGGCTGCCCTCGGCGCTGGACAACCGGCCGCTCAAGTTCGAGGAGTTCCTGGCGCTGTCGCCGCAGACCATCTACGTCTCGGCTACCCCCGGCCCTTACGAAGAAGAGCACTCGCAGGCCATTGCCGAGCAGGTGGTACGCCCGACCGGCCTGGTCGACCCCGAAACCGAAGTACGTCCCGCGACCTCTCAGGTCGACGACCTTCTGGGCGAGATTCGGCTGCGGGTGGAGAAGGACGAGCGCGTGCTGGTCACCACGCTCACCAAGAAAATGGCTGAAGACCTCACCGAATACCTCTACGAGAACGGCGTGCGCGTGCGTTACCTGCACTCCGACATCGACACCGTAGAGCGCACCGAGATTATTCGCGACCTGCGCCTAGGCGAGTTCGATGTGCTGGTGGGCATCAACCTGCTGCGCGAGGGCCTCGACATCCCCGAGGTGTCGCTGGTTGCCATCCTCGACGCCGACAAGGAAGGCTTCCTACGCTCCGAGCGCTCGCTGATTCAGACCATCGGCCGCGCCGCGCGTAACCTCAACGGCAA
>JAJUGG010000270.1 GCA_029268285.1 Ectothiorhodospiraceae bacterium | reverse complement strand
GCCCGACCCAGCGAGGAGGCGGCGCCGGAGGATCCGCAGGAGCGCATGGCCTGGACCTTCTCGCGCCAGGCGATCCTGGAGCTGACCCATAACTGGGGTACGGAGGACGATCCGGAGCAGCGCTACCACAACGGTAACGACCAACCCCAGGGTTTCGGGCACATCTGCTTTGCGGTGCCGGATTTGAAAGCGGCAGTGCAGTGGTTCGATGAGAACGGTGTGGAGTTCGTAAAGCGCCCGGATGAGGGCAAGATGAAGGACATTGCCTTTATCAAGGATCCGGATGGCTACTGGATCGAGATCGTGCAGCCGGATCTGGCGAAGGGGCTGGGGAGCTAGGCCTATCGAGATCGCGGCCGGCGGCCGCTCCTACGGGGGGATAACAAGGCCTGGCCGCGAAGGAGTTTTGAACTAGCCACGGATGAACACCGATTCACACGGAAGAGAACGATCTTCCGATTATTCAGTGTTCATCCGTGTGTATCCGTGGCCGATCCTTCTCTCTTGATTCGCGGCGGGGTCGCCGCTCCTACAAGCGATGGCGTTAGGCGCCGGGTTTGAAGTCCGGTGGGGCCTCGGAGCCGGGGCCGAAGAAGTACTTTTCCATTTCCTCTTCGAGGAACTTGCGCGCCTTCGGGTCGATGGGGCTCAAGCGGTACTCGTTGATGAGCATGGTCTGGTGGCCCAGCCAACCCTGCCAGGCCTCCTTGGAGACGTTCTCGTAAATCCGCTTGCCGAGTTCTCCCGGATAAGTCGGGCGGTCCAGCCCTTCGGCCTCCCGGCCAAGCTTTACGCAATTAACGGTGCGGGTCATATCAGTCTCCTTTATCCTCGAGCAGCCGCGCGACCGGCGCGGCCAGTCCCAATGTTGTGTCGCCGTTATACCAGAGGCGTGCTTCGTCCTCTACGCGCGCGCCGGCGCGCTCCTCAACGGTTACCCGTAGCGGCTCGATATCGAGCCTGAAGTGGCTGAAGGTGTGTCGCAGTACCGGCAGCGCCTGCCAGGCTAGCGGCTCCAAGCCGAACTGCTCGCGGCAGACCGCTTCCCAATCCGCCTCCGGCGTGCATTCCGGCAGGCTCCAGAGCCCGCCCCAGATGCCGCTGGGCGGCCGCCGCTGCAGTAGCACGGCACCCTCGCGTTCCAACAACAGCATGCGCACCCGCCGAATGGGCAGCTCCTTGCGCGGCTTGGGCGCAGGGTATTGTTCCTGGGTTCCGGTTCGGTACGCCTCGCAGCCGACGTTGAGCGGACACAACAAGCAGGCCGGCCTCGCGCGGGTACAGACGGTCGCCCCAAGGTCCATCATAGCCTGATTGAAGTCCCGGCAGCGCTCGGCCGGCGTGTAGCGTTCGGCCAGCCGCCAAAGCTCCTTCAGCACGGCACTCTCGCCCGGCCAGCCTTCAACGGTGTGCACGCGCGCCAGCACGCGCTTGCAGTTGCCGTCGAGGATGGGGTGATGCTGCCCCGAGCCCAGCGACAGGATGGCGCCGGCGGTGGAGCGGCCTATGCCCGGCAAGGCCATGACTGCCTCCAAGGTGTCCGGAAAGTTGCCGCCGTGCTCGTCGACGACCTGCCGCGCGGCTTTATGCAGGTTGCGCGCTCGCGCGTAGTAGCCCAAGCCCGCCCACAGCGCTAGCACCTCGTCCAAGGGTGCGGCGGCGAGTGTTTGCACGTCCGGGAAGCGCTCCATGAAACGCTCGAAATAGGGAATAACGGTAGCGACCTGGGTTTGCTGCAGCATCACCTCCGAGACCCAAACGCGATACGGCGTGGGCGGGTGCTGCCAGGGCAGGTCGTGACGGCCGCTGTGGTCGAACCAGGCCAGAAGGCGGGCCTGGAATTCGGCCGGTTTTAAAGTGTTGGTCATGGCGGTGGCTGAAGACTGCGCTCGGCGGTGGAAGGCACGTATTCTAGCGGTTACGGGCGCATCCTTGGCTTTGAGGCGAGGGTGGACTTGTTGCCCCCTCCCCTGGCCCCTCTCCCACGAGGGGAGAGGGAAACAGGCCGGGCTTAGTTGAATAGGCCTTTGAGTTTGTCGCCAAGTTGCTCCTTGACGCGCTCATCCAGCTCCTGGCGCTCGCGCTGGATGCGCTCCTGCAGCTTCTGGCGCTCTTCCTCGAGCTCGCGCTGAACCCGCTCTTCGGCTTCGCGACGCTCGGCTTCGAGCTTCTGCTTGGCTTCCTCGATGCGCTTGCCCTGAGACTGCCTGATGGCTTCGGCCAGGTCGATGGAGATGTCCGGCTCGGCGAATGAGCCGGTGATACGCACCGGAATGGGAATGCGGTTGAGTTCCTCGAGCGACTCGCCGCCCTGTCCGGTCAAGGTCTGCACCAGGTTGACGGTAACGAGATAGTCGAGCGTTTGTTCGAGGACGTTCGCCTCGCCCTTGCCGGTAATGCGGAATAAGGGTGACTCGACCAGAAGGTCGGGGTTGCGTGCCACACCCTTGTCGAGGGCCAGCGTTCCGGACAAGGCTGCGAAATCCGTCTCTAGGGTGTCGGCTGCCTGGGCCGGCTCCTGTTTTTTCAGCCGTGCTTGAGCCTTGCGGATTTCCGCGGCGATGTTGATGCCGTTGACGGCGCCGTCGCGGAAGCGGAAAGCGCCTTCGCCCACGGCACTCTGCAGCCAGTCGTCGACCGTCATGCCCTGCATGGTGGCCCTGAAGGTGATATCCGCTGCACCCGTGACGTAGACCTTCTCCATCATGTCCTGCTGCAGCGGTCCGGCCTGAATACCGCTCAGCGTTTCGTTGACGCTGATCACCGGCTGCTCGCCCCTGACATCGATCTGCGACTCGCCGCGGTAGCTGCCCTCGTAGAGGTTAGCCACGATAGGGTTGAGCCGAATAACACCGTTACCGCTCTCCAGCTGCGCACTGATATCCGTCAGTTTCATGCCTGCGACCTGCAGCTCGCCGATACTGGCGGTGCCGTTGAGCGCAAGGCCGCGCAGGGTGTCCAGCGGCAGCTCGGTGGCCGCTGCCGTAGCGGTGGCGGGCGTGGCGGCTTCGACCTCCTCCTCGGTCTCCGGCGGCAGGTAGCGATCGACGTTGATAGCGTCTATGGCGACTTGAAACTCGCCCTGCACCGGATCG
>JAJUGG010000269.1 GCA_029268285.1 Ectothiorhodospiraceae bacterium | reverse complement strand
TTCCTGCTGATTCGCCCGCAGCAAAAGCGCGCCAAGGAGCATCGGCAGATGGTGGAAGCCCTGGCCAAGGGTGACGAGATCGTGACGCAGGGCGGCTTGCTCGGCCGTGTGCTGGAGGTTGGCGATAGCTTCGCCACGGTGGAACTCGCCGAAGGTGTGCAGGTTCGTCTTCAAAAGACGGCCGTGGCGTCCGTGATGCCCAAAGGCACCTACCGTCAGGCGGACAAGGAAAAGAAGGCCGGTAAGTAGGCCCGCAACCATGAGTGGGCAGGGCGCGGCGCTATGTCGATGACGCTCGTCGACGTGCCCCGCGTCTTGCCGCGCTCAGAACCTGCGCTCGTCGAAGAGTCCTGCGAATGAACCGTTATCCCCTTTGGAAGTACCTGATCCTGGCTGCTGTGCTGGTGGTCGGTGTGATTTACGCGCTGCCCAACGTGTATGGCGAGGATCCGGCATTGCAGATCGCTGCTGCGAGTGGCGGCCCGCCGGAGCCCGCCGAACGCGAGCGTATCGTGGCTTTGCTGGACGAGGCTGGCATTGCGGTGGATGAGGCGGAGATCGTCGAAGGACATTTCCTGGTGCGTCTCATGCGCGCTCAGGATCAGCTTCGCGGCGCCGATATTCTGCGCGAAGCCCTGGGCCGCGACTATGTCGTCGCCCTGAACCTAGCGCCGGATACGCCGGATTGGCTGCGCAGCCTCAATGCCAAGCCCATGTATCTCGGCCTCGACCTGCGAGGCGGCGTGCACTTCCTGATGGAAGTGGATCTGCAGGCTGCGGTCGAGCAAGGCTTGCAGCGTTACTTCGGCGAATTCCGCGGACTGATGCGCGATAACCGCATTCGCTACCGCGACATCGCGGTGGACGGCGGTGCGCTTAATGTCGCCTTCGATGAGCCGGCTGAGCGCGAGCGGGCCTACACCTTGCTCAGACGCGAGTATCGCGACCTCGAGTTCGATCAGGATGAGCGCGCCGGCCGCTTTTGGTTGAGCGCGACACTATCCGAGCAGCGTCTCGAAGAGATTCAGGAGTTCGCGGTCCAGCAGAACATCACCACGCTGCGTAACCGCGTCAATGAACTCGGTGTTGCCGAGCCGGTGATTCAGCGTCAAGGTGAGGCGCGGATCGTCGTGCAACTGCCGGGCGTGCAGGATACCGCGCGCGCCAAGGATATCATCGGCGCCACCGCCACCCTTGAATTCCGTCTGGTCGATATGGAGCGCTTCCCCTACCGAGGCGGCCCTGGCGATCGCGTGCCGCCGAGTGCGGAAATCTTCCCGCAGCGCGAAGGCGGCTATGTCGTGCTGCAACGAGACATCATCCTTACTGGTGAATACATCACCGACGCCGCGTCCGCCATCGATCCTCAGACCGGGCAAGCGCAGGTCAATATTCGCCTGAGCGGCGCTGGCGGCGACCTCATGCAGCGCGCGACCCGGAACAATGTAGGCAAGTTCATGGCGGTTCTCTTCATCGAGAACCAGGTGGAAACGCGTACCGTGGGCGGTGAAGTTCAGCGTATTCGCAGCCGCACGGAAGAAGTGATCAACGTCGCCCGCATTCAAGACACCCTCGGCAGCAGCTTCCGCATCACCGGCCTGGATTCGCCCCAGGAGGCGCGCGACCTTGCGTTGCTGCTGCGCGCCGGCTCCTTGGCCGCACCGGTCGAAATTGTCGAGGAGCGCACGGTGGGGCCGAGCCTCGGCCAGCAGAACATTGACCAGGGCAAGATGGCTGTCATCGTGGGCTTTCTCGCCGTGATCGTCTTCATGGCGCTGTACTACAAGGTCTTCGGCCTGGTGGCGGACATTGCCCTCTTCACCAATCTGGTGCTGATCGTGGCCGCTCTGTCCTTGCTGCAGGCGACGCTGACGCTGCCGGGCATTGCAGGCATCGTGCTTACCATTGGCATGGCGGTAGATGCTAACGTGCTCATCTTCCAGCGTATTCGGGAAGAGTTGAAGGCCGGCGCAGGCCCGCAGGCGGCGATTAGGTCCGGTTATGAGAAGGCCTTGTCCTCGATTGCCGATGGCAACATCACGACGCTGATTGCCGCGGTGGTGCTGTTTGCGTTCGGCAGCGGCCCGGTAAAGGGCTTTGCCGTTACGCTGACTATCGGCATCGTCACCTCCATGTTCACGGCCATCCTGGGCACGCGGGCGGTGGTGAACCTGATTTACGGCGGGCGCCGCGTCGAGCGGCTGCACATCTAGCGCCAGCAAGCAGAGGACGAACGCGTCATGCGTGGAAACAACGGCGAGTGGAACATCAATTACATGGGCATGCGGGGCCCGGCGCTGGTGCTGGCTGCGGCGCTCGTGGTGGCCGCCATCGCGCTGCTCGCGATCAAAGGTCTTAACTTCGGCCTCGATTTCACCGGCGGCACCTTGGTGGAAGTGCAGTACGCCCAGCCTGCGGATCTGGCGCAGGTTCGCGACTCTCTGGCGCAGGGCGGCTTCGACGATGCCGTGGTGCAGAACTTCGGTACGGCCTATGACGTGCTGGTGCGCATTCCGCCGCGGGACCTGAGCAGCGCTGAGCTGAGCGAGCAGGTGTTACGTACGCTACGCGGCGCCACTGGAGGTGTGGAATTGCAGCGCGTCGAATTCGTCGGGCCGCAAGTGGGTGAGGAACTCGTCGAAAAGGGCGTGTTGGCCATGGTCTATGCGCTGATCGGCATTCTCATCTACGTCGCCTTCCGTTTTCAGTTCAAGTTCGCGGTGGGTGCGGTTGCTGCCACCGTTTTCGACGTCGTATTCACGTTCGGATTTCTGGCGGCGACGGGGCTCGATTTCGATTTGACCGCCTTGGCCGCCGTGCTGGCCGTCATCGGCTATAGCCTTAACGACACGATCGTGGTGTTCGACCGCATGCGCGAGAACTTCCTCCGCCTGCGTAAGGCCGAGCCGGTAGAGGTGATGAACACCTCGCTCAATCAAACCATGGCGCGCACTTTGCTGACATCGGGTACGACCTTGCTGGTGGTTTTGGCGCTCCTCGTGCTTGGCGGAGATACCATCAAAACCTTTTCCGTCGTGCTGCTGGTGGGCATTCTGATCGGCACCTTCTCGTCGATTTACATTGCGAGTACCGTTACGTTGATGCTGGGCGTG
>JAJUGG010000268.1 GCA_029268285.1 Ectothiorhodospiraceae bacterium | reverse complement strand
TCTTCGTCATAGGAAGCGATGGCGTCCTTGGCGAACAGCACCCGATAGTCGCGCTGATAGGCATCTACTGCTGTCATCCGCACGCAGGCCTGGGTATTGACGCCGCAAATGACCACATGCGTGCAGCCCAGATCAGCGAGCACATCGTCGAGATCGGTGCGAAAGAAGGCGCTATAGCGTTTTTTTACGACTTCATGGTCTTCCGCGCGAGGACTCAATTCCTTTAGCAGCCGGCACCCGTCCGTGCCTTTGATCGTGACCTGCCTGCCGCTCTCGCGCATCGAAAGAAACGCATCGCTGAGATCCGGCTCGAACTCCTGCCGCACCCAGATTACCGGCGCCCCAATTTCGCGCGCCAGAGCGTCCAGCTCATTTGCGGCACGGGCAATCTCAGCCCTTCGCTCCGAGAGCGGCGGCAATTGAAAAAAATCTTCGAGCAGATCGACGAAGATGAACACCGGAACCATGAAGAACCCCTTTGGAATCAAGGACAGCAGAAACGTGCTTGTTGCCTATGCGCAACACGCTCCTCCCACACCACACCTCGTCATCCCCTAGGCTCCCTGCGCCTACAGCGTAATCGCGAACCGTTAGGAGTTCGAAGCATGAACGGAACCTCGGCTTGTCCAAGTGAAAATGTTACAATTTTGTGAAATCCCGTGGCGCCCCTACGGTCGCCACGCACCTTGCACCAGGATGCTCCTGGTCAAGTAACCGTCTTGATGGTCTTCCGCGCGTCCCGCTTACGCCTGTAACACCATCGAAACGATGAGCCCACAACAATACGTCTGGCCTCAGGTGTCGAATTGCTCGCTAAGCCAAAAATCCATTGGCTGCAGGATGCTCCCAATGCACAGCTCGTAGATCACTTACCGTCCCTGGTCAAGCTACGTCTTCCCGACGGTTGGCGCCGCGTATCGAGTTCCACCAAGAGCTGGGTCGCGACCTCGGATTCGCTAGGCGTCTACTTCAAGGCCTATCTTCCGCGCTCCTGGGCCGATTGGTTCAAAACCTTGGCCGGGGGGCGTGCGCGGCGGGAATACCTCAATTCGAGCAGGCTGCGACACTCAGGCATCCAGGCTCCGGAAGTACTTTGCTGGGGCAAAGCGCGCAACCTCCTCTTCTCCATCACCAGCACGGTGCCGGGCGAGGGCTTGAACCACTACGCACGCGAATCCTGGCCGGCCCGCCTTTCCGGTTCCGAATTGCGCAACAAGAGACTGCTACTGCGTGATCTGGGCAAGGAGTTGGCTCGGCTGCATAACTCGGGCATTTTCCACGCGGACCTCCGGCCGCAAAACGTTATGGTCTACGACGGCGGCTTCGGGTTTATCGATAACGACCACAACCGGTTTTATCGGCGCGTTCCCGATCACAGGGTACTGACCAATTTGCGTCAGCTCGGCCAGATCTCCCTCCGCTACGCCAGCCGCAGCGATCGCTTGCGCGTGCTTCGAGCTTACTACCAGGCGCGCACCGCGACCTACGCATGGCATGAACTCGTGGGGCTGGCACTGGAAGCTCACCGGATTTCGATGAGTAGGATTTACGGATCCCGCGACGCGGACAAGTGGACTGAGGAGACTACAGAGGCGACGCTGACGAGCTTGGGGCAGGCGGCGGAAACCGACGAAGCGCTTAGCACCTGACTTCGCGCCTCGACAAGAATGCCTGCCTTAGCGCCGGGCAACGGGGCAGCCAATTGAAGCTGCCCCGCCACCACGATTTATCGGCTCCGCCGCTAGGGGCGCGCTAGCAAGCCGATCTCGGCCAGCGCCTGAGCAAAACCTTCCGTCAGCACGCGGTACCCCTCTGCATTGGGGTGAACGCGATCGGCCCGCAACGCGTCGTCCGAAAGCACTTTAGAGAAAACCTTCTCGATGAGCGGGACCTGCTCCTCCTCGGCCAGCTCGCGATAAATCGCCGAGTCCGATAGCGCACCTGCCGCAGCGCCTAGCAGTGACACTCTCGGCACGGCGACCAATACGGGTTGTGCGCCGGCCGTCTTCACAGCGCGCACGATCTCGCGCAGGTCTTCCTTGACCTCGCCCTCCGAGCGGCGGCGCAGGAAATCGTTGCCGCCAAGCTCGATGATCACGAGCGTCGGTAGCGTTTCCTGCAGCGCCTGCTCTATTCGCTGTTTGGCCTCTTGGGCCGTGTCTCCGGGAATACCGGCATTGACAATCTCCCAGCCGCTGAGATGGGCCAGCAAAGACGGGTAGTCTTCGCCTTGTCGTGCACCGGTTCCGTAGGTGACGCTGTCCCCGAATGCCAGCACGGTCGTGCCGCGGGGCAGCGCATCGTAGGCGGGCTGCTCGCTGCAGGCGGCCAGCAGCAACGCCGTTCCCAGAACCAACCAAACCTGCCGCAGCAGCTTCAGCGAATGCGCGCTCATGCTATCCCCCTCGCTCAAGCTCAGAGAAGCTCCTTACGTAGCTGCGCCGGGCTCTTGGGCGACAGCAGGCCGGGCGCGATATCGAACAGCGTACGCGCGCCGTACTCGCCGCTCTGATAGAGGCGGAACGCAGCACGCGCATAAGCCACCAGCACGCTGGCCGTGAATTCGGGGTTACTGTTGAGCTTGAGCGAGAACTCCATCACCTGCTTGGTGCCCTCGCCGGTCAGCCCACTGCGAATAACGAAACCGCCATGAGGCATCGCCGAATGCTCGCGGCGCAATTCTTCTTCGGAAATGAAGTTCACAGTAGTGTCGTAATCGGCGAAGTAGTCGGGCATGGTGACGATGGCCTGCTCCACGGCCTGGGCGTCGGCGCCCTCCTCCAGCACGACGTAGCACTCACGGTGGTGCTTCTCGCGCGTGCTGAGTTGCGGCAGCGAGCCGCTGCGTACCCGCTCCACCGCATCGGGGGAGGGAATGGTGTATTGAACGCCGGCCTTTACGCCCGGCACCCGGCGCACGGCGTCCGAGTGGCCCTGGCTCAGCCCCTTGCCCCAAAAGGTGTAGGTTTCGCCCTCGGGCAGAATGGCCTCGCCCAGCATGCGATTGAGCGAGAACAAGCCGGGATCCCAGCCTACCGAAATCACGGCCGTGCGCTTGGCGCCGCGTGCCGCCTCATCGACCGCAGCATGGTACTCGGGGATCTTGTTATGGGTGTCGTAACTGTCGACGGTGTTGAACATCGCCGCCAGTTC
>JAJUGG010000267.1 GCA_029268285.1 Ectothiorhodospiraceae bacterium | reverse complement strand
TACCGGTATGGGTTTTTCACCGCAGATGCATAAAAATCCCGGTGAACGGCGGGGAAATAGAAAAGAACGTATAGAAGCAGCGTAGGCACCCGTAACACCGACTTTAGTCGGACGCCCCAACGGAAGACGTCCGACTAAAGCTCTTGAAACACCCTCTATCGTTCAATCCCAGCCGCTCAAGCGCACCCCCAGCTCATAAGCGGTGAAATCCCACTCAGCGTAGTCGCGGATGCGGAACAGCACGCCGAGCCGATCGTGGGGGCGGAAGCCGAGCTCGGCGTTGAGAGGATGGTCGCTGAGTTCGAGGTCGAGGTATCCGGCTTCGAGACTCCACCACCAGCGGTTGCCCAATGCGCCGCGCGCGCCGGCATGTAGCCGCCAGCCCTGCTCGGCATCTCCGTCGATATCGGCCTGCTGCGCGCTCACCGCCGCGACAAGGTGCAGGCGTTCCGTCAGCGGCAGGTAAGCGCCCAGCCCGAGTTCGCGCCATTGACCTAGCATGCGCCCGCCGCCATCGCCGCCAACGCGAATCTCGGCATCGCTGTAGTGCGCAAAGCCGAACATGCGCTGGACGCTCAGGCTACCGTTCACCCCAACGCTACTGTCGTCATCGAACTGGTAGTCGGGGTTGGGTCGATAGTAGGTGACTTCGAGGTAGTCGTAATCCGGTTCAACCGCAGCGGAGGAGAACACCATCAGCAGTAGCGCGACTGCGCTACTGCTGGCCGTAGTTCGGCGCGCCGCCGGCGAGATAGGCCTCCTCCTCGGGCGTGGAGCCGCGGCCGAGAATGGCGTTGCGATGCGGGAAGCGCCCGAAGCGGCGGATGATGTCCCGGTGCTCGATGGCATAATCCAACATTCCTTTGAGATGCGGCCGCCAGTCTTCGGCGGCGTCGTCGTAGAGCCGCTGAAAGAGCTCCACTGATTTCTCCTGCAGCGGCAGAATCTCGGCGTGTTGTAACGGCATGTAGAAAAACCCCCGCTCCAAGGGGCACAACTGTTCGTCGAAGCCTTCCTGCACCCCGTCCAACACGAGTCGCTGAGCGCGCGCGTCGTAGGCAAAGGCCTCGGGGCGGCCTCTGAAGAGCTGGCGTGGGAACTGGTCGAACAGGATGATCAGCGCGAGGCAGCCGCGAGGGATTTCCTCCCAGGCGTCGTAGCGTCCCGCCACCGCGGCTTCAAAGTCGCTCTGAAAGCGCCGGCGAATGAGCTCGTCCTCGTCCCGGGCACCGCCGAACCAGCGTTCCATCTGGGCCGGGACGGCGCGCGGCTCGCTGCGCGCCAGGCCGAACCAGAAGCTGAGAATTTCCTCGATATGCGCTCGCATGACGCTCCTCCCTGAGCAGGTGTGGGTTCCGGCTAGGCTGCGATCCTTCGCAGGGTATGCCGGGCGATCATCAGTTCCTCATTGGTCGGTATGATCCAGGCGCGCACGCGGCTGCCGGTGCGACTGATCTGGGGACCGTGGGCGGTATTGGCGGCAGGGTCGAAATCCAGCCCCAACCAAGCGAGTTCGCGACAGACCGTATCCCGTATGGGCGCGGCGTTCTCGCCGATGCCACCGGTAAATACGATGGCATCGAGGCCGCCCAGGGCGGCAGCCATGCTGGCGAAGCCGATGCGCACCCGGTAGCAATACAACTCGATGGCGCGGCGCGCGCCCTCGGTATCGCTGGCAAGCAGTTCGCGCATATCGGAGCTGACGCCCGACACGCCTAGCAAGCCCGAACGCTGGTACAGCAAATCCTTCAGCGCCTCCGCCGGCATCCCGTCATGCTGCAGCAGATGCAGCAGCACGCCGGGGTCGATAGCGCCGCTGCGCTGGCCCATAGGCAGCCCGTCCAGCGCGGTCAGGCCCATGGTGGTATCGACGCTGCGCCCCTCCAGCAGAGCGCACATGCTGGAGCCATTGCCGAGGTGAGCGACCACGGTGCGTCCGGCAGCCGCTTCACGGTCGTAGTAGGGCAGGCTTTGTGCAATGTACTCGTAGGAGAGGCCGTGAAAGCCGCAGCGCACGATGCCGCGCTCGGCATACTCCTCAGGCAGCGCGTAGCGCTGCGCCACCATGGGCTGGCTGCGGTGGAAGGCGGTATCGAAGCAGGCCACCTGGGTCAGCTGCGGCCGTACCCGAGCGATAGCGCGGATCGCGGCGATGTTGTGCGGCTGGTGCAGGGGAGCCAGCGGCGCCAAGGCCTCCAGTTCCAGCAGCAGCGCATCGTCGACCACGGCCGGCTGCGCGCGTACCGGCCCGCCGTGCACGACGCGATGGCCGACGGCAGCCAGCTCCAAGCCGTCCAGATGCTGCTCAACCCAGTCCATGACCACGGCCAGCGCAGCGGTGTGGTCGGTGCCCTCGGGCATGGCACGCTCGTCCAGAACCTTACCCTCGGCATCGCGGATGAGCAGGTGCGGGCGGCTGCCCAGGCCGTCGAGCAAGCCGCGATAGCGCCGCACCAGGCCGCCTTCCTCGCCGCCCACCACATACAGGCCGAACTTGAGGCTGGAGGACCCGGAGTTGAATACCAATAAACCATCGCTCATAGCTCGCGCTCCCCCGCGGCTTCCAACTTGGCCGCTTGCCTGCGGCGCTGCTGCTCCGCCACCAGCAGTGCGATCGCGCAGGATGCCATGCGCGATACCGCGTCATCGGCACGGCTGGTAAGCACGATAGGCACCCGCGCACCGACTACGATGCCGGCTGCGTCGGCATCCGCCAGATAGTGCAACTGCTTGGCGAGCATGTTGCCGGCATCGAGATCGGGCGCAATGAGAATGTCGGCGCGTCCGGCGACATTGGAGACGATGCCTTTGGTGCGCGCCGCGGCCTCGGAGATCGCGTTGTCGAAGGCCAGCGGCCCGTCCAGAATGCCTCCGGTGATCTGGCCGCGCTCGGCCATCTTGCACAACGCGGCCGCATGCAGGGTGGAGCTTATGGCCGGATTCACCGACTCAGTGGCCGACAGAACGGCAACGCGGGGCTCCGCGATGCCCAGCGCATGGGCGACGTCGATAGCGTTCTGCACGATATCGCGCTTGGTCAGCAGATCGGGGTCGATGTTGAGGCCGGTATCGGAGATGAGCAGCGGCCGCGGGTAAGTGGGCACGTCCATTACCCACACATGGCTCATGCGGCGGTCCGTGCGCAGGCCGTAGTTTCTGTC
>JAJUGG010000266.1 GCA_029268285.1 Ectothiorhodospiraceae bacterium | reverse complement strand
GCTGCCAGAAACTGCAGCATGACGGCCCGTAGTAGCGGCCCGCGCGCGGTGATCTCGGGCATGACCACCAAGTGTTCCAGCTGGTGGCGCGCAGCGTAAGCGACGGCGCGCCGAAGCGCGAGAGGGTGGAAGCGCACGTCCGCGTCTGTGAAGAGCAGAAAGGCACCGCGTGCTTGCTGGGCGCCAATGTGCAAAGCATGCGTCTTGCCCAGCCAACCCGGCGGTAACTGCGTGACGTGGAAGACGCGCAGCCGCGGCGAGGCCATCGTCAAGCGCTCGAGCACCTCAGCGGTTGCATCGGTCGAGCGATCATTCACGGCGATGATCTCGATTTCCGGATACTCGACTTCGAGCAGGCTGCGCAGGGCAGGCTCGAGCTCGTCTGCTTCATTGCGGGCTGGGACCACCACCGACAGCGACGGCAAACTCTCTGCGGGCGGCTGATCACTAAGTTGCCTCAGACGACGCATGCCGCGGAGCACCACCACCGCAAAGCCCGTGGTGACGAGGAGGGCTGTGCAGGATGTCAGTAAGAGCAGTATGTTCATTCGAGCCGTCCCCTGGTACCGCTCCCCGCCGATTGCGGCAGATGATAGGAAAGTGCCGCTTTAATTTGAGCACAGTAGATGAATGCGCCACGGAAAGCACTGAAAGCACGGGTGGGCACTGAAATAGCTTTTTCTTCCGTGTTCATCCGTGTGTTCCGCGGCTAAAGATTCTTCTTTCACGACAAGCTTGCCATAGGGGGCACGGACGCCAGTCAAAGCGGTCACCGTAAGAGGCTGGGCACCGCGCATCGCGGCGTGTAGGGGACGGGGTTCTTATCTCGCGGCCAGGGGGCAAATCTACAAACGTTAAATTCCCCCTGGGGGAGGGCGGTCTCGCCGCAAATGGTGTCGCCGACGCCACAAGACAAAAGCCGGGGAAAACCGAGATAAAGCCGCTGCTGCCTGACAGACGGCATCTTGCTCCTTCTCTATACCCGATTGCACCCAGAGGAACTAAACATCCTCGGCCGGCGTCGGTCGCACCAGGATCTCGTTTACGTCGACGTGGCGCGGTTGCGTGACGGCATAGATCACCGCGCGCGCCACGTCGCCGGGGTGGAGGGCGCGCGCCGGCGGCTGATCGAAGAAGGTCGTGTCGACCATGCCGGGTTCGATCAAGGTGACGCGGATGCCGCTGCCCCGCAGTTCCTCGCGCACGCCATAGCCTATTGCGCTCACCGCCCACTTCGTTGCGCTGTACATGGAACCGGGGATGGTGACGCGACCCGCTGCGGAGCCGGTGAGGAGGATGTGCCCGCGAGTTTGTTTCAGCGCTTCGATGGAGCAGCGCAGCGTCAGCGCCGCACCATAGACGTTGGTCATTAGCATGTTGCGCCAGGACTCGGTGTCGGCGCCGCTGAACCCGCCGGGGCTGCCGCCGATGCCCGCGTTGGCGAAGACCACGTCCAGGCGGCCGAAATGCTCCAGGGTGCGCGCGATCATCGCCTTTTGCTGTGTTTCTTCCGCGACATCGCAGGATAGGGCGAGGGCGCGCTCGGCGCCCCCGAGTTCCTCTGCCAGGCTTCGCAGCTTGTCTGCTGAGCGCGCGGCGACCACGACGCGATAGCCTTGCTCAGCGGCCTGCCGAGCCGTCTCCGCCCCTATGCCGCTGGATGCGCCGGTGATCAGAAAAACCGGATCGCTCATGGCTGCCTCCGCAACTTGCCGGAGCATTAGATTTGCGGCGTCAGCACATCGATTCAAAGGCCGTGTTGTCGCCCGGTGCGATCAGGCCTGGACGCCAGCTCCGGCCATGGCTTCCAGAGCCTTCTCCAGGTTCGCCACGGTGCGGTCGATGTTGTGCAGTTTGTCGAGACCGAAGAGGCCGACGCGGAAGGTCCTGAAGTCTTCCGGCTCGTCGCACATCAGCGGTACGCCGGTGGCGCTCTGTATGCCTTGAGCGATGAATTTGTTGCCGCTGCGAATGCCTTCGTCATCGGTGTAGCAAACCACCACGCCGGGCGCCTCAAAGCCCTTGGCGGCGACACTCTTGAAGCCTTTATCGGCGAAGAGGGCGCGCACCTTGGCACCGAGCTCTACCTGGCGCTGCTGCAGGTCCTTGAAGCCGCTGCTGGAGGTTTCCATCATGGCGTCGCGGAAGCGGGCCAGGGCATCGGTGGGCAGGGTGGCGTGATAGGCATGGCCGCCGTTTTCGTAGGCTTCCATGATCGACAGCCACTTACGCAGGTCAAGGCTGAAGCTGGTGCTTTGGGTGTCGGCGATGCGCTCGCGGGCGAGGCTGCTCATCATCACCAGCCCGCAGCACGGCGAGGCGGTCCAGCCTTTTTGCGGCGCGCTGATGAGTATGTCGACGCCGACGGCCTGCATGTCCACCCATAGCGTGCCGGAAGCGATGCAATCGAGCACGAACAAGCCGCCGACCTTGTGCACGGCCTCGGCAACGGCGCGCATGTAGTCATCCGGCAGCAGAATGCCCGAGGCCGTTTCCACGTGTGGCGCAAAGACGACGTCCGGCTTCTCGGCTTCGATTGCGGCCAGGACCTCGTCGATCGGTGCCGGCGCATAGGCAGCGTTGGGGCCGGCTTCTACCGGGCGTGCCTTCAAAGCCTGGCTTTGCGCAGGAATCGAGCCCATCTCGAAGATCTGCGTCCAGCGATAGCTGAACCAGCCGTTGCGTATCACCAGGCACTTTTTGCCGCTGCCGAACTGGCGCGCGACTGCTTCCATGGCATAGGTGCCGCCGCCCGGAACCACCGCCACCGAATGCGCGTTGTAGACGTGCTTGAGCGTGCCTGAAATTTCGCGCATCACCTGCTGGAATTGCTGTGACATGTGGTTCAGGGCCCGGTCAGTAAATACGACCGAATACTCGAGCAGTCCATCCGGATCGACTTCGGGTACAAGAGTAGACACGCTATGGCTCCATTTTCTATCTAAAGAGGTTCATATCCACAGGAGTTTAACCGGCTTTGCTCGCTACGCCGAATCGCCGGGTAGCCGCGCCGTCCGCGGGGCCGCAATGAATTACCGGCCCCTCGGATGGCAGCCTCACAAGGAACCACGGAGCGCGGTTTGCCGAGGGGCCTGGGGTGTTCCTTGGGGCGTGAGCGCCCATTCCAACTGCCTGCATGAGTCGCCGGGCGCGGAACGCGGCCACAGGCTCAAG
>JAJUGG010000265.1 GCA_029268285.1 Ectothiorhodospiraceae bacterium | reverse complement strand
GTGCCTCCGTGGTTTAATCCGGCCTTACGATAGCCGCACAGAAGAGCGGCGCGTGATACGCGCCCTACCTCGCGTATTCCGGCAGCGGTGCCTGTTCTACTACCTCACATACTCCGTCGGTGTCAGCAGGATTTCGTTGACGTTCACCCGCGCGGGCTGGGTGACGGCGTAGGCGATGGCTTCGGCGACGTCCTGGCCCTGTAGTTGTTCGACGCCGCTGAAGATTTCTTTGATCCGCTCTTTCGACGCGGCATGGGTGATGTGCTCGGGGAGTTCGGTGGCAACGGGGCCGGGTTCGACCACGGTGATGCGGATGCGGTCTTTGCAGTGCTCTTTGCGCAAGGCTTCGGAGAAGGCATTGACGCCGAATTTGGTGACGGAATAGGCGCCGCCGCCAGGCATGGCGACACGGCCGGCAAGCGAGGAGATGTTGACGATGTGGCCGCCGCCTTGCTCTTTCATGAGCGGCAGCGCGGTATGGCAGGCCTGCATGAGGCCCATGAGGTTGAGGTCCAGCATGCGCTGCCAGTCGTCGGGATCAGCTTCGGCGGCCGGTGCTAGCAGCATGACGCCCGCATTGTTGATGAGAATATCCAGCCGGCCGTGACTCGCGTGAGTGTCCTTCACCAGTTTTTCCACTTCGCTGCGCACCGCGGCATCGGCCTGCCGCGCTTCAGCCTCGCCGCCTTGCGCGCGAATGCGCTCGACCAGGGCTTCGAGCCGATCCAAGCGGCGGGCGGTAACCACGACCATCGCGCCTTCGGCAGCCAATCGCTCAGCCGTGGCGGCGCCAATGCCGGACGAGGCGCCGGTGATGAGGGCGACTTTGCCTGCTAGCGACTTTTCCATGCGGAGATCCTCCAGGAGCTGTTCGTTGTTCGGGGCGACATAAGTAGGATAGGTGAGGCTGATTAATACAGGTGTGTGCATCACCAGCGCTTTTGTAGCGTAAAGCGGGCATTTTTAACCACTAAGGCAGGGAGACGCGGAGAAAGCCAGGTAAGGAAGCGGACTCTCCCGTGGGAGCGGCGACCTCGCCGCGAATGGCGCCGTAGGCGCCACTAAAGCTGCAGGGATCACGGCGAGGCCGCCGCTCCCGCAGGTGCTCTTCTCCCCAATGAAGGCTTTTGCCTTTCCCCGTGCCCCCAGGGCTCCAGCCCGCTCGCCGGGGAATGCCCCAATAGCCTTCGCTGCCATAACACGCCAACATAAGCACATGCGTTTACTGGTCGATATCTCTCCCCACGGCTACGGCCATCTTTCCCAAATCGCGCCGGTGGTTAACGAATTACGCCGCCGCTTGCCGTCCTTGGAGCTTTTGATCCGCACCACGGTGCCGCGCAAGCAGGTGGCGAGTCGGGTGGAGGGGGCGTTCGCGTACCTCGAGCACGCGCCGGATTTCGGGATGGAGATGGCAAGCGCGCTGGAGGTACGGGCGGAGGCGAGTTTTCGGCGTTATCAGGCCTTGCATCAGGACTGGGATGCCGTGGTGGCGCGCGAAGCGCGTGCTGTGGCACGGCTGGCGCCGGATCTTTTGCTCGGCAATGTACCGTACTTGAGCCTTGCCGCGGCGCGTGCAGCCGGTGTGCCGGCGGTGGCGCTATGTTCGCTCAATTGGGCAGATATTTTCTGGCACTACTGCCGCGGCTTTTCTGGTGCGGACGCGATTTATGCGCAAATGCAGGAGGCTTACCGCTCGGCAGAGCTCTTCTTGCAGCCGCGGCCGCACATGCCCATGGGCTGGCTCGATAACCGTCGCTCGATAGCGCCTATCGCTTTGCGCGGGCAGTGTCGGCGCGAAGAACTCGACGCCCGGTTCGGGCTTGAGGGGCCCGAGCGCCTGGTGCTGGTGGCGATGGGCGGCATGCCTTTTACGTTGCCGACGGAACGCTGGCCGCGGCTACCGGGCGTGCGCTGGTTGTTCACGAGCGGCGAGCGACATCCGGACGAAGTGCCGGTGTCGGAAAGCGGTATGAGCTTTGCCGATGTGCTGGCGTCGGTGGACGTGGTGCTTACCAAGCCTGGCTATGGCACCTTTGCCGAGGCCGGCGCCTGCGGCGTGGATGTGCTCTATGTCTCCCGCGGCGGGTGGCCGGAAGAGCCGTACTTGCTCGAATGGCTACGCGCTCACGCACGCGTGGCGGAACTCGGGCGCGAGCGGCTCCTGCAAGGAGACTTTACCGGGGCTTTGACGACGCTGGCTGAGATGCCGCGTAGAAGGGCCGCGGTTGCCGGCGGAGAGCACGAGGCTACGGAGCTAATTCAAGGGCTGCTTCAGAAAACGCTAAACTACTGATATAAAAGATGCTCTTGTTTGGGTTCTTCCCTATTCGATAATTCCCCAGGTAGCTTCTGGGACGTCCCGTAACATCAGCTGCTTGAGCAAGAAGCTTGCGTTTCTAGTGGGCTATACCTGAAAAAGCGGCCGCTTGCCGCTCTTTTACAGATAAAGGGCCGGATTATGAGCGTAAGGTTCTGCGAAAGGAAGTTCTTGGTTTTCGGTTGCTCTCTGATCGTCGCGCTGGTGCTCGCCAATCTCATGGCTTTGTTATTCAAGTACCGGCTGCAGCATGACTCTGTGTTCGGCTTCGTCCCGCTGTTCGAGATGAATACCGAGCTGAACGTGCCCACCTACGTGTCCTCCATTGGCTTACTGTTCTGCGGCCTGGCCGCGCTGTACGTGTGGGGACGGTTGGAGCAGGGCGTCAGGCTGCGGATGCACTGGTTGGTGCTGGCGCTCGCCTTCTTCGCCATGAGTCTGGATGAGTTCGCCATGCTGCACGAGCGGCTGGATCAGCCGGTCAAGGCGCTGCTGGAGGGAACCTCTGGCGTGTTCTATTACGCCTGGATTATTCCGGTCGGGACGTTCGCCCTAGTTTTTGCGCTCGCGTACCTGCCCTTTGTATGGCGGCTGCCGCCCCGGCCGCGGGTGCTGATTTTTCTTGCCGGTGCGAGCTATGTCGCGGGCGCAATAGGCCTGGAAATGCTCGGCGGCGCCTACCACGACAGCCATGGCGGGCGGGATTTTGCTTACGGCCTGATCACTAACGCCGAGGAGACGTTGGAAATGCTCGGCATTCTACTGGCGGCAACGGGGCTGCTTTCCTACATCGCTTCTGAAATCGGCGAGCTCAATATCGCGCTGCATCACGCGCGGCCGGACGGTCGCATTGTGCGTCGCGGGAGGCTGCGCCGCGTCGTTTCGAGGGCGCGTGGCGCTACCGCGCAAGCGATGGCCGTGCGGGGTCGAAGAGCCTCTTCCGCTTAGGCGGAAGAGGCGCCGACTATTTTTGTTGCGATTAGCCTGAGATCT
>JAJUGG010000264.1 GCA_029268285.1 Ectothiorhodospiraceae bacterium | reverse complement strand
CGAGCAGGCACGGCGTGCCTCACGCGCGGTGGCGCGGGCCGAGAGTGCGGCCAAGAATCAGGCCTTGAACGCGATCGCCGACGCCATCGAGGCGCAGGCAGGCGAGCTTGCCGATGCCAATGCCAAGGACATGGAGGCCGGGCGCAAGAACGGCCTCGACGCCGCGCTGCTCGACCGGCTCGAGCTCACGCCCGCGCGCATCGCCGCCATGGCGGAGGGCTTGCGCCAGATCGCGGCGCTGCCGGATCCGGTCGGGGCCATCCGTGATATGGCCTACCGGCCGTCAGGCATTCAGCTGGGAAAGATGCGCGTGCCGCTGGGCGTGATCGGAATTATTTACGAGTCTCGCCCCAACGTGACCGCCGATGCCGCCGGGCTGTGCCTGAAGGCGGGCAACGCCGCCATCCTGCGCGGCGGCTCGGAGGCATTGCACTCCAATCAGGCCGTGGCCCGCTGTGTGCAGGCCGGTTTGGCCGAGGCCGGGTTGCCGCGCGAGGCGGTGCAAGTGGTGGAAACCACCGACCGTGCCGCCGTCGGCGAGCTGATTCGCATGAAGGACTATGTCGACGTGCTGGTACCGCGCGGCGGCAAGGGGCTGATCGAGCGCATCAGCCGCGAAGCCACCGTGCCGGTGATCAAGCACCTGGACGGCGTCTGCCACGTCTACATCGACGACAAGGCCGACCTCGACAAGGCAGAACGGGTTGCCTACAACGCCAAGACGCAGCGCTACGGCACCTGCAATACTATGGAGACGCTGCTGGTCGCGAGCGCCGTGGCCGGCGAGATTCTGCCCCGCCTGGCGAAGCGCTATATCGGGGCTGGCGTCGAGTTGCGCGGCTGTGATCGCGCTCGCGCCATCGTGCCGGAGATGAACCCGGCGGCCGAGTCGGATTGGGGCGAAGAGTATCTCGCCCCCATTCTGGCGGTGAGGGTCGTCGACGACGTGGACGAAGCCATGGAGCACATCGAGCGCTACGGCTCTCACCACACAGATACCATCATTACGGAAGATTACAGCCGCGCGCGGCGCTTCCTGCGCGAGGTGGATTCCAGCTCGGTGATGGTCAATGCATCGACCCGCTTCGCTGACGGTTTCGAGTACGGCTTGGGCGCGGAAATCGGTATCAGCACCGACAAGCTGCATGCCCGCGGGCCGGTCGGGCTCGAAGGCTTGACCACGGAAAAGTACGTGGTGCTGGGCGACGGTCACATCCGCGAGTAGGCCTTGTCTCAAGAAGATCGCGTCAATTCGCCAATAGGCATTTTCGGAGGCACCTTCGACCCGGTGCATCTAGGCCATATGCGCCCGGTTCTGGAGGTCTACGAGACCCTGGGACTGGGCGAGCTTCGCCTGATACCCGCGCATGTGCCGCCGCATCGGAGCACACCGCAGTTCACCCCCGAGCTGCGCCTGGAGCTCCTGCGCCGCGCGGCCGCCGACGTGCCGGGCTTTGTCGTCGATACCCGAGAGCTCGAGCGCTCCGGTAAGTCTTACATGGTCGATACCCTCGCATCGTTGCGCGAGGAGTTTCCGACCCGTCCGCTCTGCCTGATCCTGGGCATGGACAGCTTTTTGAGCCTGCCGAGCTGGCATCGCTGGGAGCAACTGGCCGACTACGCGCATCTGGTCGTCATGGATCGCCCAGGGCAGGCTTTCACGCCGGAGCCGAAGTTCGGTGTATGGGTGCAGGCGCGCCGCACGGCCACTCCCGAGGCGCTGCATCAAGAGCCGGCGGGGCGTGTGTACTTCCAAGCGGTAACGCAGCTTTCCATCTCCGCAACACGCATTCGCGCTTTGATGGCGGAAGGCCGCTCGGTGCGCTTCCTGGTGCCGGACCCGGTATGGGTGGCGCTGCACGAGCGCGGGTTAGGGTGATGCAAAAACCCACGGTCGGGCTCCAAGAGCCTGTTTACCCGATTTACTACAACTGAGTCAGGAGTCCCATGGCAGACGCGGGAATGACCCTCGAGCAACTCGAAGCCTTGGTGAAGGACGCACTGGAGGATCTCAAGGCGGTGGATCCTATCGTGCTGGACGTGCGCGGTAAGACCGAGATCACCGATCTCATGTTCATCGCCTCCGGCAATTCAAACCGTCACGTCAAATCGCTTGCCGATAGCGTCATCGAAAAAGCCAAGGAGGCGGGGCTGCGACCGCTGGGCGTCGAGGGCGAAGAGGCCGGCGAGTGGATTTTGGTGGACCTGGGCGACGCCGTGGTTCACATCATGCTGCCCAAGGTGCGCGATCTCTATCGCCTGGAACGCATCTGGGGCGTGGACGGCGAAGTCGACAGCGAGCAGGAAGACGAAATCCGCTCCAAGCTTGGGCGCTGAGAAATATAGAGGAACCACAGAGGCGCACAGGGCGTGGTGTGTGCGTTGCGGGTTTCCTCTCTGTAGGTCCGACGAAGGCGTCCGACTAAAGTCGGACCTACGGTTGCTGAGATCGGTCGCGGCCAGGGGCCGCTCCTACAGGGGTATAGAGCACCTGTAGGAGCGGCTGTCGGCCGCGAAAGACTTGGCACCCGAGGCGCTACTGGCGGCGAGCCATGCTTTTCCCAGTGTTCTAGCCTCTGCGACGCAGTTTCTACATGAAGATCAAAATCATCAGTGTCGGCGAGCGCATGCCGGCTTGGGTGGCCGAGGCGGTTAGCGATTACGCCGGACGCTTGCCTAACAAGCTCTTGGAAATGGTGGAGATCCCGCTCGGTCATCGCGGCAAGGGAGCCGATGTGGTTCGCGCTCGCGAACGCGAAGGGCAGGCCATGCTCAAGGCCATACCGGCCAACGCGCATGTGGTGGCGCTGGATGTGGGCGGGAAAGAGTTATCCACCGAGGCCCTGGCCGGCGAGCTGGAGCAGTGGATGCAGGAGGGGCGCGATGTCGCGCTTTTGGTCGGCGGTCCGGACGGGCTGGCGCCCGAGTGCCTGGCGCGGGCCGAGCGGCGCTGGTCGCTGTCGCGGCTGACTTTTCCGCACATGCTGGTACGCGTCATACTGGCTGAGCAGCTCTATCGCGCCTGGACGGTAACGCAAAATCATCCTTATCATCGGGCGTAGAACAAGGGTTGAGGGCCGGTTGCGGCCGCCAGCCGCTCCTATCGTGGTTCGGCACATGCCGCGGGGGCGGAGCCCCTGTGCTCGGCCCCTTTTTGACCGGAACGGAAGCCATGCACGTCGATTATCAACCGGATCTTTATCTTGCCTCTAATTCGCCCCGGCGACGCGAATTGCTCGACCAGATCGGGGTGCGCTATGCCTGGATCTCGGCCGAGTTCGATGAAAGCCGTCGCACCGGTGAGGCGCCCGAAGTTTATGT
>JAJUGG010000263.1 GCA_029268285.1 Ectothiorhodospiraceae bacterium | reverse complement strand
GTTCCTTACCTGGCATTCCAGTCGCACGCACTCTCCGATGAGCCCGTGGTCGATATGGGGGCGGTGGAAACGCGCTATTATCTGCGTCTGGACGCACACGACGAACCGGGCGTGCTAGCCGATGTCACCCGCATTCTGGGTGACAGCGGGATCAGCATCGAAGCCATCCTGCAGAAGCAGCCGGCGCCGGGCGCCGAGCACGTGCCCGTGATTATCCTCACGCACCGCATCGCCGAGCGGTGCATGAACGAAGCCACGGATCGAATTGAGGCGCTGGATGCCATCCAGGGCAAACTGACCCGTATTCGGGTCGAGCATCTTGACTGAGAGCGTAGCGAGCAATGCCATTCCGACCCCGTTATACCGGCCTTATCGCCAACTACCGCGACCGTCTTCCCGTCAAGGACGACACGCGCATCATCAGCCTAGGTGAGGGCAACACGCCGTTGATCCGGCTCAATAACATCCCGCGCGAGCTGGGCAAGGACGTGGATATCTACGTCAAGTTCGAAGGCCTCAACCCGACCGGCTCGTTCAAGGATCGCGGCATGACCATGGCCGTGACCAAGGCGGTGGAGGATGGCGCGCAGGCCATCATCTGCGCGTCAACCGGCAACACCTCGGCATCCGCTGCTGCTTACGCCGCGCGCGCCGGCATCCGCGCTTTTGTGCTGATCCCGGAAGGCAAGATCGCCATGGGCAAGCTGGCCCAGGCCATCATGCACGGAGCAGAGATCATTCAGATCAAGGGCAACTTCGACGCCGGCATGCAGCTGGTCAAGGACGTTGCCAATGAAGCGCCGGTCACCATTGTCAACTCCATCAACCCGTACCGCCTGCAGGGGCAGAAGACGGCCGCTTTTGAGATCGTCGAAGAGCTCGAGCGCGCCCCCGATTATCACTGCCTGCCCGTGGGCAACGCCGGTAACATCACTGCACACTGGATCGGCTACAGCGAGTACGCTGGCGAGGATACCGAGGCCGATACCTTCTCGGGCGGCCACAGCCGCTTCAAGGGGGCGGTGGTCAACAGCCGTCCGAAGATGGTCGGCTACCAGGCCGCAGGCGCCGCGCCGTTCCTGCGCGGCCACATGGTGGACGCACCGGAGACCGTTGCGACGGCGATTCGTATCGGCCACCCGCAGTCCTGGGACTACGCCTGGAAGGCCAGCAAGGAGTCCGGGGGTTGGTTCGATGAGTGCGACGACGAGCTGATTCTGCAGACGCAGCGCCTGCTTGCCGCGAAAGAGGGCGTGTTCTGCGAGCCCGCTTCGGCGACCTCGCTTGCCGGCGCGCTGCGCGATATCAAGGCCGGCAAGATTCCCGAAGGCAGCACCGTAGTGTGCACGCTGACCGGTCACGGCTTGAAGGATCCGGATATTGCGATTCAACAGTCCGGCGGCGCGATTACTGCAATCGACGCCACTCTGGACTCGGTGAAGCGCGCGATCCTGGGTCGTATCTAAGGAGCTTATGGGCGAGTTGACGCTGCTGTTGCCCGGCTTGCTGGGGCCGCTACCCAAAGGTGCGCGGTCCTGGGATGCGCTAGAACAGACGCTGCCCGCCCTGGCTCGTCTCCTGGCGCGAGGCCGAGCGGAAACGTCGGCCCCGTCGCTCGAGGATTTGTTCAGGCTGCGCTCCGAGGCGGATGCGCTCCCGGCTGCGGCCCTGGGCTATCTGGGAGAAGGCCGCTCGCCGGGCGACCACGCTTGGCTAAGGGCGGACCCCGTATACCTGCGCGCCGATCAGGATCGGCTCATGGTGTTCAGCGCTCACGGCCTCGACCTGCGCGTTGAGGAGGCGGCCGCCTTGATCGCGGAATTGAACCGCCTTCTCGCGGAGGATGGCATGGAGCTCTATGCCCCGGTGCCCGAGCGCTGGTACCTACGTCTACCCGCTACGCCGTCGCTGCAAACCGTCTCCACCCTGACCGTGAGCGGGCGCTATGCGGATGCGTTCGTGCCTCGAGGCAAGGATGCCGGCCGCTTCTCCAGGCTCGGCACCGAGCTGCAGATGCTGCTGCACATGAGCGAGGTCAACGCGCGCCGAGAACAACGCGGTGCGGCGCCCATTAACAGTGTATGGTTCTGGGGGCCGGGTAGTCTTCCCAAGCAGGTAGAGGGCACCTGGAGCCGTGTTTACAGCAATGATCCCGTCGTCCTTGGGCTGGCGAAACAGGCGGAAATCGCTGCCGAGCCCTTGCCTTCGCAACTCGATCGGTCTGGTCTGGACGGCAGCACGCTACTGACGGACGACACAGCCGAGCGTGCGCTGGCCAGTGGCGATCTGGATCAGTGGCTGCGTGTCGTGCGAGAACTCGAGCAGCGTTGGCTGGCGCCGGCGGTGGAGATGCTCGCAGCAGGAGCCGTGGAGTCGCTGCTGTTGTCGACGAACGAAAGGGCGGTGAGGGTGAAGCGGTCGATGCTGAAGCGTTTCTGGCGCCGCGGACAGCCTCTGAAAAACCTGATTACATGAAGATTATCCGTCAGCGCGAAGTCCCCTCCGATCACGATCTGCCTGATTCGTTGCATCCGGTGCTCCAGCGCGTGTACGCAGCACGTAAGCTGACCAGCGCGGATGCCCTGGAGCGCACCTTGCGCGCACTCGCGCCGCTGGATCAAATGGGCGGAGTCGAGCGTGCCGCAGAGGTCTTGGCCGCAGCGCTTCGACGTAATGCGCATATCATCATTGTTGGCGACTTCGATGCCGACGGCGCTACCAGTTCGGCGCTTGCGGTACGCGCGCTGCGGGCCATGGGGCACCAGAGAGTGGACTATCTGGTGCCGAACCGCTTCGAGTACGGTTACGGGCTCAGCCCGGAGATCGTCGCATTGGCCGCCACGCGCTCGCCCGATGTGCTCGTCACCGTGGATAACGGTATTTCCAGCATCAGCGGCGTTGAGGCCGCTAAGGCGTGCGGCATGCAGGTCATCGTGACCGATCACCACCTGCCGGGTGCGAAGTTGCCGGCGGCCGATGCCATCGTCAACCCGAACCTTCCAGATGACGCGTTTCCCAGCAAGGCGCTGGCCGGTGTGGGCGTGATTTTCTACGTCATGTCCGCCTTGCGTGCGCGCCTGCGCGCAGAAGGCTGGTTCGCGGAGCGCGGGTTGGTGGAACCCAACCTCGCGGCGTTTCTCGACCTGGTAGCGCTGGGGACGGTGGCCGATGTCGTGCCGCTGGATCGCAATAACCGAATTCTGGTCGATCAGGGGCTGCGTCGGATTCGTGCGGGGCAGTGCTGCGTCGGTATTACCGCGTTGCTGGAGAGCGCTGGACGCGACCCTCGGCGCCTGGTTGCCGCGGATCTGGGCTTTGCCGTCGGGCCGCGACTGAATGCGGCGGGCCGCCTGGAGGATATGTCC
>JAJUGG010000262.1 GCA_029268285.1 Ectothiorhodospiraceae bacterium | reverse complement strand
GTAGGGCGCGCAGACTTCGCGGTCGGCAACCTGCCCGGTGGGAGTTTCGCGATCCGGCGAAAACGTGTGGACGCGATAGCCGAGCTTGCGCGCTTCGATAGCGAACATGCGGCCCAGTTGTCCGCTGCCGAGCACACCCAGCGTGGCGCCGGGGGCGATGATCTTAATCAAGGCGATCCTCCATCACGCGCGCGGTCTGCGCCGCGCGGAAGGCATGCAGCTTCTTGCGCAACTCGGGACGGGAGTTGCTCAATATAGATACCGCAAGCAAGCCCGCATTGCGAGCACCGGCCTTGCCGATCGCCAGGGTGCCGACCGGCACGCCGCCGGGCATCTGCACGATGGAGAGTAGCGAATCCAGCCCTTTCAGGGCGCGACTCTGGACCGGCACCCCCAGCACCGGTACTGCCGTCTGCGCCGCCACCATGCCGGGCAAATGGGCCGCGCCGCCGGCGCCGGCGATAATGACTTCCAGCCCCCGCGCCTCGGCTTCGAGCGAATAGTCGCGCAGCAGCTCCGGCGTGCGGTGCGCGGAGACGATGCGGCACTCGTGCGGCACGCCGAACTCTTCGAGCACGTCCGCCGCCTCGCGCATCGTCTCCCAGTCGGACTTGCTGCCCATGATCACACCGACCAACGGCTGCTCGGCCATGTTGCTCTCCTGCATGGAAAAGCGGGAGATTTTATCACTTTCCTCGCCGGCTGCGAGAACCGCGACAAAAGGGCGCGACCGCTCGCCTCAGCCGCGCTCCAGCCGCCCGGTGAGATGGACTACATCGCCCTTCTCGGCGATGACGGCATAGCTCTGCGCCGCATCGCCGTCGTCGGCGCGGAAGACTACGCTCGATGGCAGCAGAATGGGCTTGCGGAACGCCACATCGGCGTGGAAACCGCCGAGCTCGCGCTGCGCATCGAGCGCAGCGATGCAGCGCGCGAAGGACCACATGCCGTGAGCGATGGCGCGCGGAAAGCCGAAGAGCTTGGCTGCGGCATTATGCATATGGATAGGATTCACGTCGCCGGCGGCGAGGCCGTAGCGGCGGCCGATGCTGGCGGACACCTGCCAGGTCTCGCGCGGAGCCAGGCCCGACAAGTCGGGCTCGCCGGAGCCGGGTTTCTTGCCGCCGCTGCTGCGCTGCCGCAAGAGGTTGGTGCTGGCGCTCTCCCACACCAGCGCCCCTGCCTTGTCCTCGATGCGCGTACAGAGGTCGAACTCGAGCCCGTTATGCACCTCCCGGTGACCATCCACGTGCACCAGCACCGTCACTGTTTCGTCGAGCCCGATTGGACGGTGCTGGCGCACGTCGTTGCGGATGTGCACCAAGCCCGGTAGCTTGAGCGGAAAATTAGGGTGAGTCAGCACCTTCAGGTGCATGGGCGCGGCCAGCACATGGGGATAAGTGCCCGGCACCTTGCGCGCATCGCCATAGCCGCACAGCGCGGCATAGCGACGCACATGGGCGCTGGAGATGGCCACATCGTGCAGAACCGCCTCGATGCGCGGGATCGTCTGTCCGTTCTTAAGCCCGCCGCGCCGGGCAATAGCGGCTTTGAGAAAACCGGTCGTCGCCGAGGGCATGCTGTCCAGTTCCAGGCGGGTTACGGCTGTCATGTTCGAACTCCTTGCGACATTAGCAAAGCACCGGGTTGACCGTGCTTTCGCGCCTTAAACCTGTGCGACCTCGGAGGAAGGCACGTCTTTGGTCCGCGGGGGCGCACCCTACGGCCCCTTCCACGCTTTCCGTGGTCCACTCAGGCCACGGATTGCCCGGGCATTCACGGCCAGGGCCGCGCCCACAGGTGATCCTCTAAAGCTGTAGGAGCGGCCCCTGATCGCGAAGCTATGGTAGGTCCGACTTCAGTCGGACGCTCCGGCCGAAGACGTCCGACTGAAGTCGGACCTACGAGGAGCCAAGCTGGCAGTCAGAGGCGGTGCGTGATACGCACCCTACGCCCTTACGCCTAAGCTAAGCTTTGTCCTTCTCCGTGCTCTCTGTGCCTCTGAGGTTCATCAACGGCCTTTACCGCTCAGGCGCCGATCAGCGACTGGCCGCAGACGCGGATGACTTGGCCGGTAATACCGCAGGCGCCCGGCGTGCTGAGGAAGGTGACCAGTTCGGCCACGTCCTGGGGCTTGCCGCCCTGCGACAGCGAATTCAGCCGTCGGCCGGCCTCGCGGATCATGAAGGGCATGGCGTCGGTCATGCGGGTTTCGATGAAGCCCGGCGCCGCGGCATTCACGCAGATGCCGCGCTCGGCAAGCTGCTCAGCCTGTGCCGCGACGTAGCCGATCAACGCGGCCTTGGTCGCGCCGTAGTTGGTCTGGCCGTTGTTGCCGGCGATGCCGCCCATGGATGACAGGCACACGATGCGGCCTTCGTCGCGCAGCACCTTGCCGCCGACCAACTGCTCGTCAAGGCGCAGAATGGCGTCGAGGTTAATGGCGAGCACCATGTCCCACTGCTGCTCGCTCATGTTGGCGAGCGTCTTGTCGCGGGTGATACCGGCGTTATGCACGACGACATCCACGCCGCCGAATTCCTCGCGCAGGAAGTCGACTAGGCGTTGCGGCGCGTCCTCGGCGGTGATGTCCAGGCGCAGCGCGGTGCCGCCGATGCGGGCCATGCCGTCCTCCAGCACCGGGTCGCTGGAGGGAATGTCTATACCCACGACATGAGCGCCTTCCGCAGCAAGACGCGCGGCGGTCGCCTCACCAATGCCGCGGGCAGCACCGGTGACCACGGCGACCTTGCCGGCCAGCGTCTGGGTCAACGGCACGGCAGCGGGCTTTTTGACCTGCGCGGTCACCCGCGGCGCCTGGCCATCCACATAGGCTGAGCGCGCGCTCAGGAAAAAGCGTAGCGGCGCGGCCAAACGATCCTCGGCGCCTTTAGCGACGTACAGCAAGTTGACATTGGCCCCGAACTTGCCGATTTCCTTCGCCATCGAGCGGGTAAAGCCTTCAATGCCGCGCCGGCAGGCTGCCGCCGCCGGGGTGTCGGCCTCTTCCGGGACTGCGGTAAGAACCACTACCCGGCCATTCGGCGCGATGCTGCGCATCACCGGATGGAAGAAACGATACAGCGCCTTGAGGTCGGCTACGCTTGCAACTGTGGTGGCATCGAAGACCAGGCCGTCGTAGCGGTCGCCAGCGGCCTGTTCCACGATATCAGCGCCGGCCGCCGTTAGCTCCGTGCGCAGCGTGTCGGCTACCGGGCCCGCGCCAGCGGCGCCCAGCAATACGCGCTTGCCCTTGAGCGGCTGCTCTACGTACGCGCCCTGCTCGCGCGCCAGCGGGCGCGGCGTGGGCAACCCCAGCGCTTTCATCCCGCGCCGGGCGAAGTCGTTGCCGCCCAGCCGGATCAGGTAATCG
>JAJUGG010000261.1 GCA_029268285.1 Ectothiorhodospiraceae bacterium | reverse complement strand
TTCCAGCCGCTGCTCGACCTGCTCGGGCGACAAGGTGTGCCATGCTGGCGGCGCGTTTTGGAGGCGTTCGCTCATAACAATCCTGTTCTTTATGTTGCTTTCAGCGCATTACTCTTAGCGTACAGGGGCATTGCCCGAGGGCTCGGCCTTGGACATGGGCGGGCCTCTGCCGCTACCCTAGTCGGCCCCGTGGCCGTTAGCCCGCCCTGAAATGGCCAGCGATTCGCGCGCGATTCCGCCACATGCGGCGCGAGCGGAAATCGTTGCAGCCCTACGCAGCCAACGGCCCTTTGCATACGAATAACACGTGTATTCGTATCGCCTGACATTCAAAGCAAGGAGTAGTCTCGATGATCGTTCGCAACCTCGAAGAATGCCGTAAGTCCGGCCGCCTGGTTACCGCCGAGAATGGCAACTGGGACAGCACCCGCATGGTGCTGGCGGACGACAACGTCGGCTTTTCGTTCAACATCACCCGCATCTTCCCGGGTACCGAGACCCATATTCAATATAAGCATCATTTCGAAGCGGTGTTCTGCATCGAGGGCGAAGGCGAAGTCGAAACCCTGGCGGACGGCAAGGTGTACACGATTCGCCCGGGCGATATGTACCTGCTCAACGAGCACGACGAGCACCTGCTGCGCGGCAAGGAAAAGGGCATGACGGTTGCCTGCGTGTTCAACCCGGCCCTGACTGGCAAGGAAGTGCACCGCGAGGACGGCTCCTACGCGCCGGCCGACGAGTAAACGCTCGCCCCTTCGCCCCGGGGCCGCTCGGCCCCGGGCATCGGCCGCCTTTATCTGCCTGCCCTGATATAATCCCTGCAGTCCGAGCCTTTCCCGATCGCCCCAGGCCTCCGGCGATTCGCCCGCTGTTGTCGACGAGAGAGCCACATGAACCACCAGGACGCAGCAGTTGATAGCGGCCGCGCCATGCAAACCTCAGCCAACCGCCTGAAGCGCCTGGCAACCATTCTAGCGGTTGCGGTGGCGGTACTATTGATCGTTATCAAGCTGGCCGCTTGGCTGATAACGGACTCGGTCGCGCTGCTGTCCAGCTTGGTCGACTCATCCCTGGACGCCACCGCCTCGCTGCTCAACCTGCTCGCTGTTTACTTCGCCGCCAAGCCCGCGGACCGCGAACACCGCTTCGGCCACGGCAAGCTCGAACCCCTGGCCGGGATGGGCCAAACCTTGTTCATCGGCGCCTCGGGCATGTTCATCCTCACCGAAGCCGTGCCGCGCCTGTTCGATCCGGCGCCGGTGGAAACGCCAACAGTGGGCGTGGCCGTGATGCTGGTGTCGATCGTGCTCACCTTCGCGCTGGTCCGCTTTCAACGCCACGTCGTGCGGAAAACGGCCTCCGTCGCGGTAGACGCGGATTCGCTGCACTACACTGGCGACCTGCTCATGAATGCCAGCGTTATCCTGTCGCTGCTGCTTTCCCACTGGCTGGGCTGGCACATTCTCGACCCGATCTTCGCCATCGGCATCGCGCTCTACGTCATCTATACCGCCTCGAAAATCGCCCGCGGCTCGCTCGATCTCCTGATGGATCGCGAGCTGCCCGACGAAGAACGCGCACAGATCAAGGCGATCTGCCTGCGCCACCCCGAAGTCCGCGGCGTACACGATCTGCGTACGCGCAGCTCCGGCCTGCACCGATTCATCCAGCTTCACCTCGAGCTCGACGGCAACGCGCCGCTGCGCCACACCCATGATGTTGCCGTCGCCGTCGCTGCCGATATCTGCGCCGCCTTCCCGGACGCCGAAGTCATCATCCATCAAGATCCAGACGACGACAGCCGATCATGAAGCTTGCCAAGCCTAGCCTCCTCGTCGGGCTCCTGATGCTCCTCGGCGGTTGCGCGGAGCTGCCCACGCAGGCAGAACGAGACCATACCCAAGCGCTGCAGGACACCGACGATACGCGCCTCGGCCAGGCCGCCGCGTCGCGGGTCGCCGCGCACCCCGGCAAGAGCGGTATCGCGGTACTCGATGACGGCCTTGACGCCTTCGCCGCGCGCATACTGCTTGCGCGCGCAGCCGAGCGTTCACTCGACATCCAGTACTACATCTGGGAACCGGACCTATCCGGCACACTGCTGTTCCAGGCGCTACGCGAAGCCGCCGATCGCGGGGTGCGGGTGCGCCTGCTGCTGGACGACAACAACACCGACGGCCTCGACCGCGTCCTCGCGGCCTTGCATGCGCACGAAAACATCGAGGTACGGCTGTTCAATCCTTTCGTGAACCGGCGCTGGCGCGCACTGGGCTATGTCACGGATTTCGCGCGCCTGAACCGGCGCATGCACAATAAATCCTTCACCGCCGACAATCAGGCCACCATCATCGGCGGGCGCAACATCGGCGACCCGTACTTCGGTGCGTCCTCCGACATCGTGTTCGCCGACCTCGACGTACTCGCCATCGGCCCGGTAGTGCGCGAGGTTTCCACGGATTTCGACCGCTACTGGGCCAGCGCTTCGGCCTACCCGGCCGACAAGATCATCCCGCCGGTAGATGCCACCGCCGAACTAACGCACCTGGCCGAAGCCGCCGAGGCCGCGACACGCACCCCGGAAGGCCGTGTTTACATGGACGCGCTAAAGGAAAGCCCGCTCGTGCAGCAGATGCTCGAGCGTCGACTCGAGTTCATCTGGGCTCCGACCATGATGGTCAGCGACGACCCCGCCAAAGGCCTGGGGCAGGCGGAAGACGGCGGCCTTCTGCTCGATGCGCTCAACGCCGCACTGAAGACGCCCGAGCGCGAGCTGCTGCTGGTTTCGCCGTACTTCGTACCGACTGCTGCCGGTGTCGATGCGCTGTCGGCACTGGCCGCCTCCGGTGTCGAGATCGCCATCCTCACCAACTCTCTGGAAGCCACCGATATCGATGTGGTGCACGCCGGCTACGCCAAGCACCGGGAGCGCCTGCTCGAGGCGGGCATCCGCCTGTTCGAACTGCGCCGCTCCGCTGCGCCACCCACGGTACGCGACCGCGGCATTACCGGCAGCTCGGCCTCGAGCCTGCACGCAAAGACCTTCGCCGTTGACGGCCAGCGCGCCTTCATCGGTTCGTTCAACTTCGATCCCCGCTCGGCGCAGCTGAATACCGAACTCGGCTTTCTCATCGAAAGCCCGGAAATAGCCAGCGCCACCGCCCGAATTTTTCAGCAGCGGGTGCCGGAAAACGCCTACGAGGTTCGCCTGGGTTCGGACGGCGATCTACAGTGGCTGGAGCGTCGAGATGGCGAAGAGATCGTCCACACTACCGAGCCGGGCACGGGCTTGCTGGAGCGCGTGATGGTACGGGTGATGTCGGCGTTGCCGATAGAATGGTTGCTGTAGCAACGTACCTGACGACCTCCAGCATGCCTCCAAGCGGTTATTGAACCACGGAGGCACGGAGGCTCTGAGCAAGACACCGGCGGGCGGCCCGCGCACCTGTAG
>JAJUGG010000260.1 GCA_029268285.1 Ectothiorhodospiraceae bacterium | reverse complement strand
CCGGCTTCTCGGTCGTGAGCGGCGGCGGTCCTGGCATTATGGAAGCCGCTAACAAAGGGGCTTATGCAGGCAAATCACCCTCGATCGGCCTGAATATTCAACTGCCGCATGAGCAGGTGGGAAACCCGTACCAGGACATCTCGCTCAATTTCCGGCACTTTTTCTCGCGCAAGGTGATGTTCGTGAAGTACGCTTCAGCGTACGTGGTGCTGCCCGGTGGCTTCGGCACGTTAGACGAACTGGCGGAAATTCTCACCCTGGTGCAGACCGGCAAGACCCGCCGGATTCCGATCATCCTTGTGCATGCCCCGTTCTGGAAGGGCTTGCTGGACTGGTTCAAGGATACCCTGGTCGCTGAGGGCACCATCAATGAGAGCGACCTCGACCTCTACAAGGTGGTGGATACACCCCGCGAGGTCGTCGACCTGATCTTTGATCATTACGAGCACCGCGGGTTCGAGCCTTCCGCCGCAGAGCGCGAAATCCTGCTCGATCTCTAGGCGCATCGTCCGCTAGGTGAACAATGAGAAAACTGCTGCTGGCCCTGGTCTTCGCACCGTCCCTCGTGCTCGCTGACGAGCCTCGGGTCACTCCGCCTCCGCCGCCCGAAGAACTCATGCGGGGCGAGACCTTCGAGCCCGAGGTGACCATCATCCGCCGTGACTGGGCGGTCATCGAAGAGTACAGCATCGATGGCACGATCTACGCTGTGAAGGTGCAACCCACCGTCGGCCGCCCCTATTACTTCTACGACACCGACGGCGACGGCCAACTCGAAACTCGGATCGAGGCACTGGACGGGGTGCCGGAGATCAATCAGTGGCAAATACTCAGCTGGTAGGTTGCCCCGCACGGGCCTGCATGATCAAGCCGCCGATGGCCCGCTCCGCGTAGGCAAGCGCCTGTGGCTGCCGTGATGCCCGCGGCCCCGCCACGTTCAAAACGCCGACGCCATGGCGCGCGGCAAAGGCTGCCAGCCGCAGTGCGGCGCGTTGCGGTGAGAGCTCCGTGGCATCAATCAAACAATAGGGTTTGCGGTGCTTGATGCAGAACACCAAGGTCTGCTCGGTGCCGCCTTCCAGTTCGCCGAAGTAAAGGATCGCGGTAGCGTCCGAATCCACTACATTGCGCAGCGTGCGCTGCCGATAGCCGCCCTGCTCGAGCTCCGTGACCGGATAGCGCGCCGGAATCGGCCCATCCTCCGCTTTCCGCCCCGGCGGGCACCAGCCGCCACACGAAAAACCCGCCTTCAGCGCCGCATCCAGTGCGCCACGATCGACGCCAGTCTGACCGCCAGAAACGATTTTCTCCAGCACCACGATTTCTTCTCGCATATTGGCCACAGTTGCTGCGCAACACTGGATTACTTTAGACCGGTAGCGCATAAGCTTATAAAATGTTCACATAACAGCGACACATGCATCCCACTCCCAAATAACCTGCATTCATGACATGAACTTACACCTCTTACGCACCTTCGCCGCCGTTGCCGAACATCAGAGCTTCTCGCGCGCGGCAGAGGCTATTCATGTCAGTCAGCCCGCCGTTTCCAAATCGGTTCGCGAATTGGAGCAGCAACTCGGCTTGGCGCTGCTGGAACGTCAAGGCGGGCGCGTGCAGTTAACCGAGGCGGGTGCTGCACTGTATGACCATGCACGTGCGATTTTCGCGCTCGAGCGAGCTGCCGAGGCAGACATACGCGAGCGCCTGCAGCTCGGCCGCGGCTGCCTGACCGTGGGTGCGAGCATGACCATCGCTAGCTTCATGTTGCCGCCGCTCATCGCCGAGTACCTGCAGCGCTATCCCAGCATCGATATACGCATTATCAGCGGCAACACCGGAACGATCGAGCAACAGGTGCTCGATCATGAGCTGGATGTGGGGCTGGTCGAAGGGCCGGTGGAAGATGCGCGGCTCGAGCGCACGCTCTGGCGCGAGGATGAACTGGTCGTGGTCGCGGCGGCGGATTACCCGCTACCGCGAGACGTTACGCCCGCGGAGCTCGCGGAACACCGCTGGATGGTGCGAGAGGAAGGCTCGGGTACCCGCGCGGTGACCATGCCGCTACTCGAGCAGGCCGGCATCAAAGTCAAGAACCTTATGGAAGTAGGCAGTATCGGAGCACTGGTGGAAAGCGTCGCGGCGGGCTTGGGCCTGGCGATGATATCGGTGGAAGCGGTGCGCGATCCGCTACGCTTGGGCAGGCTGCGCACGGTCGATGTGCCGAGCGCCCGGTTCATCAGGCCGCTGCACCGCATCTGCCTGCGCAACCGACCGATCAGCCCAGCCGTGGCAGCCTTCACCGAACTCATCGACGCGCAGCGGACAACAGTCAGCCGCGAGTAAAACCCTCGCCCAGAGAACCTCGAGGGCTCTGCCGGTAGCCATCGCGGTTAATCGGGCGGGTTCACAGGCCCTAGGCAAAGGCGCCGGGCATGACCTGAGTCAGCACCGCGGCAAAATGGCAAACACTGCCGCCGAGCACGAACAAATGCCAAATCGCGTGCGCGTACGGCCAGCGACAGTGGTAGAAGGCCGTGCCCACGGTATAGGTGACACCCCCCGCAAGCAGCCAAACCAGTGCCGAGACAGGCAGCTCACGCAACATTGGCACGATGGCCACCACCGCCAGCCAGCCCATGGCGATGTACATCAGAGTCGAGAGCGTGCGCAGTCGGCCGGTGAAGAACAACTTGAAGATGATGCCGGCGACCGCCAATACCCAAATTACCCCGAACAGCGACCAACCCCACGGACCACGCAGGTCGCCGAGCATGAAGGGCGTGTAGGTGCCGGCGATAAGCACATAGATGGCGCAATGATCGAAGACTTTGAGCCGTGCGCGCAGCAGTTCGTGGCGGACGGCGTGGTATAGCGTCGAGGCGCTATAGAGCAGTAGCAACGAGGCGCAGAACACCGACGCGCCGACGATCTGCCAGATTTCCCCGTATACCGCGGCCAGCGTGATCAGCACCGCGCCGCCGGCTACGCTGGCGAGAGCACCGAGGCCGTGGGTGAGAACATTTACGATTTCTTCGCGATGTTCATGCACATGCATGTAACGGCCCCCATGACCAAAAGCTCAGTATGATCTGCGCGGCGCTCAAACGCCGGGTGGCGGCCCGTATTCGTTCGGGCCGGAATCGCCTTCCATGATACCCAAGTCGATGACAGCCCAGACAAAGCCGATGAAAGGGATTAGCAGCAGCAGACACCACCAGCCGGACTTGCCGCGGTCGTGGCAGCGCTTGATGTGCAGCATCAATCCGGCGAGTGCCACCAAAAGGTTGATGACGAAGGGAATGAGCCCGCCACCCCTGCCGAACAACGCGCCGAGCAGGAGAGACACCAGAAACAGAATGGCGACTCCGATCCACCAGGTCTTGCGGCTGATGCGCCCGTCCATGGTGGTGAACATGTACTTCAGGTCGATGCCTTCCATTCCTGCCTTTCCCTTG
>JAJUGG010000259.1 GCA_029268285.1 Ectothiorhodospiraceae bacterium | reverse complement strand
TCGAGGCAGAAGACGTCGGTTACGGCGCGATAGGTGCGGCGCGTGGGGCGCTCGCTCAGCAGTGCGCCGGTGGGAAAAATCTCGCCGTCGTGCAGCTCGAAGTTGGCCTCACCGCCCCCGCCGTCGTTATCCGGACGCTCGCCGCGAACCCGACCCTGCTTAATGATGTAGAGCTCGCGCACCTGGCCGTCGCTGGGGCTAAGCAGTTCGTCGCCCGCGCTGTAAAAGGCGAGGCGGGAGTGCTTGACCAGAAACTCCAGCTCTTCGAGCCCCATGTGCTCGAAAGGATCGTAGTGACGCAGAAAATCCACCAAGCTGCTGATGTTTTGCAGAGCGACTTGCTTGCCTTGATTGTCTTGTGCGCGGCTCATGTCGTGTCCTCAACCGGTGTTGGCACGAGGTGTGGCGGGGCGAGGGATGCCGTGCCGTTGGCGTTTTTCCCACAGCGCCTTGCGGCTAATGCCCAGGCGGCGGGCCAGTTCAGTTTCCGTGAGGCTGTCCTGGTGCGCGAGCACGAATTCCCGAAAATAATCCTCGAGGGACAAGTCCATTGGCGGCGTTGTGCTGGAGGGGCTTTCGCCGCCGAGCGAAAGGTGCTCGGGCCCGATTTCGTCGTTTTCGCATAGGATTACCGCGCGCTCCAGAGCGTTCTCCAGCTCGCGTACATTGCCCGGCCAGCTGTAGTGGCGGATGGCATCGAGCGCGGCAGCGGAAAGGCGCAGGGGCGGGCGGTGGAGCTGCCGGCAGAGTCGCTCGAGCAGGCTTTCCGTGAGGCGAGGCAAGTCTTCGCCGCGCTCGCGCAGAGGCGGCAGCCGGATCTGCATGACGTTGATGCGGAAGTATAAATCGCCGCGGAACTCGCCCTCTTCGACCATGCGCTGCAGATCGCGGTGGGTCGCTACCACGAGGCGCACATCGACTTTGCGGCTTTGCGAAGAGCCGACGCGGCGAATTTCTGCGCCCTGCAGCACGCGCAGGAGACGTGCTTGGGCCGGAAGCGGCAGTTCGCCGATCTCGTCGAGAAACAGGGTGCCGCCGTCGGCGGACTCGATCAGGCCCGCCCGTGCGCTGGTCGCTCCGGTAAAGGCGCCTTTCTCATGGCCGAACAGCTCGGCCTCGACCAAAGTATCTGGAATGGCGGCGCAATTCACGGCAACCAGCGGCCCGTCGCGGCGCGGGCTTTGCTCGTGCACCGCGCGCGCCACCAATTCCTTGCCGGTCCCGGATTCGCCCAGGACGAGAACCGTGGTATCTGTCGGCGCGACCTTGCGGATCCAGCGAAACACCTGCTGCATAGCCGCGCATTCGCCGATCATCCCCGCTACCGGATAGTTGCGGTCGAGATCGGCCTTCAGCGCGGCGTTCCGGCGGCGCAGGCGATGCTCGTCCAGGGCGCGGCGCACCGTCAGCAACAGTTCGTCGTGGTCGAAAGGCTTGGCGACGTAGTCCACCGCGCCTTGCTTCATGGCATCGACTGCCGAGCGCACGCTGGCGTAGCTGGTGACAATAATGACCGGCACGTCTTCGGCAAGCGGAATGACTGCGGTGCCGGGCTCGCCGGGCAGCCGCAGGTCCGAGATGATCAAATCGAAATCAGGTAATCGATAGGCTTCTCGGGCCTGTTCCAGCGATTCGGCGTCCTGAACCTCATAGCCGCTTCGTTCCAAAAGGCGGCGCATGGAGCGGCGGATGATGTGCTCGTCTTCGATGATCAGGATACTTGCCATGACGGTTCTACTTCCATTAGGGGCAGTCTGAGAAGGACGCGAGTCCCGTTGGGCAGCGTCTCTATCTCGAGTTCGCCTTCGTGTTCCTTGATGATGTTGTGTGCAAGCGGTAGGCCCAGGCCGGTTCCCTTGCCGGCCGGCTTGGTGGTGAAAAACGGCTCTAGAACCTGCTCCTGAAGGTGCTCGGGAATGCCGGGGCCGTTATCGGCCACCACGACTTCTACGTTGTCGCCGACGCGGCGCGCGTCGATGGTCACTTGCCCATCCGGGCCGCAAGCATCGGCACTATTGGAGAAAAGATTGACGAAAACCTGCACCAAGCGCTGACGATTGCCGGGGATCCGCAACTGCGCGTCGATGCGGTTCAGGAAGCGCAGGCTGCGTGCGCGCTGGCTTAGCCTGACCAGACGTACCGCCTCGTCCACGACCTCTGTCAGCGTCAGCGGGTGCAGAGGCTGCTCGCTGTTCTCGCCGTGCGCGTAGCTCACCAGGGTGTGAACGATGTTACTGATGCGTTTGGTTTGCTCGAGGATTTCCTCCAGGCCTTCTTCCAGTGCGGCGGGGTCGTCAAGGTCGAGCTTCAGATCCTGCGCCAAGCAGGCAATGCCGGTGACAGGATTGCCGATCTCGTGCGCGACGCCGGCGGCAAGGCGGCCGATGGAGGCGAGCCGTTCGCTGTGGGTCAGTTCGCGTTCCAGGCGCTCCAGCTCCGTCACCTCCTCGATAAGCAGCAGGCGGTCGGCTTCTGTCCCCGGGGCGGCACCAATCGCCGTCTTGTGTAGGGCGAACCAGCGCACCAGGCGTTCCGAGCGTAGCGCCTGCTTGTGCGCGTGGTCTTGGGGCTCGTTAAGGAAATCATCGAGAAACTGCCCCCAGGGTGCGGGCAGATCTCGCAGCGCCGAGCCCAGGGCGCGGCTGGCCGTAATGCCGCTCAAGGCGCTCATGGCGCGGTTCCAGCGCGCGATGCGGCCATTGGCCGCGATCGCGACCACGCCCAGCGGTAAGTCCTCCAGGATCTGCCGATGGTAGCGGCGCAGGTGATCGAGTTCGGCAGCCACGCCGTAGAAACGTGCTCGCGAGCTCTCCAAGCGTTCTTCGATCATGCGCACGCTCTGCGCCAATGCGGTGCGGGTCTGGGTGTCGAGCTGCAGCCTGTCGTCAACGATCATGCGCGCCAGCACCGGGCCCATCATGCCGGAGAGATTGCGCTCGATTTGCTCGCGGAGCTGATGCAGCCGCTCCGGACGCTGCTCCTCCCAGCCCATGTGCAAGTCCGCCAGTGCCTTACCCACTTCCTGGCGCGCGGCCGCATCCCCGGTGACCGGCGCCAGGCGCGATACGAACTGCGCCGGGTTGCGTGCCCGCGGCGCGCCCTCTGGCGGCCGCGTGCTGACGTCGCGGCAGGCCGCGGCGGCGCGACGTTCGCGTTCCGTGGGCTGAGTTAGCAAGGAGCCGACGGCAAATAATAGCGTGTTCAGTGTGAGCGACAGGAAAGTCAGCGAGCCGTAGCCGCTCAACCCCCACATCGCTAAGGGCTCCTCGCCCGTGAGCACCGGCCAGAGCGCCCCTAGCCCCCACAGGGTGCCGCCCGCCAGAAGGCCAGCGACGAAGCCTGTGCGCGTCGCGCGCTGCCAATAGAGCACACCGACCAGGCCCGGCAGGAACTGCGCCATGGCGAGGAAGGAAATCAGCCCCCACTCCACTAAACCCTGCGTGCGCTGCAGAATCTCGTAGAACAAATAG
>JAJUGG010000258.1 GCA_029268285.1 Ectothiorhodospiraceae bacterium | reverse complement strand
CTCGCGCAAAGCATGCTGAACGATCCTGCCTCGGTGGACGTCGCACCGCGCAACACTACGGCCGAGCGCGTTGAGCAGCACGTGTACGCGGTCGAAAAGGGCGATAAGCGCGCCTTGCTCTCGCACCTGATCAAGGAAGGCGGCTGGCACCAGGTGCTCGTTTTCTCGCGGACCAAGCACGGTGCGAACCGACTTGCGCGCCAGTTGACGGACTCCGGCATCAGCGCCGACGCCATCCATGGCAACAAGAGCCAGAACGCTCGCACCCGCGCCTTGCGCGATTTCAAGAGCGGTGAGTTGCGGGTGCTGGTTGCCACCGAGATCGCCGCACGCGGCATCGACATCGACGCCCTGCCCTACGTGGTCAACTACGAGCTGCCCAACGTACCGGAGGACTACGTGCACCGGATCGGCCGCACCGGCCGTGCCGACGCCAGCGGCGCTGCGTACTCCCTGGTCAGCCCGGACGAGCACAAGCTGCTGCTGCAGATCGAGCGCCTGCTCAAGCGCAGCCTGCCGCGCGAAACGGTGCCAGGGTTCGAAGCCCAGCTACCCGCCTCGCCCGTGCATCGCGCCGCGCCCAAGGCGGAGCGCCCGCAGGGACGCGCGGATGCGCAGCCGGCACGCCGGCGTCGGTCCCGCAGGCGGCGCCCGCAGGTGCGCGCGGCCGACTAAGAGCCGCGCCTTCCTTGCTCCCTGTCGGCCGGGCCTTATATCGGTCGAAAGGGAGCAGGATCATGAAACTCAAGCCACTCGACCAGCAAACCATTGTCATTACCGGCGCCAGCAGCGGCATCGGCTTGGCCACTGCTCGTATGGCCGCGGAACGCGGCGCGCATCTGGTGGTTGCGGCGCGGAACCGCAGCGTGCTGGAGGCGCTGGCGCGCGAGGTCAACGACGCCGGCGGCGAGGCCTTGGCCGTAGAAACCGATGTCAGCGACCCCGAGCAGGTGGATAGACTCGTCCTGCACGCGGCCGAGCGCTTCGGCAGCTTCGACACGTGGATCAACAACGCCGGCGTGGCGATCTTCGGCAAGGGCGAGGAGGTCAGCCTCAAGGACCACCGACGCCTGTTCGACGTCAACTACTGGGGCATGGTGCACGGCATGTTGGCGGCGCTCCCGCATCTGCGCGCGCACGGCGGGGCGCTGATCAACGTGGGCAGCGTGCTGTCCGACCGCTCGCTACCGCTGCAGGGGCCGTACAACGCGAGCAAGCACGCGATCAAAGCCTTTACCGACACCATCCGCATGGAGCTCGAGCACGATCGGGCTCCGGTCTCGCTGACGCTGATCAAGCCCGACAGCACAGCCACTCCTCTGCAGCAGCACGCCAAGAGCTATCTGCCGGTACGGCCTCGCGTCCCGCCGCCGGCCTACGATCCCCGCGTGGTGGCAGAAGCCATCCTGCATGCAGCCGAGAACCCTGTGCGCGAACTAGTGGTTGGCAACACCGGACCGCTACTGGGCTTGGCCGAAGCCATCGCGCCCCAAGTTACCGACCGGATCATGGAAGCAACCATGTTCCGGCTTCAGGAAACTCACGAGCCGCGGCGCGACAACGACGGCAACCTGTACCGGCCGACGACGGGCGGGGAAGAACGCATCCCTTACCCCTTGACTCTGAACAGTAGCCTGTACACGCGCCTGACGCTGAGCGGCCCGGCCCGCACCGCAGCCGGCTTTGCCGGCGACTTGGCTGCCCGCGCCGCCGTCACCAGCAGCCGCCGCGCGGCCTCCCTGCTCGACTGGCTGTCGGAGCGCCGCTCTCCTTCCGGCAATTGGCGACGATAGCGGGCATTCGGGAACAACCCCAGCCCCTGGGCCGCTAGAGCCTTGACGCTTGCGCCTTCCTCCCCCACACCGAAGGGCCGAACCCAACGCCATGAGGAGAGAATACGATGGCTCAACGGCTACAGGGAAAGAAAGTCGCCATCCTGGTCAGCGACGGCTTCGAACAGGTCGAGATGACCGAGCCGCGCAAGACGTTGGAATCGGAAGGGGCCGAGACGGTGCTGATTGCACCCAAGCAAGGCAAGGTCAAAGGCTGGAACCATACCGACTGGGGCGAGGAGTTTCCGGTCGATCAAACGCTGGATCAGGTCAGCGCTGACGGTTTCGACGCACTGATGCTACCCGGCGGTGTGATGAACCCCGATAACCTGCGCCTGGAGCCCAAAGCGGTCGGTCTCGTAAAAGACTTCTTTGCGGCAGATAAGCCGGTGGCCGCCATTTGCCACGGCCCCTGGCTACTAGCGGAAGCCGGCGTGGCCAAAGGGCGTAAAGTAACCTCCTGGCCATCACTGCAAACCGATTTGCGCAACGCCGGCGCCGAATGGGTAGACCAGGAAGTCGTGGTCGACCACGGCCTGGTTACCAGCCGCAAGCCGGACGATATCCCGGCTTTCAGCCGCAAGATGGTCGAGGAGTTCTGCGAAGGCCGGCACGCCTGAGCCTTCGCTATTCGTCAGTAGCCGCCGTCGAAGTCCAGGCGGCGGTAATCCGGATGCGTCCCGATAACTTCGGCCCACAGGGATGTCAGGCTCAGCTCTCGGTCGGCGGTGCGGTTGACCCACTCCGTAGGCACCGGCGCCTCCGGCCGAAAGCGCACGCCCCAAATCGGCTCGAAAACATGCGTGCGCAGCGAATAGCGCACATCCCCAATGACCTCGGCATCGTCCGGGGCGCGCGCTATCCAACCATTGGAGAACCATTGGAAGCGCCGGAAATCCCGCAAGGTCCGCTCGTTCTCGCGGATCTCCGGAGCAAGGTCATGCTCGCTCATTAGGGGTACCTGGGTTCCCTCCGTCCAACTCACCTCACCGGTCCAGGACACTCGAATACGATCGGCGTACAACACGCCGTCAGCTTGATACAGCGAGCGCCAAACCCACTGATTGCCCAAGGTCGGAAACGCCTCGCCCCGCTCCCTTTCATGGCCTCGCGCTTCGGCGATGCGCGCCTGTACCTCTAGAGCCCGGTGATGCTGCAGCAAGCCCGAGGCCACGTACAGCGCACAGAAAAGCAAGGCCGCCACCGACGGTGCTCGATAGCGTCGCAGCGCCGCCCACATCACGCCGATCAGCAAGGCCAGCGTGAAGACGGGATCGATGATCGCAATGGCATCCCAGGCTACGCGCAGCTTCGAAAACGGCCACAATAACTGCGTGCCGTAGGTCGTGAACGCGTCCAACAAACCATGGGTGGCATAGGCCAGCACGGATGCCCCTAGAATCGGCCGCCACTGCGCGCGGTTCGCTCGCCGCGCGAGAAACGGCGCAGCGCAAAGCGCGCCCCCCACCGGAATGAAAACCAGCGAGTGCGTGAACTGCCGATGGTACTCGATGGTGAGCAACGGGTCGCTGGCGCTACTGATAAGCACATCGGCATCCGGCGCCAACCCCGCCACGGCGCCGACCAGCCATGCCCGGCGCAAGCGACGACCGAACACCGCCTGAGCCGCAGCCGCCCCCAGCAAACCTTGAGTGAGAGGATCCATTGTTACTGCTGCCT
>JAJUGG010000257.1 GCA_029268285.1 Ectothiorhodospiraceae bacterium | reverse complement strand
GTTTTGCTGCACCGGCGTGCTCACAGTGAACTCCGGCACCTTTACCGCGGCCGCATCCGCCTTGGCGGCACTCTGCAACGCGCTCTCGAACCCGAGCGCACTCTGCAGTTCGGCCGCCCCGTCGGCCTGAACTTGCATCAAGGCCTGCTGTTGACGCTGGGCGGCAGCCGCAAGCGCCTGTGCCTGCTGCGGCAGCTCCACGCCCTCGCGTCCCGCGGCTGCCATTAGCGCCAATAAAGCGGCAGGGTCGCCGCCGACAATCTCATCCTGCAGCTCAGGCAGGGCCTGCAAGCCTTCGGGCAGCGCTTCCGCCTCGCCTTCGTCCTGGCCGCGCGCCTTCGCCAGCAGGCCCATCAGTGCCTGCGGCGTCAAAGTTCCGTTTCGCTCCAGCTGCTGCAACGCCGCCAAAAAATCGGCGCCGCCCGCCTCGCCCCCGGCCGAATCCGCGCCAGGGGCCTCGCTGAGAGCCTTCAGATTGATGGGTAATCCGGTGGAGGAAATCATCGCCTGCCCCACAGTAAGTGTTCTGTAGTTGTTCTATGCAAACGCCGGGCCAAGTGGTGCTTTTGAACTGCTGAAGGCAGGTTTTCGTAGAATACGTACCCCACTCCGCTGGGATTGAACCACGAAGGCACGGAGGCACGGAGCAAGAAAGCCCTGAAGGCGTATTGCGGTGGAAGGGCTACAGCTCCGTCGGGTGGGTATCACGCACCTGCGCGCGGGAGGTTTAAGAAACGGTGCGTAGTACGCACCCTACTACTACAGCGGGTGAATGAGCCACGAAACACACGGAAAGCACGGACAGCCACTGAACCCGATCCTTCCTTCCGTGTTCATCCGTGTACATCCGTGGCTAAAAGATCCTTAAAACCCGGCTCCGTAGGGCGCGTATCACGCACCATCGCGCAGAAGGTTCAAGAAGCGGCGCGAAGAAACGTTCGCCACGGATGTACACGGATGAACACAGAGACTTTTTTAGCGTCCGTACTTTTCGTGATTTCCGTGGCGAGGGCGGCGTTCTATGGCTCGCGGCGGGTCGACGCTCCCACGGATGGCGTGAGAGCCTTTGCTGAGAGGACTAGTCCTTGTCCGGGCGCGCTCGCCGCTGCGCCAGTTCATCCAACTGGCGCTGGTCGCGGCGGTCGGCGTCGCGGCGTTCTTCGTCCTGGTAGCGGGTGACGACTTTGTCCAGCGCGCGGGCGCGGCTTAGCAGTTGCATCCAGTGCTGGCGTGCCTGTTCGACCGAGGCCTCGGTCTCGCTCACCTGCTGGCGCTGCTGGCTGACGGCGGCATCGATGCGCGCCATGAAGGCGTTGTAGTCGCGCAGGCGGAAAGGGTCGATGCCGTCGCCGCCGATGGCGCTGCGCTGGCCGGCGTAGTCGTTGCGGTAATTCTCCAACTGCGCCAACTTACCCAGCTGCGCCTCCAAGCGCTGCTTAGCCTCGGCGTATCGCTTGGCGGCGGCATCGGCTTCGTCCTGCGCGAGGCGGCGCACCGGGTTCAGGCGTTGGGAGCGAGTCATCGTTTTCTCTCGCTGGCGCTGAAGGTGACTTGCCGTAGGTCCGACTTCAGTCGGACGCCTCTCACGACCATCGCCTGCCTGAAGTCGGGCCTACGCTTTAGATTCGCGGCGGGGACGCCGCTCCTACAGGCTTCGTCCACCGCCATCGTCAAGCCCCTTTTTCCTCTCCCATCAAGGCCATCAGCCCCTGCAGGCTGCCGGCGAAGTCCACGGCCACGCTGGCGTCCTGCCGCAGGAACTCCATGAGCTTGGGGTAGGCCGCAATCGCGGCATCCACGCGGGCGTCGCTGCCCTTTTGGTAGGCGCCCACGCTGATCAGGTCCTGGTTCTGGCGATACAGCGAATAGTTCTGCTTGAAGCGCTGCATGGCCTGGCGGTGCGCGGGCTCGGTGATGTTGATCATGGCGCGGCTCACCGACTGCTCGATGTCGATGGCCGGATAATGGCCTGCATCGGCAAGACTTCGCGAGAGCACGATGTGGCCATCGAGAATGGCGCGCGCCGCGTCGGCAATGGGGTCCTGCTGATCATCGCCCTCGGCGAGCACGGTATAAAAAGCCGTAATCGAACCTCCGCCGACATCGCCGTTACCGGCACGTTCCACCAGGCGCGGGAGCATGGCGAACACCGACGGCGGGTAGCCCTTGGTGGTCGGCGGCTCGCCGATGGCCAAGCCGATCTCGCGCTGGGCTTGGGCATAGCGGGTGAGCGAATCCATGAGCAGCAACACCTGCTTGCCCTGGTCTCGGAAATACTCGGCGATCGCGGTAGCGAGCGAAGCCCCGTGCAGGCGCATCAGCGGCGAGGCATCGGCCGGGGCCGCCACCACCACCGAACGCTTCATGCCCTCCTGCCCCAAGCTGTGGTCGATGAACTCTTTTACTTCCCGACCACGCTCACCAATCAGGCCAACCACGACGACGTCGGCGTTGGTGTAGCGGGTCATCATGCCTAGCAGCACGCTCTTGCCGACGCCGGAGCCCGCGAACAGACCCATGCGCTGGCCGCGGCCGACAGTGAGCATGGCGTTGATAGCGCGCACGCCGACATCCAGCGGCTCTGCGATGGGCGCGCGCGAGAGCGGATTGATGGCGCGGCCGTTGAGCGGCATCTCGGCTTCGGTATCCAGCGGACCAAGATCGTCCAGCGGCCGGCCGCTGCCGTCGATCACGCGGCCGAGCAAACCGGGGCCGACTTTAGCGGCGGTAACGCCGGGCTGCGGGATCACTCGCGCGTTGGGCGTCAGGCCGAAAAGCTCGCCCGTGGGCATGAGGTAGAGGCGGTCGCCGCCGAAGCCGACGACTTCGGCCTCCAGGCTTGCGCCCTTGCCGACCACTTGGCAGCGCGAGCCCACCGCCGCCTCGCAGCCCTCGGCCTCCAGCGTGAGGCCGACCATGCGGCGCAGCACGCCCTCGACGACCAGCTCCGGGCGCTTGATGCGGCGCTGGCGCTGCTGCAGGCGCTCCAACCAAAGGGCGCTCCGCGACTCGTTCACTGATCGTCCTCGCGGCTACCGCCCAGAAAATCCCGCGTCAATTGCGCCAAGCGCTGCTCGACGGTCGCATCCACGCGCGAGATGGGCGTCACGACCTGACACCCGCCCCGGCTGAGCGAGGGATCTTCCACCAATCGCCAAGTGGCAGCTTCTTCCTTGTCGCTCCAGGCATCGCGCAGAAACGCGGCATCTTCGGGATGAAGGTAAATCTGCACATCGCGGCTGCCCACGGGCAGCAGGCCGACGGCTTCGCGCACCACGCCGAGCACTTCGCCCGGCTGCGTCTGCAGCTCGCGCCGCACCAGCTGCTGCGCCAGTTGCATGACCATGGCAAGCAGTTGCTCTTCGACCGCCTCATCTAGCTCCTGCAGCGGCTGCGAGAGCGTGTCGAACACGCCGCGTATGCGCTGCGCAAGCTCGCGCGCCTGCTGCTCGCCGGCTTGCCGCCCTTCCTGCAGGCCCTGTTCGAAGCCCGCCTTGCGGCCTTCGATAAAGCCTTCGTCGTAGGCTTGCTTCTGCAGCGCTTCGAGCTCCTCCAGGCTGATGCC
>JAJUGG010000256.1 GCA_029268285.1 Ectothiorhodospiraceae bacterium | reverse complement strand
CTGCAGGCTGAGGAGCGGGGCAAAGCCGGGGTAACGAGCTAGAAGCCTGCTCCACGCTGCCACCGAAGGCTTCTCCTCGTGCGACGCCGTCCTGCGTCACCTGCCGTGCGTGGCTCCGGCGCAAAGCTTTGCAATTGTGCCCTACTGCTCTCTGAAGTGAATCACGGAGAAAGACAAAAGCGCAGCGTGAGCGCGCCGCCTTCTTTGTGGGAGCAGCGATCTCACCGCGACTCCCTGTGCCACGGCTTTACGTAGGTCCGACTTCAGCCGGACACAGTAGCCGAAGACGTCCGACTAAAGTCGGACCTACGTGGATAATCGCTTTTCGCGGCCAGGGGCCGCTCCTACAGCCACTGATTCTTTCTCGTAGGAGCGGCTCCTGGCCGCGAAGGGAAGAGACCACCTTTCTTGATCAGGTTGCTACTGCGCCGTTTCCGCGCTCTTCTAACGGCTCGACACAGTCTGCCTACGCCATCCAGCGGCGCCGGCTCACGCCTTTTCCTTCACATAAGACCCCGGCGCATCCTCAATGGGCTTGAGCTTGCCGGCGCCGATCTGACGGGCATCAACGTTGGGGCCGCTCTTGTGGGCGAGCCAGCGCTCCCACTCCGGCCACCAGGAGCCCTTCTGTTCTTTAGCGCCTTCCAGCCATTTCTCCGCATCGGCAACTTTGCGGTTGTTGGTGCTGTAGCCGTATTTGTTGGCGTCGGGATGATTGATGATGCCGGCGATATGACCCGAGCCGGCGAGCACGAACTTGGTCGGGCCGGAGAACAGCGTCGAACCCTTGAACACCGAGGTCCAGGGGGCGATGTGGTCCTCGCGCGAGGAGATGAAATGCGCCGGAATGTCGATTTTGGAGACGTCGATCGGCACGCCCTCGATAGTGATCCCGCCCGGCTCGCGCAGCTTGTTCTCCAGGTACATGTTGCGCAGGTAGAAGCTGTGCATGGCGAACGGCATATTGGTGGCGTCCTGGTTCCAGTACAGCAAATCGAACGGGAACGGGTCTTCGCCCTTGAGGTAGTTGTTGACGTAGAAGGACCACACCAGGTCGTTGGCACGCAGCGTGGCCATGGTCAGCGCCATGTTGTAGCCCGGCAGATAGCCGTGTTGGGCCATGCGCTTTTCCAGCGCCTGCATCTGCGCCTCGTCGATGAACACCCCCAGGTCGCCAGGCTCGGAGAAGTCGATCAGGCTGGCAAAGAAGGTCGCGCTGGTAATGCGCTTGTCGCCCTTGGCCGCCATGTAGGCGAGCGTGGTGGCGAGCAGCGTACCGCCGAGGCAGTAGCCGACGGCGTTGATTTCGGTCTCGCCGGTCGCCTGCTCGATGGCGTCGAGCGCTGCCAGCGGGCCCTCGCGCATGTAATCCTCGAAGGTTCGATCGGCCAGGTCCTTGGTCGGGTTGCGCCAGGAAATCACGAACACCGTGTAGCCCTGGTCGCGCACCCAGCGGATCATGGAGTTGTCCTCGCGCATGTCGAGGATGTAGTACTTGTTGATCCAGGGCGGGACGAACAGCAGCGGCCGCTGGTGCACCTTCTCGGTGGAAGGCTCGTACTGAAGCAGCTGCATGAGCTCGTTCTGATAGATAACCTTGCCCGGCGTGACCGCCAGGTTCCTGCCCACTTCGAAGGCTTCCAGATCGGTCATGCGGATGTCGAGCCGGCCGCCGCCGCGCTCGACGTCGGCCAACAGATTCTTTAGGCCGCGCAGCAAGTTGCGCCCGCGGCTTTTTACCGTCGCTTCGAGGACTTCGGGGTTGGTCGCAACGAAATTGGTTGGGGCGAGCGCGTCGACGAACTGGCGCGTGAAGAACTCCACCTGCCGGGCGGTTTTCTCGTCCAGGCCCTCGGCCTGCTCGATGAGGGTATAGATGTAGTTCGCCGACAGCAGGTAGGTCTGCTTGATGAAGTCGAACACCGGGTTGGACTGCCAGGCCTCGTGCTTGAAGCGCTTGTCGCCCTGGCGCGGCTCGATGACCGGTTCGGAAGGCAGCCCCCAGAAGCGTAGAGTGGAACTATGCAGGAGCCGCAGATAGTCCTGCCAGAAGTCCATCTGCGCCTGGAAAACGGCCGCCGGGTTGGCCATCAGGCTCCGGTGGAGCTCCCGATACAGGCGGTTCATGTGCGCGTTATCGTCGACGCCGACTCTATGGCCGGCTTGCGCACGATCCATGAAGGCCTGCACCACCTTCTGGCTGGTCGTGGCGATATCGTTCAGAATCTGGGAAAGCTCTTCGGCATCGGTGGATGCCTGGACGGCCGCTGCGTTCCTGCTCATCTTGTATGTCCTTATCCATAGAGAAAGTCGCTCCTCGCCGCGAACGGAAACAGCCGCAATCCTTTGCAACGATTTCCAGCGTTATGCGAGTGCGTCGTTCGAGTATAGTGCAGAGCAACATAGCACCACAACGTTTCTTATATGGCTGTCACTAAAAGCATTTTCGGTCTCTTCGCTGCGCCCCCGATGCCTCTGGAAGCGCAGCGCTGGGCTGAGCGTCTCGGTCTCCCGTTGCTCGAGCGCTTGCCGCAGAACGAGCTGGTGTTCGTTTACGATCAAGGTGGGCTGGGGTTGCTCAGCACTGCCCCAGGCGCACCCGGGGCGGTGCGCGTGGACTTCGCGGCGCTGCACTATCGCCGCAAAGGCGGCTCGTTACGCAAGGAGGCGGCGGCGCGTGCGCTGGGGCTACGCGGGGATCGGGCCCTCAACGTGGTCGATGCGACGGCCGGTCTGGGCACGGACGCATTCATGCTAGCGTCCCTGGGTGCAAGCGTGCGTCTGATCGAGCGTTCGGAGGCCGTCGCCGCCCTGCTCGAAGACGGCTTGGCGCGTGCCGCGCAGGACCCGGAACTGGCGCCCATAGTCGAACGAATGGCCTTGTATTGCGGGGATGCTCTCGCGTGGCTGCCTCGGCTCGCGCAGATGCAGGCAATCGATGCGGTGTACTTGGACCCGATGTATCCGGAGGCCGGCACCAAGGGCCAGGTGAAAAAGGAGATGCAGATCCTACGCGCCCTGATCGGGCACGATAACGATCCATCGGCACTGCTCGCGGAGGGTCTCAAGGTGGCGCCGCGCGTCGCGGTCAAGCGGCCGCGCAAGGCGCCCTCGCTCGGCGGGCGCCCCAGCCACAGCCTGGAAGGCCGCTCAACGCGTTTCGATGTTTATGTTTCCGCCGGTCCCGATACCGCTTCGCAGGCCTGATGCGCAGCCCGGGAGCGCCGGCTCAAAGCATGCGGGCGAAGCGTTTCAGCCGGTTCCCCCGCCGTACGAAGCCGAGCCCTCCTGCTGCGATGCAGGCGTAGTGCCCTGCCCCGGCAGGTCGGCGTCGCTATCAGCACGCAACGCTTCCTGCTCGTACCACTTATACAGTGGCTCGAGGAGTTCGCGGGTACCGGTGGCCATCTGCGCGACTTGATCAGGCTCCATGCCCATCAACTCCCAAACGACTTTCCACTGCCCGTCTTCCTGAAACAGGATAACCGGGCGCACCGTGTCGCCGCCATTCTCGCCAGCACCGGGAAGAACTGCACGAACGATCGCGAAGTCGCCTTGCCGGTGAGCGTCGAGCACCTCGAATTGGGCATTCGGCGGCAAATTCTGCCGCCACTGCCGAACGTACTGCTG
>JAJUGG010000255.1 GCA_029268285.1 Ectothiorhodospiraceae bacterium | reverse complement strand
GGCTGGTTCTGGTCGCTGTCCAGTGCCGCGGCGGTGCCGGCAAACAGTAGGAGCAGGGCGGGTGTCAAGCTAAGGAACCGGTTCATAATGGCCCTTTACGTTCGATAACAGCTCGATGCGTTCTTCGTTCAGGTAGAAGCGTGCGCCGGTGCCGGATAGCGTCCCGCTCGGCTGGCGCATCTGTGTCGGCGCCGCGGTTTCCGCGTAGCCGCGCTCCGGTTGGATGCGCAGGTCGCGCGTGCGGACCTCGATCCAAGGCATGTCCGGGGCCGCGGGGCGGTCCAGTTCGACGTCGCCGATTAGTTCCGCCTCGTCGCGATCGTCCCATACTCGGCCTTGCTCGGCATGTCCGTCCCAGTCCGGCCCGTCCGCCCTGAAGAAAGTCACCTCGGGCGCGGTCAGTATCCAGACGCCGTCCACAGGGTAATGCGCCATGCGTGGCGAGCGTAGCTCATACTGCCAGTTGCCGGCCGCGTCCGCGCTAAGCACGGTGGCGCCGCGCACGTACGCGTCGGTGCGGGCTTCGTCCTCGGCGAGCGGGGCCGGGCCTTCGGCGTCACGGTCGCGTGCCAGCCAAGTTCCAAGCGCGACCAGCAGCCCGACGACCACCACCGGGAAAAGGCGCTTATTCCGTAGCATAGCGCTCCAGGATAGCGTCCAAGCGATTCTGTGCCGACAGTATCAACTCGCAGAGCTCGCGCACGGCCCCGCAGCCGCCGGGGCGCTCGCTCTGCCAGTGGCTGTGGCCGCGCACCAGGGGGTGCGCATTGGCGACCGCGGCCGCAAGTCCGACCCTGCGGAGCACCGGCACATCAACGAGGTCATCGCCGGCATACGCGACTTCTCGGGCATCGAGGCCGAGCTCGCCCAGCAGCTCCTCCAGAGCCGGCCATTTCGGCTGCCTGCCCTGCAGCACGTGTTCGATGCGAAGCTCTTCGGCGCGACGCTCGATGGCCGGCGAGCGCCGTGCCGTGAGGATGGCGGTTTGGATGCCGCATTCGCGCAGCATGCTGATGCCTTTGCCGTCCTGGATGTGGAACGCCTTCAGCAACTCGCCCTCATGCCCCATGTAGACGGTGCCGTCGGTGAGGACGCCGTCGACGTCGAGCACCAGCAGTCGCACGGCGCGAGCGCGCTCCAGGGCTTCGGCAGAGGCCGGCGCGAAATAATGCTCCATCAGACGACTCCCGCGCGCAGCAGATCGTGCATGTTGAGAGCGCCGATCACGCGATGTTCTTCGTCGACCACCAGCAGTTGGCTGATCTTATGCTCTTCCATCAGCGTCAGCGCCTCGACGGCGAGCTGCTTGGGGCCGACGGTCTTGCCGTTACGGGTCATCACCTCGGCGACCCGTGTTGCGTGCACATCGATGGGTTGGTCCAGGGTGCGGCGCAAATCGCCATCGGTAAACACGCCCAACAGACGGTCGTCGGCGTCGACCACGGCCGTCATGCCGAGGCCCTTGCGACTCATCTCCACCAAGGCTTCGCTGAGCTTCGCGTCCGGGGCGATGCGCGGAATCCGGTCGCCGGTGTGCATGAGGTCCTCGATCAGCAGCAGCAGGCGCCGGCCGAGGCGCCCGCCCGGGTGCGAGCGGGCAAAATCTTCCTTGGTGAAGCCGCGCGCCTCCAACAGCGCCACCGCCAGCGCGTCGCCCATGGCAAGCGCCGCCGTGGTGCTGGAGGTCGGCGCCAGCCCCAGCGGGCAGGCTTCCTGCTCGACGCTGACATCGATGTGCGCGTCGGCCTGGCTCGCCAGCGTCGAGCCGGGGTTGCCGGTGAGGGCGATCAACGGCACCTGCTGGCGTCGGATCAGCGGCAGAATAGTGATGAGCTCCTCGGTTTCGCCGGAGTTCGACAGCGCCATCACCACGTCTTCGGGCGTAATCATGCCGAGGTCGCCGTGGCTGGCCTCGCCGGGGTGGACGAAGAACGCCGGCGTGCCGGTGCTAGCCAACGTGGCGGCGAGCTTCTTGCCGATGTGGCCGGATTTGCCCATGCCGGTGACCACCACCCGCCCGTTACAGGCGAGGATATAGCGACAGGCCTTGATGAAGCCCTCGCCGACGCGGGCTTTCAGCGCACGCACCGCATCGGCTTCGATTTCGAGCACCGCGAGCGCGAGCCGCTGCAGCTCGGTATTGCTGACGCGGGCGGCGCGCTGGGCGTCGCTGCCTATTCCCAGGAGCCCGCGCTGGGCGCGTCGTATGGTGTCGTCTTCAGGTGTCATGATCTATGCCGAAAAATAAAGAAGGGTCTGATAGGCCACATAGGTCGCTAGCAAGGTCGCGCCGCTAAAACGGCCCAAGTGGGCGCGGCGGCCCAGTAGGTGCCCCAGCACGACTAGGCCGATGGTCACTCCGACCATGATCGGGAAGTCGCGCACGAGAACCTCGGCGGCGACGCCGGTCGGCTCGAGCAAGGCGGCGATACCCATGACGCCCAGCGTGTTGAATATATTAGACCCGATGACGTTGCCGACGATGAGATCGTGCTCACCTTTACGCGCACTGGCGATCGACGCCGCCAGCTCCGGGAGGCTGGTCCCGAGCGCGACGATGGTGAGCCCGATGATCAGGTCGCTGATGCCGAACGCGGTGGCAAGCTCCACCGCCGCCCAGACCAATGCCCGCGAGCTCAGCAGCAGGCCGGCGAGGCCGACGAACAGCCAGAGCAGCGCCGTGCGCAGCGGCATGTCAGCGGGGAGCTCTTCAGCGTACTGCGCGACGATGGGGTCTTCGCTGCCGCTGCGCGCGGCATCGCGGCGCGCGGCCCAGAAGAGATAGCCCACCAGGACGATCAGCGCCGCCAGCATGGCCGCGCCTTCGATACGCGACAGCAGACCGTTCCACATGAACAGCAGGGCGACCGCCATGGCTAGGAACAAAATGGGCATTTCGCGCTTTATGACCGAGGTATTGATTACGATCGGGTAGAGCAGCGCGGTCGCGCCCAGAATCAGCGCAATGTTGGTGGTGTTGGAGCCCAGGGCATTGCCTATGGCGAGCCCCGGGTTGCCGTCCAGCGCCGCCAGCGCCGATACCAGCATTTCCGGTGCTGAAGTGCCGAAGCCGACGACCACTAAGCCGATGATCAGCGGCGAAAGCCCAAGCCGGGTGGCCGTCCCCGCAGCACCGTCCACGAACCGGTCCGCGCTCCAGGCAAGCGCCACGAACCCTATGATAAGTACGGCAATTTGAATCAGCATGCGCTCTGTGTTTCGGCAAGAAAGTCCGCCATGATAAGCAGCCGAGCCTCGATGTGCGAGCGTGGGATGGGAGGCTTCAAGGGCTGGGGCGGGCCGCAGTGCGCGATTTGACTCCATTTAAGCCATACCGGATACTCCATCGGTTTCTCAATTTTGATCGTGCGCTCGCCGTTTGCGGCCTCTCCACGGGCCGATTCCTGGATTTCAACTACACAGAGCATCGGGCGGGTTCCACGGCTTCGCGGGGGCGTTTCCTAAATATGGCAGGGGATCGCGAAAGGCGTTCTGGCGACATTCTGGTCGAGATCCGCGGGCTACACTTCTCGCGCGGCTCGCGCAAGATTTTCGATGGCATCGATCTCGACATCCGCCGCGGCGAGGTTACCGCGATCATGGGGCCGAGCGGCACGGGCAAGACAACGCTGCTGCGCCTGATTGGCGGGCAGTTGCG
>JAJUGG010000254.1 GCA_029268285.1 Ectothiorhodospiraceae bacterium | reverse complement strand
TCATTGGGCACGGCTAATACGCCCCCGCGCACCGCGCGAAGAGGTGCGGTGACGAGGCTTCGGTAGCGGCAGCATTTCCGACTTGCCGTGCCTGATAGCCCTGCAATGCCGTGGCTGAGTATTCAATCAGCGCTGTATCGGAGACTTTGGCAAACTCGGCCGCAATGCACTCGCACAGCTGCGGCAGTTTGGCAGCGATGGCCTCAGGCGCGACGCCCTTGCGGCGCAGATAGTCGGCGCCTAATCCCGCGCTGCATGCCGTTTTGATATTGGCGCGCATATGGTTGGCCGTACAGCCCATGAACTGCCTTGTGTAGAGCACCTTGAACTGCTCGTAGTCGACAACGAGCGCGGGCGTGGCGGTATCAAGCACGCGATCAGCGACGCAGCCGCAGACCTCGGGGCCGGTGAGATGCGCAAAGCCGCTTTTTACTTCCTGGGATATGAGAAATGCTTGAATCCGCGCCCGAGCGGATTGAACGCTTTCTACGCATGCCGGCTCAAGCACTTGGCGAACGACTGCTTCCAGGTCGGCACGCGTAGGGCCATCGTCGGCTGTCGTAGTGAATGGCAGCGCAATTAAAAACAGTAACGCGGAACGAAGCATTCCCCGGATCTTCATTTATTCCTCAATACTGAAATCGGCAAAAAAGAGAACTATGCCACTTTCATTGAGTAAACATTAGTATCGGTTCTATCGCAGGAGGGCTTGCCTCTACGATCCCGCTCGAACCTTATGTCGAGGCGTGGTTACTGAATGCCTCAACTCTTGAAGGAGCATGTTGTGAAGGCCGCGAGTCTGAAGTTGGCTTTTCTGGTCTGTACGATTTTTCACGCCGCGGCATTCGCTAGCGATAGCACGCGTTATGCGCCTGAACACTTGGCAGAAGCGGAGCGGCTTGTGTACGCCATGGGCGCGGCGGAAAGCATCATCATTCCCAGCATGCGGTACCTCGCTAACCTTCGGGCAACGGACCCGCAGAAGGCGGACGCGATGGCCGCCGCGATGGAGCCATTCTTGGTGAAAGAATACGTAGGGCAGGGCTTGAGGCACTTCTTCGCCTCCCAGTTCGATGTCGAAACCTGTCGCCAACTGGCTGAGTTTTGGGAGGGCCCGGTTGGGCGTCGGTTCGTAGATACGCAACTCCAACTCCTCTCCACCGGTTCTGCTCCGGAGCTACGGCTGACCCAGGAAGAGCAGGAGCTGATGCAACAGTTCGAGGGAACCGCCGCAGCGCGGGCTATGGCGCAAGCCATGCCGGCCTTCGAGCAGCGGCTAGCAGCATTCGCGAACGAAACCCAACAGCTAATCGCCCGCAGATTGGCGGAACAAGATGCGCGCTAAGCTATCGGGTTCTCTGCGGCCGAGGGGCGCAAGGCCCAGCGTCGTACTGCAACATATGGCGCTGGAAGCTGATTGCTGCTTCGGGGCTAGCCGGCGCGTGCTTTGCCCAGGCTGAGCAAGGCGATTCCTGCGGCAATCAGTACAGCACCAGCAAATAGGCCGTCTGGCGGGGCTTCGCCCTGCAGGAACACGGCGATAGGTATGGCAACCACTGCCCCGACCGAACCGAGCAGGCTTAGTAGCACCGGCCCGCCGGTCTTCTGGAGCAGGAAAAGCAGTAAGAACTGCCCCGCGAACACAACTGCCTGCGCTCCAATCAGCATGAGCGCCGGGTGGTGCTCGAGCGGAATGGCCAGCGAAAAGCCCGGCAGTAAGCCCGCTCCTAACAGCATGAAGGCGGCGCCGACCAGCGTTCCTGGAGCAAGGGAGTCGGCGGATGCGCCGGCCGGCCAGCGCATCGTTCGGTAGATGTTACCGACCGCTAGAAGTACCGGCCCCACGAGCGTAAGGAGCACCCAAAAGCGATCGGAATCGGGCGCGGAGAGCTTGTGCCCGGCTAAAACGGCAGTGCCCGCTAGGGCCGCTATCACGCCGGCAGCACGCAATGCCTGGAAGCGTTCTAGCCGGAGCGCCAGAGCGGCTGCATACGTCAACAGCGGAGGTAATGCGATGGTCAGCGCGACAAAGCCAGCACCGATGCGCGGAATAGCGGAAAAGAAGATCAGGTTGGGACCTGCAACCCCTACGAAAGCGGAGATCAGGTAATACTCCAGCGTGCGCCCGTTAACCGGTGGCAGGTTTCCGCGCAGTGCCGAAATCAGCAATAGAATCAGTGCCGCGCCGCTGATTGACCAGTACAAAAACGCGAGGGGTGAGAGCTCCAGTTCACCGGCGAGCTTGGCAAGGTTGCTGGAAAGGCCGAGCAGCAAGCCGCCGGCCAGAAGGCAGAGCAGCGGGACAAGCCAGGGTCGTTGTCGCGTGTTTGTAGGGGGCGCCGCCGTTGGCATGCGTTTCGTACCTTTAAACCTCAAATATCTTGACATCAAGATATGGCCGATAAATCTTGACGTCAAGATAAACTGCTGAAAAACTTGATCTATGGATCAAGTAGATAGGATTCTCGCGCAGTGGAGGACTGAGCGGCCTGATCTCGACCTCGAGCCCATGGGCACGATTGGCCGAATCAAACGCCTGCACGCTCACCTGATGCGCAGCATGGAGAAGACCTGGGCCGCTCATGGCTTGAATGCGGCAAGCTTCGACGTGCTGGCAACCTTGCGTCGCGCTGGCGCGCCGTACGCCTTGTCGCCCGGCGACCTGATGGCATCGACCATGGTGACGTCGGGGACGATGACCCACCGCATTCAGCAGTTGGAAAGGGCGGGACTGGTGGAGCGGGTAAAAAATCCCGCGGATGGGCGCAGCTATCTGATATCACTCTCTGCCAAGGGTTATGAACTCATCGATGGGGTCATGTCGGTGCATGTGGAAACCCAGGCCAGGTTGGTGTCAGTCCTGACCGCCGACCAACGTGCGCAGTTGGACACGCTGCTTGCGCAATTCTTGGACGGGCTTGAGCACTGATGTTTTCACCGGAGCTAATCGGGTCGACCGCTACTTATAAGGGTTGCGGTTCTCGTAGCATCGGTACCATGACGGGTGAAGTGCCGGCCTGGATGCGGCCTAGGGCCTGAAACCCATGCCGCTCATACAGCGGGATGTTTCGCGGGTTGCTGGACTCCAAATAAGCAGACAACTGCGCCTCGTCGCAGCGTTCAAGGGCCGCCTCTAGGAGTTGCGCGCCGTAACCTTTTCCTTGCTGCATGGGGTCGACTCCGGTCAACGGTAGGTACCAGTGGGGCGTTTTCGGGTGATAGTGATCCATTTGTTCCATTACCGAGAATGCCTCCTCCACGCGCTCGGGCGCGGCCTGCTGCATGAGCGTAGCCATGGTCTCTTCATCCGGCTGAACTCCAGGCGGCAGCCACAGTGCGGCGGCCGCAGCATCGTTCAGGTAATAGGCGGTGTCATGCTCGAATGCCCGCCCGCCAAAGGCGCGCACGAGGTCCGGCATGACGCGGAGATAGGTGCCCGGTGGTGGGAATGTCCAACGGACCATGGGATCGGACGCGAAAGCGAGCACAATGGTGGCGACCAAGTGGGGCGCTTCCTGTACCGATGCGACCTGGACCTCCGACATAAGGCCCTCCCATACGCACCCGAGGCCGTGCGATACCGGCAGTGGGGGCGGTATCGACCGGTTCAAGTAGGAAACCTTTGTGGCGATGACAGCCCTGCAGGGAGCACCTGTTACGGCTGGAAAGCAAGGATGTAACTATG
>JAJUGG010000253.1 GCA_029268285.1 Ectothiorhodospiraceae bacterium | reverse complement strand
TCAGGCCTTCGTCAAGGACCCCGACCTCACCGTCGAGAAGCTGCTCAAGAACGCCGGCGCCAAGGTCGTTCGCTTCGCCCGTTTTGAAGTGGGCGAGGGCATCGAGAAGAAGCAGGAAAACTTCGCCGACGAGGTGATGGCACAGGTGCGGGGCTCGTAAGAGCTCCGTAATCGCGGACCGAGAGCAGGCTGGGCGGAGGCACTGTCGACGGCACGGATTACGTGCGGTACGCGGGCCTCCGTTCGGCGTCTCTTAAGCAGGGGGTTGTATGGAACAGCCGGCGTATAAGCGCATTCTTCTCAAATTGAGTGGTGAGGCGCTGATGGGCGAGGCCGACTACGGCATTGCGCCTGAGGTGATCAATCGCATTGCGGCCGAGATACGCCAGGTCCGCGAACTCGGTGTCGAGGTCGCCTTGGTCGTGGGCGGTGGGAACATCTTCCGCGGTGCGGGGTTGGCGGCAGAAGGCATGGATCGCGTTACCGGCGATCACATGGGCATGCTGGCTACGGTCATCAACGCGCTGGCCCTGCAGGATGCGCTCGAGCATCAAGGCGTCTATGCTCGCGTGATGTCGGCGATCAAGATCAACGAAGTTTGCGAGGACTACATTCGTCGGCGCGCCGTGCGCCACCTCGAGAAAGGTCGCGTCGTGATTCTGGCGGCGGGAACGGGCAACCCGTTCTTTACCACCGATTCGGCGGCCAGTCTGCGGGCGATCGAGGTTGATGCCGATATCATGCTCAAGGCCACCAAGGTCGACGGCGTGTACTCGGCGGATCCGGTTAAGGATCCGAACGCTCAGCGCTACCAGCGCCTGACCTATGATGAGGTGCTGGAGCGTAAGCTCGGCGTCATGGATGCGACGGCCATCGTGCTGTGCCGCGACCAGAACATGCCCATCATGGTGTTCGATATGACGCGCCGCAATTCGCTGCTCGAAGCCGTATGCGGCAAGGACATCGGCACCATCGTGGAGAGGGGAGAGCCATGATCAACGATATCAAGAAAGATGCCAGTGACCGGATGAGCAAGAGCCTGGACACGCTGCGCCAGGACTTCAGCAAAATCCGAACCGGACGGGCGCACACCAGCCTGCTGGATCACGTTATGGTTCCTTATTACGGAACCGACACCCCGCTCAGCCAAGTCGCCTCGGTTGCGGTCGGGGACTCCCGCACCTTGACGGTCACGCCCTGGGAAAAGAACATGGTTCCGGTGATCGAGAAGGCGCTGCTGAACTCGGATCTGGGACTGACGCCCTCAAGCGCCGGTACCGTGATTCGCGTCCCCCTGCCGCCGCTGACCGAGGAGCGTCGGCGTGACTTGATCAAGGTCGTGCGGGGCGAGGCGGAACAGGCGCGAGTCGCTATCCGCAACATCCGGCGCGATGCCAACTCCAGCATCAAGGACCTCCTCAAGGAGAAAGAAATCTCCGAGGACGAACAGCGGCGGGCAGAGGAGGAGATCCAGAAGCTCACCGATAAATACATCAAGGACGTTGACGCGCTGCTCGAATCGAAAGAGAAAGAGCTGCTGGAAATCTAGGCTCGCGCGCGGGCCGTTGGGTCGGTCGGCGACGGCGATTGCGCCCAGAGCATGCTGCAAGGCAGCGGCTTAGGGCGTGGGCGCAACGCAGCGGCTCGAAGGCGCGCCCGCTCGGCGGGGCCGCCACGCTCGGTACCGTGCCGGTCTCCGCTCACGTGGAGGCGGGCCGTGCGGGGCGGGGTTTCCTTATCCGTCGCGTCGGCAAGAGGCAGCGATGAGCGCCGACTTCGAGAAATACTTCCAAACCGTACCTCCCGTACTCCCTGCTCACATCGCCATCATCATGGATGGCAACGGCCGTTGGGCGCAGAAGCGCGCGATGCCACGCACGGCGGGCCATAAGGCCGGTATCGGCTCCGTGCGCGCGGTCACTGAAGCCTGTGCTCGTCTCGGTGTGCAAAGCCTGACATTGTTCGCTTTTAGCACCGAGAATTGGCAGCGCCCCCAGAAAGAGGTTTCCGTACTGATGGAGCTCTTCCTGCGCAGCCTGCAGAAGGAGGTGGCGCGGCTCGAGCGTAATGGCATTCGCCTGCGCATCATCGGCGACCGCACGCAGTTCTCCGAACGCTTGCAAGTGTTGATGGCCGAGGCGGAGGCCAAGACCGCCGCCAATGACCGCCTGTCCCTGAACATCGCTGCGAGCTACGGCGGCCGCTGGGACATCGTCGAGGCGGCGCGGCGTCTGGCCGAAGAGGTTGCGGCCGGCAAGCTTTCCCCTGAGGCTATCGATGCCGAACGCTTTCACGCCCACACGGCGTTGGCCGAGTTGCCGGAGCCGGATCTTTTTATACGCACCGGCGGCGAGAAGCGCATCAGCAACTTCCTGCTTTGGCAGTTGGCGTATACGGAGTTGTACTTTAGCGACGCGCTATGGCCGGATTTTCGCGAGCAGGATTTGGCGCTTGCGCTCGAGGATTATGCCCGCCGGCAACGCCGGTTCGGGCGTACGTCGGAACAAGTAGAGCAGGTGACGCGTGCTTAAGACCCGTGTTTTAACCGCCTTGGTACTGGCGCCGCTGGTTCTCGCGGCGGTGTGGTTCGCTTCCACGCCGTGGGTGGCCGGGGCGTTGGCTGTGGTGCTCAGCTTGGGCGCTGCAGAGTGGATTCAACTGCTGGGCGTGCGCAAAACTTGGCAGCGCGGGGCTTTCGTAGTCGGCCTGTGGGCGTTGATCTTGCTGGGCTGGGCCTACTACCAGAACGGTTTGGCGGCCGCACCGGTACTGGTCCCCGTCGGAATCGGCTGGCTGGGAGCACTGTACTGGCTCCAACGCTACAGCCAGGCCGGGCAACTGTCGCCTCCAAGCACCGCCATCGGCGTGCTGCTGGGTTACGCCGTGCTCTGGCCAGCCTGGTTCTCGATGGTCTACCTGCACGGCGATGGGCCTTGGGGGCCGTTGTTCTTCATCATGCTGCTGTTCGCGGTCTGGGGGGCCGATATCGGCGCTTACTTCGCCGGCCGCGCTTTCGGTCGACACAAGCTGGCGCCCAAGGTAAGCCCCAATAAGACCTGGGAAGGCGTTGCCGGTGGTGTGGTGCTGGCGCTGGTCGTGGTAGCGTTGCTGCACCTCGCGTTCGGCCCCGGCTGGCCGCCGTTGAGAGTTCTGCTGCCGCTGACTCTGGTGACGGTGTTGTTTTCCATCGTCGGCGACCTGTTCGAGAGTATGATTAAGCGGCAGCATGACGCGAAAGACAGCGGCACGTTGCTCCCGGGCCACGGCGGGGTGCTCGATCGCATCGACAGCCTTACCGCGGCTGCGCCGATTTTCGTGCTGGGGTTGTTATGGTGGCGGATGCTGACGTGAATCGAATCGCGGTACTGGGTGCGAGCGGCTCCATCGGTCTCAGCACGCTCGATGTCATTGCAAGACACCCCGAGATGCTGCGCGCACAGGTGCTGGCCGCGCACAGCAACGACGCGATAATGTTCGAGCAATGCCTGCAGCATCGGCCGGAGCGCGTTGCAATGGCCGACTCCGCCGCGGCGGAGCGGCTCGCGGCTCGGCTGCGTGAGGCCGGCCTGGATATCCCCGTGTTGCAGAGCGCCGACGCGGTTGCGGAACTGGCAGCTGCAGATGATGTCGATACGGTTGTAGCCGGCATTGTCGGCGCGGCCGGCCTGCCGTCCTGTCTGGCGGCGG
>JAJUGG010000252.1 GCA_029268285.1 Ectothiorhodospiraceae bacterium | reverse complement strand
GGACCGGTGGGCAGGAGCATGCCGTCGGCGTGCCGCCCTGCCAGGCGCAGCACGTCGTTATTGGCCATGCCGTGGGTCTGATAGATCGGGCCCTTGAAGCCGCGCGCCTTGAGCTCCTTCATGGGCAGCACGCCCGGGGTGCCGGAAGCGGCGATGAACACCGCATCGGGGCGCGCGGAAAGCATACGCAGCGTCTGGCCGGTCACCGACTGATCGGTGCGCTCGTAGCGCTGCACCGACACCAGTTCGATGCCTTCGTCCTTGCTGCGCGCCTGCACGTCCTGGAGCCACACATCGCCATAACCGCCGGTAAAGCCGATGAAGGCCAGGCGCTTGATGCCTCGCTCCTTCATATCGCTGAACAGGCGGGTGTTCATGACATCCACGGTCTGCGGAATGGAAAACACCCATTCCATGTGCTCCGGGCGCGGTGCGGCCGCGGAGACGCCGATCTGCGGCGTCTGGGTCTCGACTGCAATGGCCGAGATCGCCACCGAGGTAGGCACCGTATTGGAGCCAATGATGGCGTCCACGCCCTCCTCGACAAAGCGGCGGCCATTCTTGGCGGCGGTGGAGGCGTCGGTGCCATCGTCCAGGACGATGTACTCGGCCGGGAGGCCTCCGAGCTCGCGGGGCAGCAATTCTATGACTTGGCGCGAAGGTATGCCTAACGAGGCGGCCGGGCCGGTGGTCGAGAACGAAACACCGACCTTGACGGAGTCGGCGGCCTGTACGGACGACAGGGTAAGCGCAGCAAGGCCTGCAAGCGCACGCAGGCGATATCGTTTGAGCATGTTTTCCTCCCAATGGCCGCAGACAGACTCGTGGCGGCCCTGTGTCCACGGCGGCAGCCGTTACGGCGGATGTTTTTATAAGAATAAGACGCTGATGATGCGCTCGGATAGTAGAAGTCTTGCAGGCTGGCGGTCAAGTTGCGAGAAGCTGAAGTGATTGACGCAAATGCACTTTTCATTGCGTAGACGCAGCCGCGGCTCAATTCGTCCGTGCATCTTCCCGAAACATGCCGGGCTGCGGCCGTTTGCGGGTGGTTCTCGAGCCTAGGGCGTTAGGCCTTGTGGTGAACCCTTGCCCCTCGGGGCCGCGCCCCGGCGCGGAGCAGCGAGAGGGTGACATGGGAGGAGAGCGGGAGCCCGCGTTGCTGAAGCGCAGGCTGCCACGCCACGCGCCCGGTATGCCGAAGGCCCGGCCCCGAGAGGAAGCGGCAAGGGTGATTCAATAATAGTGGATAGATTCGGAAATGCAACAAAATTAGAAAATGTCTCGGCGCGCCTGTTTATTGTGCAAAGTCCCAGCACAAAGCTTTTAAACATACCGTCCTTGAAACGGCCTCCATAAAGCGCCTTATCAAGGCTCGTAGCATCTACAGCACGGCTTTTCCCGCCTATTAAGTGGCTCCGGAATCACGCTAGGATTCGGGTTAGAATTTCCGAATCTACAAATAATCTGCGGATGCTGGATTCGCTCGCATGCGCTTCTTCCGCTCCGCATAGGCGTGGTGACATGCAAGGCACATTCTTCCGTCGCGTCTTTAGGCTGTGGTTCCTGCTCTGCCTGCTGTGCGTGACCCTCCCGGCGCTGGCCGAAGTACGAATCGCCGCGTGGAATATTCAGCACTTCGGCTGGGGCGATAAGAAAGACTACGAAGCCGTCGCCACGGTTGCCGAGCACTTCGATCTGATCGCCGTGGTCGAACTCATGCGCCCCGAGGCATTGGAGGACCTCGAGCGACGCCTGGAGCGCCGAACCGGGGAAGCTTGGGCGCGCCTCGAGAGTGATGCCATAGGCCGCTCGAGCTATCGCGAGCACTATGGCTTCATCTGGCGCGAGTCCGCGGTTTCGTATGTGGACGGCGCTGTGGTCTTCATCGACACCGACGACACCTTTGCGCGCGAACCATTCTCTGCGCGTTTCCTGGCGCGTGAGAGCGGCGCTGTTTTCGCCCTTGCCGCTGTGCATATCCACTACGGCAAATCGGTGAAGGATCGCGTGCCGGAGTTGAAAGGCCTAGCCGATTATTGGGACTGGCTGGCGGAGGTTTACCCGAATACGCCGCGCATTTTGGCCGGCGACTTCAACATTGCGCCCAATCATCCGGCGGTCGCTCGGTTGCGTAATAAAGCGCGGCCGGTGATTACGGAAGGTGCGACCACGCTTTCCTCGCACGATGGCCGCTACGCCAATCTCTATGACAACCTTTGGGTGGAGCGGACAGGTTTGGCGCTCAGCGGCGCCGGCATTGCACGCTTTCCGGAATGGCTAGGGCTTACCCACGAACGCGCGCGTGCAACGGTCTCGGATCATGCGCCGGTGTACCTGCTGCTAGGCAAGCAGGACGTGCAGCGGGCGGGCATCGGGCAGGCGAGCAGGCTTTCGGCCCAGGTTGCGGGCCCCGCGTGCGTGGATCTCAATACCGCCAGCGCCGAGGGCCTGATGCAGTTGCCGCACATCGGCCCGGCGCGGGCGCAGGCGATCATCGACGGGCGGCCATGGCGAGGTGCGGCCGAACTGGTGCGCATTAACGGCATCAGCGCCTCGCGCATAAACGAAATCCACGCCAGCGGCCTGCTGTGCGGTGGCTCCTAGCGCCCGACAAGGCGACGGGGCAGTCTCTGGCGAGTTGCCCCGAAACCTGGGTCTAGCTATGGCAAGCCGTACAGATCAGGCCTGGTAGCGCTGGGCGTCTCCGTTGCGCGAAAGCGCCCGGCTGACCAGAAAAGCGCCGGCTAACACGGCGCCGCCCGTCAGTAACATCGACTTGTTGGCCGAAGCTTGGGCAAAGCTGCTGGCAAGTTCGCCGGCCCTCGATTTCACCAGTTCCATGCGGCGTCGGGTCATCGCGCGGCCGATTTCACCTAGGCGATCGCCCATGCGTCTTTCCGCCTCGGTCAGCAATATGGTTTCTTCGTCTGCCACATGATGCATGACCTGGCGGATGAGGCTCATGAAGGTCTCATCATAGTCGGCGTCGGACGGCGACATGGTCTTCAGGCGGTCGACTAGGCGATGTATGTCGCCGTGCTCGGTGTCGACCGCGGTTTTGGTATCGATACCCGCTGCTTCCAGAGCGGGGTAGAAGATCTCTTCCTCGAGCGCGGCGTGGATCTCTAGCGCCGCGCACACATTGCGCACGATGCCTTGCTTGGTCCTCGGGCTGCTGTCGTGCTTGTAGCGATGAGCCAGTGTCAGCACGTGCATGTGATCGGTACGGATTTGGCCGGTCGCAAGCGTAGTCATCCCTGAACCTCCTGTGTCCAACCCAAGTTGTGTGGACGGTCGCGTTTCAATTCACAGCCGCTCAATATCTCGGGTGGCCGATGCGACTGACTGAAAAGGTATTGGGTCGGAGATTGCTAATCCAACCGGCTTGCGCAAGGCAGTCGCCTTCCAACCCTTTGCTTTTCAGGCGGTTTTCGCGACGCAGGCGGATCAAATCGAGTATCCGGCGCCTAGAACGCGGGTACCACGGCGCCGTGGTATTTCTCTTCGATGAAGGTTTTCACCGTCTCGCTCTGCAGGGCTTCGGCGAGCTTCTGAATCGCGACGGAATCCTGATTGTCCGGCCGTGCAACCAGTATGTTGACATAGGGCGAGTCGGCGCCCTCGATGGCCAGTGCGTCCTTGGTAGGGTTGAGGCCGGCGGCGAGGGCGTAGTTGGTGTTGATCAGCGCAAGATCCACTTG
>JAJUGG010000251.1 GCA_029268285.1 Ectothiorhodospiraceae bacterium | reverse complement strand
CCGCGCGCGGAGCGGCGCTGCCCCATGGATTGCTTGCCGGCGCCCAGTACCTGATCGAGCAGACCTTGTGCATTAAAAGCCATTGCGTCCTCCGGGGTGATGGATGAAGGGATGAGCACTTCATGGGGACGCTGAAGGATAAGGAAAGACTGATTCTGTAGGCCGAGTTGTAAAGCCGGTGATCGAGGCATTGAGGCCGCCACGCATGCACCTCGTTATCTCAGTCAGTTCATTTTAGAAAATATTTAAAACCAAATTGGTTCCGAATTTTAGAACTCAGATAAAAAACTGTAATAAGACGTTTATAACATCGCCCACTCGATGCACCCGTTCTGTTAGGGAAACTTGTTATGACGGACATTAGCTTTTCGCGCCGAGCTTTGCTGCAAGCCATGTTTTATGGGGGTGGTGCGGTCTTTCTAGCGGCTTGTGGTGGCGGTTCTAGCAGTACTACGGGGAGTGGCGACGTGCCGGCCGACCCGACGCTGCCTACGCCGAAACCGCCCATTGAGCCAGAGCCGCTTCTTAAGGAGTTTCCGCTGAAGCCTGGCCCTTTGTTCGGCATCGGCGAGCTGGTGAAATCCGACGTCGACGGCATTTTCATCCCTGAAGGGTTCTCCATTCGCCGTGTAGCCGTGTCCGGTACCGCACCCGCGGGCGGATTATTCAACGGGAAGATCGATTATATCTGGCACGGGTTTCCGGATGGCGGGGCTGTGTTTCCTGCCGCCGAGGATGGCGGCTGGGTGTACGTCTCGAATAGCGAGACGGTGACGGCTGGAGGTGTCGGCGCCTTGCGCTTCGACCGCAACGGTAACTTGATCGACGCCTACCGCATTCTCAGGGGCACGCGCAGGAATTGCGCCGGCGGCGCAACGCCGTGGGGCACCTGGCTTTCTTGCGAGGAAGTCGCCGACGGTTACGTCTACGAGTGCGATCCGCTGGGCACGCCCGCGACGGCAGTAAAGTACCCGGCTTTAGGCGTATTCAACCATGAGGCTGCCGCCGTGGACATGGAAACGCGTACGGTATTCCTGACCGAGGACGAGGGTGACGGTCGGTTGTATCGGTTCGTTTCCAGCGGCACGGTAAGCGGGATCAACGGCCGTGAGGCACTGGACCTACAGAACGGCGTGCTGCAGGTGCTGGAGGTTGAGGGTTTCGAGAATGGCGGCTATCTCGAGGATTTGGAGCTGGCGAGACGGGTTTGCCGCGTGCGCTGGGTGGAGGTCGTCGAGCCTGGCCGGGCTCAGGGTACTGTTCGCAAGCAGATCGAACGGAATACCGGTGTTGGGGCGCCCGGTACTCGCTTCCCTGGCGGTGAAGGCATTTGGATGCAGCACTTGCCCGCCGACGCGCGTCCGCGGCTCCCCGGTGCAAAGTATCCTTTGCGCGCGGTCGCCTTCTTCGCGACTAAGGGCGATAACCGCGTTTATGCCTTGGATATCGATAACGATCTGCTGGAGGTGGTCTTCGACAACCAACAGCTGGAGGGTGTCTCTGAACCTTTCGCCGACGTCGATAACGTAACCGTCAGCCCGGCGGGCGATGTGATTGTGGCGGAAGACGGCGATGCCATGCGTTTGATGGTGGTACACCCGAATAAGGGCGCCAAGATACTGGTGCGAGTGCCGGGCGGCGGCAGCGAGCTGACGGGCCCGGCATTTACCCCGGACGGCTCGCGGCTGTACTTCAGCTCACAGCGAGGGCCGCGCCCCATTGGTTTTGGCGTGACCTACGAGCTGACGATTCCCGAAGCGTTTCGCAACGGGTCGTAGACCGGTTGCAACGAATTTCGGCGTTTTGTGGCCCCGTCGTTGAGCGCTTGAGCTTTCGATGGAGCAGCTCGGGACAGGAGCGGTTATCCCGCTCCTGTTTCGTCGCGCTGCGAGTTCCCCGCGATAATGACGAATCGACAATTCGCGCTATATTTCCTCTTGCATGGGTATACGTTTGTACGCGCTAGGAGCCGACGAGAAGAATCGGCACCTGTCTGGAGGGGTGTGGTGAAAAAGTACAGAAGGATTATCGGGCTAGTGGCAGTCGTGGTCTTGGCCCAGGTGCTCGGTGGCTGTGCCAGCCTCGGGATGACACAGCTCGACAGAGCTGAGTTGGAGTCCCGCTATACCAACGAAACGACGCGTTTCGTCGAGGTCGACGGTGTTCGCGTGCACACTCGGTCCGAGGGACAGGGACCGACCGTGCTCTTGCTGCACGGCGTGATGGCGTCGCTGCATACCTGGGACGGTTGGGTGGAAGCGCTCGCCGATCGCTACCGCTTTATTCGTATCGATGTTCCAGGATTCGGTCTGAGCGATCCTGCGCCGTCCTTGGAGGATGAAGCCATCCTGCGCCTGGTCAACGGGGTGCTGGATGCTTATGGGGTCGAGCGCGCCGTCGTGGTCGGCAACTCGCTGGGCGGCTACATCGCCGCGCTTTACGCGGCGCATGAGCCGGGGCGGGTGCAGGCGCTCACGCTGATCAGCCCGGCCGGCTATCCGCAGCCGATGCCCTGGCTGCTGCGCATGGCTTCTTGGCCCGTGATCGGCAAGCCATTCGAGTGGGCAACGCCGCGTCCCGTGGTGCGTCATGTGCTCAACGACGTCTACGGCGATGCTGCACCGGTGACGGAAGCAACGGTGGAGCGCTACTTCGAGCTCAACCGGGCCCGAGGCAACCGGAAGGCGACCCGTGCCGTGCTGCGCGAAATGGCCGAACGGCGGGACCAGAAACCGGCCTGGGTGAGTAAGATCGAGGCGCCGACGCTGCTGCTCTGGGGCGAGCTGGACAATTGGGTTCCGGTTGAATTAGCCGATCAATGGCTCGAGGATGTTCGGCACGCAGAGCTGATTCGATACCCCGAGGCCGGGCATGTGGCGATGGAAGAAATCCCCCAGATCAGCGCAGCCGATTTCGACCGCTTTGCCTCGCGCGTTCTCGCGGAGGAATAAGCGCGCAGCGGGGGTGCTGCTCATCGTCGTGCTGCTGGTCGGTTGCCGGCAGCCCGGCGGCGAGCGGCCCGAAATCGAGCAGGTACGCCCTCCGCTGCGGGAGTTCAGCGTCTTGCTCGAAGGCATGCCGGAGACGCTTTCCGCTCGTCTCTGGCAGGCGCCGACCTCTTTCCCATTGCAGTTTTCCACATATGTGCCGGCCGATATGACGGTCTCCGTCAGCGAAGTCGGAGCCAGCTTGGAATTGATCGCAGCGTTCGGTGGCGTGAGGAGTGAGCGCGCGCGGGTTGAGATCAGCGTGCTGTCGGAGTCGGCGCGGCCGGAGGAAGTCGTGGAAGATCTGGCGTGGACCTTCGGCGGCCTGGAGGCGCCCGCCCGCCATGCCTGGGCAGAGCGTGAGTACGTGTTTGTGGGCAACTACCTCGGCTGGCTGGCGCTGGCCGAGCACGAGGGGCGCTGGTTCTACATCCTGGTTCGTTATCCGCCCGAGTATGCCGACGGCATGGCGCCGAGAGTGGCGCTGGTTCTGGAGCAGTGGCGTTGGCGTGATGGAGAGCCGTTGGGTTTGCGAGATGAGGAGGAGTGAGCTTTGGGGTACGGGGGCCCTGGAGCAATACCTACACCTTCTTGTAGGTTCGACTTCAGTCGAACGTCTTCGGCGGCCATTCGCGGCCCGGTTCTTGCTCTATCCCCTTGAGGCCGCCAAGCCTCGCAGGGGAAAGCGGGACGGGTAGCGAGCAATTTTAGTAGGG
>JAJUGG010000250.1 GCA_029268285.1 Ectothiorhodospiraceae bacterium | reverse complement strand
GGGCGGCTGATGAAAAAGCCCTGCGCGATGTCACAGCCGGCGGCGCTCAGGGCGTCGAGCTGGGCCTGGGTTTCCACGCCCTCGGCGATGACTTGCATGCCCAGGCTGTGTCCCATGGAGATCACGGCTTTGCATATGGCGATGCTGTCGGGGTCGTCGGGGAGGCCTTCGACGAAGGCGCGGTCGATTTTGAGCGTTTTGACCGGGAGGTCCTTGAGGTAGCTCAAGGACGAGTAGCCGGTGCCGAAGTCGTCGACCGCCAGGTGTACGCCCATGGCGCGCAGGCGCTCCAGCGTTTCGCGTGAGGCCTCACTGAGTTCCATGAGTGTGGTTTCAGTCAGTTCGAGCTCGATCTGCGACGGCTGCAATCCTGTTTCAGCGAGCATCCCACTGATCACGTCCGCCAGGTCTTCTTTAAGGACTTGCCGGGCGGAGATGTTGACGGACATGCGTATGGACGATAAAGCGTCGCTTTGCCAACGCTTCGACTGACGCATGGCTTCGCGCAGCACCCACCCTCCCAAGCTCTGTACCATGCCGGTTTCCTCGGCCACGGGGATGAAGTGCGCCGGCGCTATGTCGCCGTGGGTGGGGTGCCGCCAGCGCAGCAGCGCTTCGACGCCGATAATGCGGCGCGTTTGCAGGTCGATCTGCGGTTGGTAGAGCACGTAGAGTTCCCCGCGCTCGACGGCGTTGCGAAGGTCTTGCTCGAGCTGAAAGCGCTCCGCGGCTTGTGCTGCCAGCGACGGGTCGTAGAAGTGGAAGTTGCCGCGTTCCTTCTTGGCCGTGTACATCGCGCTGTCGGCATTTTTGAGCAGCGTGGTGATGTCCGTTCCGTCGCTAGGGTAGAGCGCGATGCCCATGCTGCCGGAGATCATGAGTTCGTGGCCGGCGATGTAAAAGGGTTTTTCCAGTTGCTGGAGCACTTTTTCGACCACAGGGACTGCATCGGCGGCGCCGTCGAGTTGCTCCAGCAACAGGATGAACTCGTCGCCGCCGAGGCGCGCGACGGTGTCTTCCTTGCGCAGGGTAGCGCAGAGCCGTTGTGCGGCTTCCTTTAGTAGCGCATCGCCGATCGGATGGCCGAGGTTGTCGTTGACGTACTTGAAGCGATCCAGGTCGATGAATACCACGGCCACGGATTTTCCTTCGCGATTCGCGTGCGCCATGGCGTGCTCGAGGCGGGCGTGTAGCAGCAGGGTGTTCGGCAGGCCCGTCAGTGCATCGTGATGCGCCAGATGCTCGAGCCGTTGCTCGGACGCCTTGACCTCGCTGATGTCGGCGAGAATGACGATGTAGCCCGCCGCGGTATCGTTTTCCTCCACGACCCGGCTGATGTTCAGCCAAGCCGGGAACAGCTCGCCGCTGTGGCGGCGGCTTTTTATCTCGCCTTGCCAGTGCCCGACCTCGTCCACGGTCGCTTTCAGAGAGCGTTCGAAATCCTCCGCCTGTTGAGGATCGGACAAGAGCGCGCTGACGGGCTGGCCTTCCAACTCGGCGGCATCCTGCCCCATCATCCCGGCGAAGGCGGGGTTTACGCTCAGTATCCGGCAATCCTGATCGGCGATGATCACGCCTTCCGTCGTGTTGGCGAATACGGTGGCCGCCTGCCGTAGCCTGCGCGCATGGGCGCGGCGTTCCGTGACGTCGCGAATGAAGCCTGCGAACAGCTCCTGGCCCTCGAAGTGGTGAAGGATCAGGCTGCCTTCGATGTCCATGAAGCTGCCGTCTTTGCGCCGATGCCGGCTCTCGACATGCCGGCCGCCTTCCTTGCGTATGCGCTCGATGAGTCGGCGTCGGAGGTCGTCGTCAGCCAATCGAGGGTCGAGCGTTGTCATGGACATGTTCAAGAGTTCGTCGCGGTTGTAGCCGGTCAGCCGGCAGTAAGCAGTGTTGGCTTCGTGGATGCGTAAGTCGGTATCGACCAGCACATAGCCATCCATCATGCCGTTCAGGATTTCCTGGTTGAGCCGCATTTGGCCCATCAGCGCGCGCTCGGCGCGCTTGCGTTCGCTGATGTCGATGATTGTGGCGCGTACCAGCGGCCTGCCTCCGGGCAAGCGAATGAGCCGGACCTCGGCGTCGAAAGGGCGGCCCTGGAGTGTTTGATGCGTCCACTCGAATACCTGCGGCTCTCCGGCGAGTGCCCGCCGCAGATAGTGTTGGGCGCGTTCTTGCGATGGAGCGCCGTCGGGCTGGCGTGCTGGACTCGCGTTGTCGGGGGTTAGCCGGGCGCGCGTGCGGTCTGCGAGCCCAAAGAGTTCGGCGGCTGCGGGGTTGATGGCAGCGTAGCTGTCAGTATCGCCGTCGTAAATGACGATGGCCTCGGGCGCGCGTTCAATCAAGGCCCGATAACGTGCCTCGGATTCGTTCAAGGTGGCTGTGCGCTCTTCGACCCGGCGCCGCAGGCTCAGATTCCAGGCGTAGATGCCCACCAGGAGCAGGACGAGCAGGCCCAAGGCCGCGGCGACAAGGCCCTGATTCCTGACCAACCAGGGCTCGGGGCGCGACTCTTCCAGCCAGCGTGCGCGCAGCGCAGCGTATACGCCCGTGCTGCGGAGTTCGGTGAGACCAGCATTGATCAAGCCTAGCAGCGCTGTATTTCCCTGTGTGACAACGAAGGTGTAGTGGCTCGGCAGCAGAGGGGGCAGCGGTGCGTACAGGTTTTCCAGCTCGTAGAGCCGGATGGCGTGCAGGCCGACCTCGCGGCTGACCAGGGCGGCGTCGAAGTTTCCAGAAGCCAATACCTGCAGCGCTTCGGGCTCGCTATCGACGGTAATCGGATGTGCATCCGGGAATTTGTCGCGCAGGTAGTCTTCTGTCACGGAGTCGGACTGGACGAGGATCTCGAGGCCGTTTAAGGCTTCCAGGGACTCGATGGGCGGGCTGTCACGGCGTTGGAAGATCTGACTATGAGCGATGTGCAAGGGCTGCGCGTAGTCCGCGATCGCGTCACGCGCCGGCGAGTAGTACATGCTGGAGATGTCGGCCTCGCCGGCCGCGAGCGCTTTCAGAACATGCGGCCATGGGCCGAGATGAAAGCGCAGCTCGATGCCGGCCTCATCGGCAATGGCACGCATCATTTCGATGTTGAAGCCGCTAGGCCTGCCCTCTTGATCTAGGAATTCGTAGGGCGGGTAGTTGTAGTCGCCTACATACACATAAACGCGCTCGTCGGCGTCTGTGGTCTGGGCTAGCGCTGCGGTTGAAAGCGTAAAGGCCAGCAGAAGCCAGGAAAGCAGAAACAACCGACCGTAGTAAAGCGAGCCGGCTCGGCGGCTTTCCGAGGTCAGATCGCCCATGCGTCGCTTCCTCGGTGGACAGAATGGAGCGCTTCCGCGTCGTCGGCCAACTCGATGAGTCTGCGGCCCTGCGCTGGCAATAGGCTGCCGGCGTCCCGTTAAGAAAAGTAGTTGTGGTAAACCACCGGGAATCAAGCTCGTAACGCGGGACTCCGGATGCGAGCGGCAACCGGAGTGTCCGTATCGTCTAGACCCTCACCTGTACTTCGACTTCGCCGCGCTTATCGAGCACGTTGATGCCGACGTCGTTGCTATGTCGCCGCAGCGCCAGATCCAGGCGCGCGTCTCCAACGCGCAGGCGGGCGATATTGACGCGCGGTAGGTAGTCCGGCAGCCGCGGATGGTCGAACACGAGCAGGCGCTGCGCGGCGTCGAATTGCATGCCGAGGCAGGCCTGCAACAGCATGAAGGCGGCACCGCTGGCCCAGGCCTGCGGCGCGCAGGCGACCGGATACAGGGTC
>JAJUGG010000249.1 GCA_029268285.1 Ectothiorhodospiraceae bacterium | reverse complement strand
CTGCTTTTCACCGCCCGAGACCTTCAGGCCGCGCTCGCCGACCTTGGTCTCGAAGCCTTCCGGCAGTTGCTGGATGAAACCGTCCAGATGCGCCAGCCGCGCGGCGCGCTCCACCTCTTCGCGGCTGGCGTCAGGGCGGCCGTAGGCGATGTTGTAGTAAATGGTGTCGTTGAACAGCACCGTGTCCTGCGGCACCACACCGATGGCCGCGCGAAGGCTCTGCTGGGTAACGTCGCGGATGTCCTGACCGTTGACGGTAATGCGGCCGGCGTCGACGTCGTAGAAGCGGAACAGCAGGCGCGCGATGGTGGATTTGCCGGCGCCGCTGCTGCCGACGATGGCAACTTTGTGCCCGGCGGGGATGGTAAAGCTCACATCCTTGAGAATGGGTCGATCCTCGCGATAAGCGAAACTCACCTGTTCGAAGCGAACCTCGCCGCCCGCGGCTACTAGAGGCTTGGCGTCCGGCGCGTCCTCGACCCGCGCCGGCTGCCCGAGCAGCCCGAACATGCGCTCGATGTTGATCAGTGCCTGGCGGATCTCGCGGTAGACGAAGCCCAGAAAGTTCAGCGGGATAAAGAGCTGGATCATGTAGGCGTTGATCATCACCAGGTCACCCAGCGATAGCTCCCCGGCAGCTACTTGGTACGCCGCCATCACCATCATCACCGTCACCGCCGCGGCGATGATGAATGCCTGCCCCGAGTTGAGCGCCGCCAGCGAAAGTCGCGTCTTCATGCGCGCGCGCTCCCAGTCCTCCAGGTTTTGGTCGTACTGCGCCGCCTCGTAGTCTTCGTTGTTGAAGTACTTGACTGTCTCGTAGTTGAGCAGGCTGTCGATGGCGCGGGTGTTGGAGCGCGAATCGAGCTCGTTGGACTCGCGCACATGGCGCGTGCGCCACTCCGTCACCACCACCGAGAAAGCGATATAAACCCCTACCGCCGCCAGCACCACCAGCACGTAGCGCGGCTCGAAGGCCGCCAGCAGAATCACTGCCACCAGCGCGATCTCTACCAGCGTGGGGATGATGTTGAACAACATGAAGCGCAGCAAAAAGCTCATGCCGGTGGTGCCGCGCTCGATGTCGCGCGACAAGCCGCCGGTGCGGCGCGAGAGGTGGAAATTGAGATCGAGATTATGCAGGTGGCGAAACACCTGCAGCGCTGCCCGCCGCATGGCGCGCTCGGCGACCCGCGCGAACACGGCGTCGCGCAATTCGCCGAAGAATACCGAGCCGAAGCGCAGCAGACCGTAGGCCAACAGCATTGCAAGCGGCACCGCGATGATTCGGCTCTGTTCGCTATCCAGGCTGTCGACGATGAACTTCAGCGCGACCGGTACCGTGACGGTAGCGAGCTTGGCCAGAAGCAGGAACAGCAGTGCCAGCGCGACGCGTCCGCGAAATTCGCGCAGATAAGGCAGCAGGCTGATGATGATGCGCCAGTTGGCGCGGGCGTCGGGGTCCTGTGCGTGACTCGTGGGGCGCAACGCGATCTCCGGGCTAAGCGACTGAGCTGGGTAGTGTCGCCCAAAAGCCCGGCTGTGCCCAAGATCAGGAGCGCGCTTGCTCGAGTTGCTCGCACAAAACTCGGGCGCCTTCCAGAATGCGCGGGCTGTGGCGTTGGATGATATCGGGCGGGATGAAGTAGAGCTGGTTCTCGGCGACGGCCGGCAGCCGCGGCCAGCGCCGCCAGTCGTCCATCACCGCGGGCCGGCCGGCATCGGCGCCGCTGACGATGATGACCTGCGGTCTCGCCGCCAGCACCGATTCCACGTCTACCGTCGGTGCTAGGCTTCGTAAGTCGGAAAAGATGTTGCGCCCTCCGCAGAGGCGTATGACTTCGCTGATGAGGTGCTCGCCGTTGACCGTCATCAGCGGCTGATGCCAGATCTGGTAGAACACGCTCACTTCGCTGCGGTCGCTATAACGCTCTACGAGGCTCGCAAGTTGGTCGCGGAACGCCCGCGCCGATTCGACCGCGCGTTGCTCGCGCCCGGTGAGGCGGCCCAGCCGCTCCAGCGTCGCAGCGATATCCTCCAGCGTGCGCGGCTCGGTGACATAGACCTTCAAACCCAGCGCGCGCAGCTTCTCCGCTGTGCGCGGGCCGTTGCCGCTTTGCCAAACTACGACGACGTCCGGCCTCAGCGCTAGCACGGCTTCGAAATCGATGCGCCTGTCGCTACCGACCCTGGGGATGTCGCGCGCCTCCGGCGGCCAGTCGCTGTAGGTGGACACGCCCACCAGCGTGCCGCCGGCGCCGACATGAAACAAGGCCTCCACCGCATGCGGCGCTAGGGCAACGACGCGTTCCGCCGGGGCTTCCAGCACCAATTCATTGCCGGCATCGTCGGTGACGGCGATGGCGGCCTGAGCGGGGGCGCAGAGTGCGGCGATGAGTAACGTGGCGAGGACGATGACGAGGCTTGAACCACGGAGGCACGGAGGCACGGAGAAGAAAGTGAACGGCGCTTGTAGGAGCGGCGACCTCGCCGCGAATCTTGCGCGACTGCGCTTGCTGAGGTCTGGTCGCGGCCGGCGGCCGCTTCTACACCTAATCGACGGCCACCCGTGGGAGCGGCGACCTCGCCGCGATTCCTCTTGGTATGGCCGCTCACCCTTTCGCGGCCAGGAGTCGCTCCCACAAATGTATCCCCTACAGAAGCTATTGCCTTTCTCTGTGCCTCCGTGCCTCCGTGGCGTAATCAAACCTTGAACCACCCGCTTACTCTCCATGCTTCTCCGCCCAATCCCTGATGATTGTGCGCAGCCGTTCGAGCCCGTCGGTGAGTGCCGCAGGGCCGGGCTGGAGGATTTCGGGTGATTTGATTTCGTGCAGCTCGCCATTCCGGACTGCCGGAATGGCTTCCCAACCGACGCGCGCCGCGACTTGCTCGGGGCGGAATTTCTTGCCGCACCAGGAGCCGATGATGATGTCCGGTGCGCGGCGCACCACGTCCGTGGGATCCGCGATGATGCGATTCTTGGCAAGCGGCTCGCCGGCGAACTCGCGGTAGCAGTCCTCGCCGCCGGCGATCTCGATGAGTTCCGACACCCAGCGAATGCCGGAGATCTGCGGCTCGTCCCACTCCTCGAAGTACACCCGCGGCCGGTGCGATAGGGTGGCGGCTTCCTGTGCCGCGGCTTCCAGCCCTTCCTGCAGCGTGGCGACCAGGATCGCGGCCTTGTCGGGCACCCCGACCAGCGCGCCCACGGTGCGGATCATGCCGAGTATGCCGCTCACCGAGCGGTGGTTGAGCACATAGACCTCGATGCCGTGCCGTATGAGCTGCGCGGCGATATCGGCCTGAATGTCCGAGAAGCCCAGCACCAGGTCCGGCTCCAGGGCGAGGATCTTGTCGATCTTGGCGCTGGTAAAGGCGCTGACTTTGGGCTTTTCCTTGCGCGCCTGCGGCGGCCTTACCGTAAAGCCTGATATGCCGACGATGCGGTCTTGCTCGCCGAGCAGATACAGCGTTTCGGTCGTCTCTTCGGTGAGGCAGACGATACGACGCGGGGTGTGGGCGGGGATCTTCATGGCAATAACAGCGCGGCGGCAGCTTCGGGGTTGGAGGGGAAGTAGAGGTGCATGTAAGAGGCCGTCAAACGCCCCAGTCGATACACCGGCTCCGCAGTCGGGCCGCCGTTGGGGCAGCGGCCACGCGCGATAGGCCTAAGTCCGGTTTCTATGCGCGAATAATGAAAGCTATGCCCGCGCAGCACCCCTTCCGGGAGTTCGAGTTGCTGCAGCCCGATGGCGGCGAGCGGCTCCTGCATGCGCGCCCGAATGGGTAACAGCCCTGCCAATGCT
>JAJUGG010000248.1 GCA_029268285.1 Ectothiorhodospiraceae bacterium | reverse complement strand
TCGACAGCCGCCGCGGAGATCAAGAACTCATACGACCTTAAGCATCCACCCGCGCCGCTACCTGCGCAACTCATCGCGCCATAATGCATTTCGTCGCAAGTAGATCGCGGCCTGCGCAAGCCTGGATCAAAGTGGCTCTCACCGAAATACCTGACGAGGAGAGAGCCATGATGAAGTACCTGAGATTTCCAGTAGCGGTCGTGGCACTGGCTACAGCCGGCACAGCCTTGGCGGCGGACCTGCGCGTCGATGTTGTTCAATCCGAAGAAGCCCCGGTCTACCTGGCGCTCTACGACAACGCAGAAGGCTTCGAGCAGCGCGATGGATTCCGGCTGGCAGTAGTTAAACGCTGGAAGCAGCAACCTTCGGTCGCGTTCACCGATCTTGCGGCGGGGCGCTATGCCGTTGCCGTGTTCCAAGACCTCAACGGCAACGGCGAGCTCGACACCAACCTGCTGGGTGTTCCCACCGAGCCTTACGGTTTTAGCCGTAACGCGATGGGGAACATGGGCCCGCCCGCCTTCTCCGACGCCGCCATCGCCCTCGACGGGCAGAGCCAAGCCATCACCATCGAACTGAGGAACTAGCCATGGACCGGCGCACGCTCTTGCAAACGATGCTTATCGGCGGCGCGGCCGCCGTGCTGTCGCCCTTGTCCCTTGCTCGCACGGCGGATTGGCAGCGCTCTTACCTGGCTGCCCGCGAAGCTAAGCCGTGGCTGCTCGGCTGGCGCACGGTGGAGCAAGACCGCCTTCGCACCGACTCGTTGTCCATCAGCGGTCAGTGGCCGAAATCCCTTCGCGGCGTGCTCTACCGCAACATGCCTGCCCGCCATGACCGCGGCGGCCAGCGCTATCGCCACTGGTTCGACGGCGACGGCATGATGCAGGCTTTCCGTATCGAAGAGGGGCGCGTGTCCCACCTCGGGCGTTTCGTGGAAACGCCCAAGTATGTCGCCGAAAGAGACGCGGGGCATCTGCTCTACCCGGCCTTCGGCACCCGCCTGCCGGAGATGAGCCTCATCTCCAGCCCCGACCAGATCAACGTTGCCAACACCAGCGTAATCAAACACGGCGACAACTTGCTCGCCTTGTGGGAAGGCGGCTCCGCCTGGGCCCTGGATCCCGACACGTTGGAGTCGCGCGGCCCTGTCGCCTGGCGCGAGGATTTGGCCGGCATGCCATTTTCCGCCCACCCGCGGCGTGACAGCGACGGCAGCCTGTGGAATTTCGGCGCGGCCGGCGACCGCCTGCTCGTGCTCTACCACATCGATGCCGAGGGCGCGTTAAGGAAGGCAGAAGCCTTGCCGGTGCGGGATTTGCCCTTCGTGCACGACTTTGCCATCACCGAGCGGCACATCGTTTTCCTATTGCCGCCACTACCGCTGAGTGTCGAGCGCATGGCCGGCGGCGCCAGCGTACTCGACAGCTATGACTGGCATCCCGAGCGGCCGATGCGGGTGCTCGCCGTGGCCAAGGATGATTGGTCCCAACAGCGCTGGTACGAGGTGCCTGCCGGGTTTTACTTCCACATCGGCAACGCCTGGGAAGAGCGCAACGGTACCATCCACCTGGATTACCTGCGCTTTAACGACGCAACGGTCATGACCAATAGCTTTCGGGACGTCATGCGCGGCGAGCATTCCTGGAGAGAACACGCGCGAGCGACACGGCTCACGCTGCACCCTGCCCAAGGCAAAGCCAAACAGACTACGCTGCCCGGCAAGAGCGAGTTTCCCACAATCGATCCTCGTCACAGCGGCCGTCGCCAGCGCTATCTCGTTGTCGCCGATGCGCGAGGCGATTTGAACCGGCCCGGCTTCAACGCGCTGCGGCGCATTGATCTAGACCGGGAGACCGAGCAGGTTTATCGCTTCGGCGACGAGATCATGGTGGAAGAGCATGTGGTCATCCCGAAATCGCCCGGCGCCGAAGACGGCGACGCTTGGCTCCTGGGCACGGTGCTCGACACGGCCGCGCGCGTGACGCGACTGACCTTATTCGATGCCGGCAAGCTAGCAGACGGCCCAGTGGCTCAAGCAAGCCTGCCCTACTCGCTGCCGCTCGGATTCCACGGCCATTTCGTCCGCGTCTGATAGGCTGCTAGAAGGAGGGCGACGACGTCGCACGGGGAGAACCCACATGAACCGCACAAACACAACAAGCATGACGTCCAAGCCACTCTGGCTAGGCGTGCCGGCCTGGGGACGCTGGGGCGCAGCCTTGCTGTTCAACACCGTCATCGCCCTCTTCCTAACGGCCATCGGCTTCGGCGGCCCGTTCGCGATCAACTGGCTGTTCTCCCAGTGCATCGGCCTGACGATCTACCTCGGCGTGGAGATCGCCCTACATCGGCTGCCGGCCGGCCTTTGGCGCATCGCCGGCATCATGTTCGTGGTGGGGGCAGGCTCCCTGCTCGGCACGGCCCTGGCGCTTGCCCTCCTCGGCCAGGATCCGCTGGATTACGCCTCCGGGCAGATCTTTTGGCAGTCGGTGGTCATCGGCCTGCTGTTCGGTGCCGTCATAACGGCCCTTGCGGCCTTCCGCGAGCGCGCACTGCGCATGGAGCAGGACCTACGCGAAACGCGCCTGAAACACGTCAACGCCGACAAGGCGCGCGTGGAAACCGAGCTGCGCCTGCTGCAGGCCCAGGTAGAGCCGCATTTTCTGTTCAACACCCTCGCCTTGCTACGTGGCTTCATCACCCACGACCCTGAGCAGGGACGCCGTCTTCTCGACCACCTGATCGACTACCTGCGCGCCAGTCTCTCTCACAGTCGACGGGATCAAACTACCCTGGGCGACGAAATCGACCTGCTCGCCAACTACCTCGCCATCATGCGCCTTCGCATGGGCGAGCGGTTGACGTTCGACCTCGATGTTCCGGACGCCTTACGAAGCCTGCGCTTTCCGCCGATGCTGCTGCAACCGCTGGTGGAAAACGCCGTTCGCCACGGCCTTGAGCCGAAACCGGGCCCCGGCGCGCTGACGATTCGCGCGCAGACAGAGGGGCAGCACCTCTGCATAGACGTTATCGACAACGGCGTAGGCCTGGGCACGAGCGGGCAAGGCGGCACGGGCCTCGCCAATGTGCGCGAGCGGTTGCTGGCGCTGTATGATGGCGAGGGCCGGCTGACTATCGAGGAAAACAAGGACGGCGGCGTGACCGCAAGCCTGAGGCTGCCGCAACAATGACTGCCACCGCACTCATCGCCGATGACGAACCGGAGCTGTTGCGAGAACTAGAGCGGCAGTTGCGTCTGGTCTGGCCCGACCTGGGGGTTATCCACCGCGCCGGCGACGGCCGCGAGGCCCTGCGCATGCTAGCGGAGCTGCGCCCCGATGCTGCCTTTCTCGACATCAAAATGCCCGGCCTCAGCGGGCTCGACGTGGCAAGACAGCTCCCGCACCCCTGCCATGTGGTCTTCGTGACGGCCTACGATCAGTATGCGGTCGAGGCTTTCGAACGCGAGGCGTTGGATTACCTCCTGAAACCCGTGCGCGAAGAGCGTCTGCTCGCGACCGTCGAGCGCCTCCGGCGCCGGCTCGAGGCCCCGGCCGCAGGCAGCCCTGATCTTGCTGCGCTGCTGGCGCGCGTCAGCAGCGTTCTGGAGAAGCCGCCCGAACCCTACCTGGAATGGCTACAGGCTTCCGTAGGCGAGCGCATTCGCCTGATCGCGGTGGCCGAGGTGCTGTATCTGCGCGCCGAAGACAAGTACACCGTGATCTATACCGCCGAGGGGCAATACCCGATCCGCACGCCGCTCAAGGAGCTTGAAGCGCGCCTGGACCCACGGTACTTCTGGCGCATTCACCGCAACTGCATCGTCAACGTGCGCCAGATTCACTCCATCACCCGCGACTTTCGCGGCCGCCTCAACCTGAGCCTGCACGCCAGCGACGAGACACTAAGCGTCAGCCGCGGCTATGCC
>JAJUGG010000247.1 GCA_029268285.1 Ectothiorhodospiraceae bacterium | reverse complement strand
GCCGCTTTCACGGCCTGGCAAAGCCACTGCCAGCTCAGCACATAACGGCTGAACATGTCGAGGAAGACGAAGGAGTTGGCGAGGGTGCGCTCCGGGCCTTCGCTCTGCATGGCTTTGCCGAGGCTCTGGATGACTTCCAGTACGCGATCCTGTGCGGCTTTGACCTCGGCGGCCAGATCGGCGACCGACTCCAGCGCAGCCGCCTGCTTCAGCGTTTCGCCGACTTCGCCTATCAGCGCCTTGAGGCCGGCGCTGTCGTGCTGCCAGATCTTGCGGCCGAGCAGGTCCAGCGACTGGATGCCGTCGGTGCCCTCGTGGATGGGGTTGAGGCGGTTGTCGCGGTAGAACATCTCCAGCGGGTAGTCGCGGGTATAGCCCGCGCCGCCAAGGATTTGGATGGCGAGTTCGTTGGCCTTGACGCTGAACTGCGAGCTGCCGGCCTTGACGATGGGCGTGAGCAGGTCGAGCAGCTCCTTGGCACGTTTGGCCGAGGCTTCGTCGCCGGTGCGGATTTCGTCAACCAAGCGGCCGGCGTACAGGCACAGCCCCAGGCAGCTTTCCACGTAGGACTTCTGCGCCAGCAGCATGCGGCGCACGTCGGTGTGCTGGACGATGGGGACCTGCGGGCTTTCCGGGTTCTTGTCGCCCAGCGGTCGGCCCTGGGGGCGCTCCAGCGCGTAGCGCAACGAGTGCAGGTAACCGGTGTAGCCGAGCACCACCGCGCCCATGCCGACGCCGATGCGGGCCTCGTTCATCATGTGGAACATATACTTCAGGCCCTGGTTGGGCTCGCCCACTAGGTAGCCGACCGCGCCGCCGTTGTCGCCGAAGTTGAGTACCGTCGAGGTCGTGCCGCGGTAGCCCATCTTGTGCAACAGGCCGGCGAGGGTGACGTCGTTGCGTTCGCCCAGGCTACCGTCGTCGTTGACCAGGAACTTGGGCACGATGAACAACGAGATGCCCTTTACGCCGGCCGGGGCGCCCTTGATGCGCGCCAGCACCATGTGGGTAATGTTGCCGCCGAAATCGTGGTCGCCGCCGGAGATGAAAATCTTGTTGCCGAAGATGCGATACGTGCCGTCTTCTTGGGGTTCGGCGCGGGTGCGCAGATCGCCCAGCGAGGAGCCGGCGTGCGGCTCGGTGAGCGCCATGGTGCCGGTGGAGCGGCCGTCCAGCAGCGGCGGCAGGAATTTGGCTTTCTGCGCTTCGCTGCCATGGGCATTGAGCAGGTTGGCCGCGGCGGTGGTCAGCAGCGGATAGGCGGCAAAGCCGACGTTGGCGCCCTTGAAGATGGCCGAGCAGGTGCTGGTGATGGTGGAGGGCAGTTGCATGCCGCCCAGTTCCGCATCGTGGTGCGCGGCGAGAAAGCCGGCTTCCGCGTGCGCCTTGATAGCCGCCTTGGTCTCGGGGATGGTGATGGCTTGGCCGTCCTTGAAAACCGGTTCGTTTTCGTCGGCCTTGCGGGCATAGGGCTCGAAATAGGTTTCGGCGACCTGGAAGGCGGTATCGATCACCGCATCGAAGGTGCCGCGGTCGTGTTCTTTATAGCGCTCGCGTTCGGTGAGCTTGTCGACCTCGAGCAGCTCGTAGAGCTGAAACTCCAGATCGCGCCGGTTGATGATGGTGTCGGACATGGAAAATCTCCTACGGTCCTGTCTGCGGCCGCATTAGCAGCCTTTTAACCACGGAGACACCGAGGCACGGAGAAGGGCAATCTTTTGTAGGGTGCGCGTCTGCGCGCTTTGGCCCTCACCGAAATAGCCCGCTGGTGCGTGGGAGCGGACCTTGGGGAAGACCGCGGCGAAGTCGCCGTTCCTACAGGGATTTTTCCATTCTTCTCCGTGTCTGCGTGCCTCCGTGGTTCAGAATTAGCCTATTACTAAATCAGCATGCCGCCGTCGACGTTGATGCAGGCGCCGGTGGTGTAGCTGGACGCATCGGAGACCAGGTACAGCACGGTGCCGGCCATCTCTTCGGGCTTGGCGGAGCGGCCCATGGGGATGTTCTGCAGGGCGCGCTTGTGGATGTCTTCGTTGGTGAACAGCGCCGAGGCGAACTTGGTCTCGGTGAGGCCCGGCAGTAGCGCGTTGACGCGGATGCCGAAGGGCGCGCACTCCATCGCGAAGGCCTTGGTCATGCTGATGACGGCGGCCTTGGTGATGGAGTAGATACCCTGCATGGCGCCAGGGCTGACGCCGTTGACCGAGGCGGTGTTGACGATCACGCCGCCGCCCTGCTCGCGCATGATCTTGCCGCCCTCGGTGGACATGAAGAAGTAGCCGCGCAGGTTGACGTCGACGGTCTTCTGAAAGGCGCCGAGATCGGTGTCGAGGATATGGCCGAAATAGGGGTTGGCCGCGGCGTTGTTAACGAGGATATCCAGCCGGCCGTGCTTCTGCTTGATGTGTTCGTAGATCGCCTTGATCTGATCCATCTCGCCGACATGGCAGGCGAAGGAGGAGGCACTGCCGCCGTTGGCCTTGATCGATTCAGCGACTTCGGCGCAGGGCTCGGCCTTGCGGCTGGAGACGATGACGTGGGCGCCCTGGGCGGCGAGCAAGCGGGCAATGGCCTCGCCGATGCCGCGGCTGGCGCCGGTGACGAGGGCGACTTTTCCACTCAGGTCGAAGAGTTCGTTGGCCTTGGACATGGGATTCTCCTTGATGTTTTTGCTCGCCAGGGGCCTCTCGGCCGCGGTGAGCTTGGATTGGTTGATGACGCGTAATGCCGCGAGCTCCAGCGCGCGCACGACGTGGGCAAGCGCTGCGAAGCGCTTGTCCTTGGTCTGGCCGTGGTAGTAGCGGTAGTAAATCTGCTGCGCGATCACAGCCAGCCGGAACAGGCCGAAGCAGTAGTAGAAGTCGATGTTGTCGACTTCGATGCCGGTCTTTTCGCTGTAGCGGCGAATGATCTCGGCGCGAGTCAGCGCGCCCGGCGCATTGGTGGGCATGGTGCGAATAGCCTGCATGTCGGCCGGATCGTCCGCCTCTACCCAGTAGGCGAGCGAGCAGCCAAGATCCATCAGCGGATCACCCAGGGTGCACATTTCCCAGTCCAGCACGCCTTTGAGCTCGAGCGGGTCTTCCGGGGCCCAGACGACGTTGTCGAACTTGTAGTCGTTGTGGATCAGCGCCGAGCGCGGGCTTTGCGCCGGCATGTGCTCGGCCAGCCACTGCATCACGCGCTGAAAGCTCGGTACGTCCTCGGTGCGGGCTGCTTGATAGCGCTTGCTCCAGCCTTCCACTTGGCGCTGCACGTAGCCGTCCGGGTTGCCAAGCTCGCCGAGGCCGGCGGCTTCATAGTCGAGGCTGTGCAGCTCGGCTTGCACATCGATCAGCGCTTCGCACTGCTTACGCACCTGTTCAGGCGTAAGGGCCAGCTCCGCCGGATAATCCTTGCGCAGGATGACGCCTTCCATGTGCTCCATGACGTAGAAGGGCGCGCCCAGTACCGACTCGTCCTCGCAATAGGCCAGCGGCTCGGGGCAGTAGGGGAAGTGGGGGCGCAGCGCGCTTAGCACTCGGTACTCGCGTCCCATGTCGTGCGCGCCCTTGGCTTTGGTGCCGAAAGGCGGGCGGCGCAGCACCATGCGACGATCGCCGACGCGAATCTGATAGGTCAGGTTGGAGAAGCCCGACGGATACTGGGCAACCTCGAGGTCACCGGACAGCCCCGGAATCTGTTCCTTGAGGTAAACCTGCAAGCGTTCGCGGTCGAGTTCCTCGCCTTCGCGGATGCTCGTCGGTTGATCGATGACGCTCATCTGTCCTCCTGTCACGCCGGCCTTAGCTGCGGCGGGTATCGGTTGGTATACGGTCGATGCGCAGTGCTGCTTCGACGAAGTCGATGACGTGGTCGGCGTAGGTTTCCACGTCGATATGGCGACGGCGGTATTTCCAGGGCTTGAGGTACCAGTCCTGCAGAATCGGCTT
>JAJUGG010000246.1 GCA_029268285.1 Ectothiorhodospiraceae bacterium | reverse complement strand
TCGACCAGGGCGCCGGGGGAGGTCGGGAGTTCGTCGTGCTTGGCTTGCATGGGGGCGAGGCTCCAAGGGCTTGAGCAGGCAGCGATCCGAACCAGCGCCGGCCGCTGCCCTGGAAGCTCAAGCTTGCTTGACGCGCCCGTGCCAGTCGAGCAGTTCCTGGTAGGTCTGCTCGGGGTCGGCTGCGTTGCGCAGCGCATCGCACAGCGATTGGTCGCTGAACATCTCCGCGAGATCGGCAAGAATCTGCAAGTGTTCGTCGGTGAAGTGCTCGGGCACCACCAGGGCGAACATGAGGTCAACAGGGCGCTTGTCGAAAGCGTCGAAATCAACGCCTTGTTCGAGTCGGAGCAGCGCGCCCAGGGCGCGGTCTGTGCCTTCTATGCGCGCGTGGGGTAGAGCGACACCGTGGCCTAGGCCGGTGCTGCCCAGCCGCTCGCGGGAAATGAGTTTGTTGAAGACCGTGGCGGCAGCCAGTTCGCCATCGCCGGTGGTCAACATCTCGCTCAAGACTTCCAGAGCGCGCTTCTTGCTGCCTACCTCGGCATCGGTTTGGATGCGGGCAGGCGTCAGTAGGTCGACGATCTTCATGCCTTACTCGGTCATGGACGTTGGGCGTGCGCCCGGCACAGGGCCGGGCGCTTCGGGTGCTTACTCGTCGGCGAGCGCTTTATGCGTCGCCCCCTTGTCGCGGTGATGATCGGTCAGTTTTTCCTTGTGCTTGACCACCTGACGGTCCAGCTTGTCGACCAAGCGATCGAGCGCCGCGTACATGTCGCTCTCGGCGGCATCCGCGTGAATGCGCGCGCCACTGAGCAGAAGTGTAGCTTCCGCTTTATGGTCAAGTTTTTCCACCGTCAACACGACGTGAACGTCGACGACGTTGTCGAAGTGGCGCTCCAGCCGCTCGAATTTGGTTTCGACATAGCCCCGCAGTGCGTCAGTGAGGTCCACGTGATGTCCGGTTACCGTGATTTGCATAGCGCGCCTCCTTATTTTTAGGCGAGTCTCTTGCGCTCAGTCGACGAAGCGATGTTCATCGCCTCGCGGTACTTTGCCACAGTCCTTCGAGCCACATTAATGCCTTCGGCGCGAAGGATGTCGGCAATCTTGCTGTCGCTCAGCGGCTTAGCTGGGTCTTCAGCGGCAATCAGACGGCGGATGCGCGCACGGATGGCGGTCGCCGAGCATTCCTCTCCGTCCACTGTCATAACATGGCTGGAGAAGAAGTATTTGAATTCAAGGGTGCCGCGGGGGGTGTGCATGTACTTTTGGGTGGTGATGCGCGAAATGGTGGACTCGTGCATGTCCACCTCTTCGGCCACTTCCCGCAGCACCAGCGGCTTCATGGCTTCCTCGCCGTACTCGAAGAAATCCTGCTGACGCCCGACAATGGCGCGCGCCACCTTGAGCAGCGTTTCGTGGCGGCTTTGCAGGCTTTTCAGAAACCACCGTGCTTCCTGCAAGTGGCTGCGCAGCGTGGTGTTGTCGCTGCTGTTATCGGCGCGCTTGACCAGGCTCGCGTAGTAGCTGTTGATCCTGATCTTGGGCAGCGACTCGCGGTTGAGCTCGACGCGCCACTCACCGTTGACCCGGCGCACGAACACGTCGGGCACCACGTACTCGGTGCGCTGGCTGTCGATGGCCGACCCGGGATGCGGATTGAGCGTCTGGATGAGCGCCATGACCTCCTGCAGCTGATCTTCGCTGATGGCGAGGCGGCGCAGCAGTTGCTTGTACTGACGCGTGACCAGAAGCTCGAGGTGCTGGTCAATCAGCTCCCGCGCTTTAGCTTTCCAGGGGCTGTCGACGTCGAGTTGATCGAGCTGGATGAGGAGCGCTTCGCGCGGGTCGCGCGCGCCTACGCCGACCGGATCGAAGCGCTGAATGCGGCTGAGTACCGCCTGGATCTCGTCGAGCTCCACGTCCCATTCCGGCGGCAGGGCGCTCTGGATCTCTTCCAGCGTCTGACCGAGGTAGCCGTCGTCACGGATGGCGTCGATGAGGGTTTCGGCGATTACGAAATCGCGCGCGCTGAAGTGACTGAGCTCGGCTTGCCAGAGCAGGTGTTCGTGCAGGCCGCCGGAGGCGCTGGCTTGGTTGTCCAGCAGATCGAACTGGTTGTCCGGGTCGGGAGCGCTGTAGGAGGTCGAGCCGTCGTAAATGTCGTCCCAATTAGAGTCCAGCGGCAGCTCTTCAGGAATGTCTTCGCGGTTGCCGGCCTCGAGCTCGGAATCGCTGTCGGACGCCGTATCCACCTCGACGCTGTTGTTATCGTCCGCGGCCTCCAGCATAAGGTTGGAATCCAGGGCTTGCTGGATTTCCTGGCGCAAGTCGAGCGTAGAGAGCTGCAGCAGGCGGATGGCCTGTTGCAGTTGGGGCGTCATGGCCAATTGTTGGCCGAGGCGGAGCTGTAGAGACTGCTTCAATCCCGACATGCCGCTCAGTTGCCGACGCGGGCTCGGCAGGGCTCGCGAATTATTGTAAGTGTGTAGTCCATAGGTCTAAGAGCAATGCTAGCTGAAATAGCTGCGGGAGAGAACGACCAAGGGTGACCTGGGTCGCATATCGGCGCGCGGCAACATCAGACCTCGGTTTTTTCCTAGTGGTAACGGCCCTCTCTCAGCGCTTTCTGCCAGGGTGTGGCCGTCACTAGAGTCGGAAATGCTCGCCCAGGTAGACCTCGCGCACGCGCTCGTTGCCGAGAATGTCTTCGGGGGTGCCGCTGGCGATGATCTCGCCGCCGCCGAGGATGTAGGCTCGCTCGCAGATGCCCAGCGTTTCCCGCACGTTGTGGTCGGTGATCAACACCCCGATGCCGCGCGCGGCAAGCTGGTGGATGATGTGCTGAATATCTACCACGGAGATTGGGTCGACGCCGGCGAAGGGTTCGTCCAGTAGAATGAATTTGGGCGCGGCGGCAAGAGCGCGGGCGATTTCCACCCGGCGGCGCTCGCCGCCCGACAGCGCGATGCCCTGGCTGTGACGCAGATGGTCGACGTTGAATTCGCCGAGCAGTCCGTCGAGCACCTCGCGCCGTCCCTCGCGGTCAAGATCCTTGCGCAGCTCCAGCACCGCCATAAGGTTCTGCTCCACCGTCAGCTTACGGAAGATGGAGGCCTCCTGCGGCAGGTAGCCGATGCCGAGCCGCGCCCGGGTATGCATGGGCAGGGGCGTGAGGTCGCGCTCGTCGATGCGGATTTCGCCGGCGTCGGCGCCGATCAGGCCGACGATCATGTAAAAGCAAGTCGTTTTGCCGGCGCCGTTCGGGCCCAGCAGGCCGACGATTTCGCCGGCGCCCACTTCCACCGTGGCTTCGCGCACGACTTGGCGGCCTTTGTAGCTTTTCGCGAGGCGCGCGGCGACCAAACGGCTCATTCGCTGTCGGCTCCGGATTTCTGGTTGGGATAGAAGGTGATGTTGACGCGGTCCTTGCCGCCCTGCGCCAGAACCTGATCCTCATCCACGCGATAGCGGATGGTCTCGCCCTGGAAGCGGTTCTTGCCCTGCGTGAGAACGGCGCCGTCCATCAAGGTGATCAGGCGCGGCGGCTCGGCGGTGTATTCCATTCTTGGCGCCTCGGCATGGACGTATTCCTGTTCGCCTTCCGGCAACTGCCGATAGGTTGCCGGCTTGCCCTCGACCACCGCCTTGACCAGTTCGCCCGCCGGCGAAGTGTAGACCGTCATTTTGTCGCCGGTAATGCGCATGGTGCCTTGCACCAGCACTACGTCTTCGGTGTAGACGCCGACCCCGGTGACGTTGCTCATGTCGGCTTGGCCGGCGCTCAGTTCGATGGGCTGGTTCTGGTCGCTGTCCAGTGCCGCGGCGGTGCCGGCAAACAGTAGGAGCAGGGCGGGTGTCAAGCTAAGGAACCGGTTCATAATGGCCCTTTACGTTCGATAACAGCTCGATGCGTTCTTCGTTCAGGTAGAAGCG
>JAJUGG010000245.1 GCA_029268285.1 Ectothiorhodospiraceae bacterium | reverse complement strand
TTGAGGCATCGCTTTGAAACCAAGAAGGGGCGGTCGTCCGCCAGTCGACGAGCGCCGGCTTAACCGGGCCATCCGTGTTCCGGAGGTCAGGCTCATCGATCAGGAGGGCGAGCAGGTCGGCGTCGTTGCGACCGACGAGGCACTTGCGCGTGCCGAAGAGCTCGAACTCGATCTGGTCGAGATTGACCCCAACGCTCAACCGCCGGTTTGCCGTATCATGGATTACGGCAAGTTCAAATTCGAGTTGAGCAAGAAGCAGCAGGCCGCCCGTAAAAAGCAGAAGCAGATCCAGGTCAAGGAAGTGAAGTTCCGCCCCGGCACCGACGAGGGCGACTACCAGGTGAAGCTCAAGAACCTCAAGCGCTTCCTTGAGGACGGTGACAAAGCCAAGGTTACGTTGCGCTTCCGCGGTCGCGAGATGGCGCACCAGGAACTCGGGCTGAAGCTCCTAGGACGAGTGGAAGCGGACCTCGAGGACATCGCCAATGTCGATCAGCGGCCGAAAATGGAAGGCCGCCAGATGGTCATGATGATGTCGCCCAAGAAGGGCAAAGCCTAGTAAGGCAAACACGCGCGCCCTACCGGCGAGAGCTGACTAGGGCCGACTTTTCAAAGACGCGGAGATTAAAATGCCGAAGATCAAGACCAATCGGGGCGCCGCCAAGCGCTTCAAGAAGACGGCCAGCGGCCGCTTCAAGCGGGCCCAGGCCTTTCACAACCACATCCTCACCAAGAAGTCGCAGAAGCGTAAGCGTCAACTGCGTAGTGACATGCTCGTGGCTGAGGCGGATACCGCAGCCATCCGCCGCATGATGCCGTACGCTTGAGTGAGAGTGGAGAGATAGACCATGGCCAGAGTTAAAGGCGGCGTTCAGGCGCGTCGGCGCCACAACAAGATTCTGAACAAGGCGAAGGGCTACTACGGCATGCGCCGTAAGTCCTTCCGTGTTGCCAAGCAGGCAGTCACCAAGGCCGGGCAGTACGCCTACCGCGACCGTCGTCAGCGCAAGCGTCAGTTCCGCGCGCTGTGGATTGCCCGTATCAACGCGGCGGCCCGCTTGAACGGCATGAAGTACAGCACCTTCATCAACGGCCTGCAGAAGGCGCAGATCGAAGTCGACCGCAAGGTACTGGCCGACATCGCCGTGCGTGATGCAGCCGGTTTTGCGGCTCTCGCTGAAAAGGCCAAGGCAGCCTTGGCGCAGTAAGCCGCTGATGCGCGCGGCATAGGCCGCGAACGAAGAGGGGAAGGAAGCGGCAGCGCCTTCCCCTTTTTATTGGTACAGAGGCTGCCAGCCAGCGGCGGAAACTATGAGCACACAGGACCAGAGCGAACTCGGGCAACTGCTCGAGGAAGGGCGGCGGGCCGTGAGCGACGCGAGCGACCTTGCGGCGCTCGATGCAGTGCGCGTTGCCTATCTCGGTAAAAAAGGCCGCCTCACCGAACAACTCAAAGCCCTCGGCAAGCTGCCGCCCGAGCAGCGGCCAGAGGCGGGGCAGGCCATCAACCGCGCCAAACAGGCGCTGCAGCAGGATATCGACGCGCGCCGCGAGGCGCTCGAGCGCGCCAAGCTCGAACAGGCCCTGGAGGCCGAACGCATCGATGTCAGCCTGCCTGGGCGCGGTCAGTCCGTCGGCGGCCTGCACCCGATTACCCGTACCATCGAGCGTATCGAAGACCTCTTCCGCGCCGTCGGCTTCAACGTCGCCGAAGGCCCCGAGGTCGAGGACGACTATCACAACTTCGAAGCGCTCAACATCCCCGCCCACCACCCGGCGCGGGCGATGCACGACACTTTCTACTTCGACGCCAAGCACGTCCTGCGCACCCACACTTCGCCGGTGCAGATCCGCGTGATGGAGGAGGACGGCGTGCCGGTGCGCGTCGTCGTGCCGGGGCGCGTCTACCGCTGCGACTCCGATCTCACCCACACGCCGATGTTTCATCAGGTCGAAGGCCTGCTCATCGACGAGGGCGTGGGCTTTGCCGACCTCAAAGGCGTGCTCGATGATTTCCTGCGCAATTTCTTCGAGCGGGATCTTGCCGTGCGCTTTCGGCCGTCCTACTTCCCGTTCACCGAGCCCTCGGCCGAGGTCGACGTGCAGTGCGTGATCTGCGGCGGCTCGGGCTGCCGCGTGTGCAAGAACTCCGGCTGGCTCGAAGTGCTCGGCTGCGGCGTGGTGCACCCGAAAGTGCTTGCGCACGTCGGCGTCGATTCCGAGCGCTACACCGGCTACGCCTTCGGCATGGGCGTGGAGCGCTTGGCGATGCTGCGCTACGGCGTCAACGATTTGCGCCTGTTCTTCGAGAACGACCTGCGCTTTTTGCAGCAATTCCGGTAAGCCGGCAGGAGACGGGCGATGAAGATCAGTAAACAATGGCTGCAAGAGCAGGTGGCCTATGACGGCGACGCCCAGCGCCTCGCCGATCTGCTCACCATGGCCGGCCTCGAGGTTGATGCCGTCGAGCCTGCCGCCCCCGAATTCACCAACGTCGTCGTGGCGGAAATCGTCGGCTGCGAACAGCACCCGGACGCCGACCGCCTCAAGGTTTGCCGTGTTTCCGTGGGCGACGAAGAAGTGCAGATCGTCTGCGGCGCGCCCAACGCGCGTCAGGGCCTCAAGGCGCCACTCGCGCGCGTGGGCGGCGTGCTGCCCGGCGGCCTCAAGATCAAGAAGGCCAAGCTGCGCGGCGTCGAGTCTATGGGCATGCTGTGCTCGGCACGGGAGCTTGGGCTTTCCGAGGATGCCGCAGGGCTCATGGAACTGCCCGCCGATGCCCCGGTTGGCGAGAGCCTGCGCGACTACCTGCAGCTCGACGATCAGGTCATCGAAGTCGACCTTACCCCCAACCGCGGCGACTGCCTCGGCATGCTCGGCGTGGCGCGCGAGGTCGGCGTACTCACCCGCAGCACCTTCACCCCGGTGGAGACCGCAGCGGTTGCACCGACCCACGACGACCAGCGTGGCGTGCGTCTCGAAGCAGCCGACGGCTGCCCGCGCTACCTTGGCCGCGTGATCAAGAACGTCGACCCCAAGGCGCCGACCCCGGTATGGATGCAGGAGCGCCTGCGCCGCGCCGGCATTCGCAGCCTCGGCATCCTGGTGGACGTTACCAACTACGTCATGCTGGAGCTGGGCCAGCCCATGCACGCCTTCGACCTGGCCAAGCTCTCCGGCGACATCGTCGTGCGCCTGGCCAAGCAGGGCGAGCAGTTGGAGCTGCTTAACGGCCAAACGGTTGAGCTCGAAGCCAACACGCTGCTTATTACCGACAGCAATGGCCCGCTCGCCATGGCCGGTGTCATGGGTGGCGAGCCTTCCTCGGTGGGCGACGAAACCCGCGATATCTTCCTCGAGAGCGCTTTCTTTGCGCCGATAGCCATTGCCGGTCGCGCGCGCCAGTACGGCCTGCACACCGATTCCTCGCATCGCTTTGAGCGCGGCGTGGACCCGACGCTGCAGCGCCTCGCCATGGAGCGCGCTACCGCACTCGTGCTGGAGCTCGCCGGCGGCGAGCCGGGCCCCATCACCGAAGCCGTGGCAGAAGACCAACTGCCGGCGCGCCCGGACGTCACCTTGCGTGCCGCGCGCATCGAGCGCCTGCTAGGCGTTGCCGTGCCCGATGACGAGGTCGTCGACATCCTGCAGCGCCTGGGCATGGACGTGCGCGAGATCGAGGGCGGCTGGCAGGTCGGTGTGCCGTCTTATCGCTTCGACGTCGCGCTGGAAGAAGACCTCATCGAAGAGGTCGCCCGCGTCTGGGGTTACGACCGCGTGCCGACCCGCCGCGCCGGTGCTCGCCTGGCCATGGCGCCGGTGTCCGAACACACGCTGTCCGTGCGCGCCCTGCGCGAGGCCCTGGTCACCCGCGGCTACCAAGAAGCCATCACCTACAGCTTCGTAGACCCCGAGCTGCAACAGGTGCTCGACCCGGAAACCCAGG
>JAJUGG010000244.1 GCA_029268285.1 Ectothiorhodospiraceae bacterium | reverse complement strand
ATTACCACCTACTCGCCGCTCAAGCATTTCGGCGTCAAGCCCAACGACAAAGTGGGCGTGGTCGGCATGGGCGGGCTGGGCCACATGGGCGTGAAGTTCGCCAAGGCGCTGGGCGCGGAGGTGACGCTATTCACCCGCTCGGAAAGCAAAATGGCCGAGGCGAAGCAGCATGGCGCCGATCATGTGGTGATCTCCAAGGACGAGGAGCAGATGAAGGCCGTGGCGGGCACGCTGGACTTCATCCTCGACACCGTGCCGGTACAGCACGATCTCAATCCTTATCTGGCTGCGCTCAAGCACGACGGCGTGCACATCATCGTCGGTCTGGTGGAGCCGATCGAGCCGCCCGTGCATGCCGGCAACCTGATCGGCGCACGCCGCAGCATTGCAGGCTCACTCATCGGCGGCATGCCGGAAACCCAGGAAGTGCTGGATTTCTGCGCCGAGCACGGCATCGCCTGCGACGTCGAGATGATCAACATCAATCAGATCAACGAAGCCTACGAGCGCATGAAAAAGGGCGACGTGAAGTATCGCTTCGTGATCGACATGAGCAGCTTGAAGTCCTAACCCGCACGTGATCGCGGCCGGCGGCCGCTCCTACGCGATCAAGCCTACCGTAGGGGCGGCCGCGACCGTGTCACGGTTTTCGGCTCACCGGAACTCGAAGTATTCGTACTCGATGTTTCGCTCCGGAATGCCCTGCTGCTTCATGGCCTCCTGAACCACTCGCAGCAGCCCCTCAGGTCCGCAGAACCGGATTTCCACCTGATCCGGGCCGGACTCGCGGGCGATGTCGGCGAAGCGCTGCTTGAACTCCGCGCTAGCGGGGCCTCCGGGGACGGGCACCAGTTCCGCGCCGCGCTCACGCGCCATATCCCGCATGATTTCGGTACTCGGGAATTCGCGCCCGGGCGTATAAAAGTAGAACAGGGTGACTTGATCGAAGCCGCTCGCCTGCTCATCCTTGAGCCAGGACACGAACGGCGAGATGCCCACACCGCCGCCGATCCAGACCTCACGCCCCGCCCCTTTCGGCCGCGAGAAACGCCCGTATGGCGCATAGATATCGGCATGCATGCCAACCTGGGTATTGGCAACGAGCTTATTAGTAAAATCGCCCAGCCCCCGGATGAGAAAATCGACTTCTCCGCCCGGCGCGTTCCCGCTTGCCAGGGTAAACGGATGCGGCTCGCGCAGCCCGTCCTCTTTCATGCGCAAGAAGCCGAATTGTCCCGGGCGAAACGCCACCGCCTCGCCGACAGGCCGTAGTCGCATATGAATCGCGCCGCCGCCAGGCGTAACACCGACCACTTCGTATTCCGCATGGTTGGCCACGCGGGGATACAGGAAAAGCTTATAGAGCGCGGCGGCCACCCCCAGTACCGACAGCACGGCAAGCCAAATACCGGCCGGATCCCGTAAGGCGATCGGGGAATCGAAGGTCAGCCAGTGCAGGATGACGATAACGAACAGCGGGCCGGACAGTTTGTGCCACCAGCGCCAGACGTTGTAGGGAATCTTGCGGTTGAGCGCCAGCAGAACGATGAACATCAAAGCCACAAAACTCAGCTGCCGTACCAAACGCGCGTTGTGGCGGCTGACCTCGAGAATGGAGGCGGTCTCCCAGGCGTTCATGTCCGCCTTGAACACGAGGTGATAGGAGGCAAAGGCCAAGGCCCAGATGCCCATCCACTTATGCGCGCGATACACTCGGTCGAGGCCGCCGAGCAGGGATTCGACCCAGCCCCAGCGGCTGCCGAGTAGGGCCGCTGTAGCCATCAAGCTGAGCGCGGCGACGCCTGCGCCAAGACTCAGCGCGTTCGAAGTGAACCAGGTTTTAGAGGGAATTTCTGCCAGGACAAGTAAGAAGCTAACAACTGAAGGGATGGCAACGGCTTGCCACACTCTGAGGGACATTGTCACAACGCCTCCGCGTGAGCGAATGAAAAGACTCGAGGCCGACACCTCGACTAGAGCAGCTCGCAGCCGGCGGGGAGGAACTACTGCTCGACTCTAACTTCACGCTCCAGAAAGGTGGTTGACGCTGATCAAGCCCGGCCCCCGCTGCAGCTGGCACACTACGCTTGGTCGGTTGCCCGAGGCGTCGATGCTATCGAGCCCACAAGCAAATGCAGGCATGAAATGAACGCGAGCATCGGCACGCCGAAAAAGCCAAAAAAATAACCTGTTAAATGTCCTCCAAACACGAATTCATCAAGTCTTCACGCAAGCAGTGGAGCTCGGAACCGGCTTTTGTCGCCTCCATGGCCGCTGCCGCCGTAGGTCTGGGAAATCTCTGGCGCTTTCCCTACATCGTCGGCCAGAACGGCGGCGGCGCGTTTCTGATTGCCTACCTGCTGGCGCTGGTCGTGGTCGTGCTGCCGATCATGATGCTGGAGGTTGCCGCCGGCCGCCTGGCGCACGCCAATACCGTCGAAACCTATCGCCGGGTCAACCGCTTCGGCGCTTGGTACGGCTGGTTCGTGGTCCTGCTCACGACCGCAATCACCAGCTACTACCTGGTCATCACCGGTTGGACGCTGGGCTATGCGGTAGACGCCGTGCGCGGCGACTTGAAGGTGTTCGAGGCATTTACCGGCGGCTATAACTCGCTGTGGTACTTCATCGCCGTAACCGGCTTGGCCGCCTGGGTCTTGCTACGGGACGTCACGGCCATCGAGACCCTGTCGAAGCTGCTCATGCCCGTACTTCTGGCGATCGTCCTGATTCTGGTCTTTGCCGCCAGCCGCACCACCGGCTGGGAGGCGACCAAGGCGTTCTTCTTTCAAGCCGATCTCAGCCGCCTAAAGGACACGCGGCTCTGGGCATTCGCCTTCGGCCAAGCCTTTTACACGCTCGCCATCGGCCAGGGCTATTTGGTGACCTACGGCAGCTTCATTCCGCGCAAGACCCACGTACCGCGCGCCTGCCTGATCGTGGCCGGAACCGAAACCACCATGGCACTACTGGCCGGCTGGATGATTTTTCCGTTCGTGTTCTCGCTCGGGCTGCAGCCGGACGAAGGCAGTCAGCTCGCCTTTGTCACCATGCCGCGCGTCTTCAACACGCTCGCCGGCGGCGCTTGGCTGGCGATACCGTTCTTCGCGCTGTTCTTCCTGGCAGCGTTCAGCTCCAGCATCGCGGGACTCAAGGTATTGGTCGCTGCAGTCGCGGAGGAATTCCGCTTGCCCAATTCCGCAGCGGTTTCCATCGTCGCCGTCGTTATGCTCGTCTTGGGCACGGCTTCAGCACTAAGCTTTACGCCGTTGCACTGGCAAATTGCGGGCGAACCGGTACTTGATATGGTAGATCGGGTCGTGGGAGGCAATCTGGTCCTGATCTCGGGTGTCACCGGCGCCGCGCTGTTCTGCTGGTTCGTGCCCCCGCTGCAGGTTCGCATGGCTCTTGGCACCACCAGTCGCTGGTGGGAGTGGCGCATTTACCTTATTGGGCGCTACCTACCCATACTGTTGCTAGGCTGGTTGGCGTTCACCCTTTACCTTTGAATTCCACAACACTGGATGCACGCCCAAGGCACTGAGGCGCATCACAGTATCCACCCCGATCCTTGCGAAGGAACCCGTTATGTACACGAGAATCCTGGTCCCGGTCGATGGCAGCAAAACCTCACAGAAAGCCGCCAGTGAAGCTGCTCGGCTGGCGCGACTGACCGGCGCGCGACTGAAGTTGCTGCACATCGTCGACCCCCTGGCCCACATCAACGGCTTTGAGACCCCGGCCACCTATCTCAGCGAACTGCGCCCGGTGTTCCTGAAAGTGGGCGAGCAGTTGGTGGCACAGGTCAAAGCCGACCTCGACGCTGAAGAGCTCAACATCGAGACCCAGGTCGTGGAAAGCACAGGCGAGCGCGTATCGGAAATCATCGTCGACCAGGCGCGTGAATGGGAATCCGATCTGATCGTCCTCGGCACCCACGGCCGCCGCGGCATCGAACGCGTAATGATGGGCAGCGACGCCGAGCAGGTAGCCCGCATCGCCCCCGTGCCGGTGCTGCT
>JAJUGG010000243.1 GCA_029268285.1 Ectothiorhodospiraceae bacterium | reverse complement strand
TGCAGCTCGGCGAATACTCCAATAATGACCCAGCGCGTGAGCTCATCGATGAGTGCCGTATTCTCTACGACAGGAATGAAGTCTGCCGGTGAAACCTGGCTACCGTCAGCGCGCGTCCAGCGCAGCAGCGTTTCGACACCGACGGCGCGGCCGGAGTCGAGCGCGATCTTGGGCTGGTACGCCAGCCACAGTTCCCCTTTCCGCGCCGCCGCGGGCAGCTCGATCAACATCGCCATATTGCGCTGCTGTAGTGCGTCGTCAGCAGGGCTGTATGCCACGTGCAACCGGCCCTGTTCACAGGCGCGAAACAATGCGATGTTCGCGCGATGCAGTATCTTCTTGGGCTTGGCCTCGTCGAGATCGGCGGACCCTATGGAGATATCGGCATAAATCGGCACGTCTTCGACGCTGATCGGGGATTGGCTGAGCTTTCTCAGCCGTTCGAGGCAGGCGGCGAAGCTACCCTCGGGCTCTTCGACGACGAGCGCGAGCTTCTGCGCATGCAGGTCGTAGACTACGCCCGTGCTGCACAAAATCGCTTTTAGCTGTTCGGCTAGGGTGCGGCGCAACTGATGCGCAAGGTGGCCGCCGAGCGCCGCCTGTATGTGCTCGAAGTTGTTTACCTGCACAAGAAAGAGCTTGTAGGGGCGCTCGCCCTCTTGCTGCACTGCGCGCAAGGCCTTTAGCAACTGCTGCCGGTTCGGAAACCCCGATATCGCTTCGTGGTTGTTCAGCCAAGCCACGCGACTGTGCTGCCGGCGCATATGGTCGGTAATCCAGCCGGCAACCCCTCCGGTAGCGGCGAGGAAGACCAGCCTGAACATCCAGTTGACCGGCGATTGCATTAAGCCGCTGTCGACATCGAGCGGCATGAAGGGCCCGATGAGCACGCCGCCCACCGCTCCGGCAATCAACCCGCCGTACAAACCAAACAAGCCGCCGGCGAGCACAGCCGGGATGTACAGCGCGTGCAGGTAGGCATGTCGCGTGCCGCCGGTCCAGTACACGATGCCTGCCGCTGCGAACAGCATGGCTGCAACGAGAAAAAGCCGAACACCGGCGGACGCCCCTAGCGAGCGCGATAATGAAAAAAACATTTGAAACTGTGCCTGCAAGCTTATGCGCAGCGCATATGGGTGCTGCGTGATGTTGTTGTGCCTCTAGGCCGGCGCCCGCTCTTCGCCAAGCGCCAGTTGCGACTCCCCATGGCGCGCCTGCGAGCGTATCCCCGCAACGCCCGATTTAGAGTTTGCGGGCTCAATGGCTCGATTAACGTGGTCCAGCGCACATTTTTCTCGGTATTTCGGGCTCCGATAGAGGCGCTACCGAACCATCAAAAAATGACGACCAAACGGCGATATCTATTCCCTGCGGAGGGAATTACCGGCCATGTAATGCGGCTTCCGGTAGTACTTCCCGTGCACCATTCCAGCTTACTGTCATCTCCACAGCGATGGGCACTGAAAAATAATCCGATTTCGATCCCCATCTCATCGATAACGTTCAGTTCACTGCAACAAAGCGCGTTATGAAGACACCCCTGTGGCTGGCCGTCATGGCTTTGCTGATCGCTCTGAGTTATCTCCTGCCCTACACCCTGCTGCGCGGCGTCAGTAGCTGGGCCGGCGCCTTCCTGTTCTGGTGCGTGGTAACGCTGCTTGCGATCGGCGCCAATGTGCTCTACACCCGCGGCTGGAAGGGGCGCTGATGACGGCAGCGGCAATCTGGTGGGGGCTAGCGGTTTACTTGGCCGTGGCGCTGGTGATCGCGGTGCTGGCACGCACCGGCAAGGCGCAGGACATGGCCTCCTTCTTTCTCGGCAGCCGGCAGATGGGCGGGGTCGTGTCGGCGCTCAGTTATAGCGCTACCACCTACAGCGCCTTCATGATGATCGGCCTGGCGGGGCTTACCTATGCCGGCGGCGTCGGCGCGCTCGGCTTCGAGATGATTTACCTCATCGGCGTGTCGCTGGTGGCTGTGTTCGGGCCGCGCTTCTGGGCAGTCGGCAAGAAATACGGTTTTGTCACGCCCAGCGAGATGCTTGGGCATCGCTACGCCAGCAAGGCGGTAGCGGTGGCGGTGGCGCTTTTGAGCTGCCTGTTCCTGATTCCGTACTCCGCCGTGCAGCTTACCGGTGTTGGGTATCTCATGAGCGGCATGAGCGAAGGCGCCATCGCTTACACCACGGGCACGGTCATCGCTACCTTAGTCGCGGTGGTATTTGCCTACATCGCCGGGATCCGCTCGGTGGCCTGGACGGATTCGCTGCAGGCAATTTTGATGATGCTCGCTTCGGTTGCGGTCGCGGTGCTGGTGGTCATGGCGCTCGGCGGTTTCAGCGGAATGTTCGATAAAGTGCTTGCGGCCGAGCCGCGCGCGCTCAGCGTGCCCGGCCCCAACGGTCGGTTCGACTTCATCGGTTTTCTCGGGCTCACGATTCCCTGGTTCTTCTTCAGCCTGTCGAACCCGCAGGTCAGTCAACGGCTGTTCATGCCCGCCTCTCTTCACGCCATGCGGCGCATGCTGCTGGGCTTCATGGGATTCGGCTTCATCTACACCCTGATCGCCGTACTCTGGGGCTTCGCGGCCTTGGCGGCTTTCCCCGGCCTGGAGCGGCCGGACTTAGCCTCGCCGCGCCTGCTGGCGTCCGATATGGTGCCGCCCATGCTCGGCATCGTCGTGATGATCAGCATCATGGCCGCGGCGATCTCCACCATCGACTCTATTTTGCTCACGCTGGCTTCGGTGTTCGCGCGCGATGTCTACGCCAACCTCGGCAAGGAAGCGAACGAGCGGCGCCAACTCATGGTCGGCAAGATCGTCACGCCCGTCATCGCTTTGCTGGCCTTCGCTTTCGCACAGTTGCAGCTCGACCTGATCGCGGTGCTTTCCGTCGCCGCCTCCGCGGGGCTGGTGGTCAGCGTCCCCGCCATCGTGGGCGCGTTTTTCTGGCGCAGCGGCACGGCGGCAGGGGCGCTGGCCAGCGTGATCGGCGGCGGGCTGTTCGTGCTGTACGCGCAAGTCACTGGCGGCGTGCTGGGCTTGCCTGCGGGGATATGGGGAATATTGGTTTCGAGCTTCTTGTTTATTGTCGTGAGCCTGCTGACGCGAGCGCCGCAGGCGCTGGCCGAGGAATTCATCAGCGAGGCTCAGCGCCTGCCCGCGGACGCCGAGCACACTCGAGCGTCGGTCTAATCGGGCTCGATAATCTTGCCGGGATTGAGCAGATTCATAGGGTCCAGCGCCTGCTTCAGCGTACGCATGAGGTCAAGCGCCACCGGATCCTTGTAACGGCGCAGTTCTTCGCGCTTGAGGAGGCCGATGCCGTGCTCGGCCGAGATCGAACCGCCCATGTCGACGACGATGTCATGGACGATGCGGTTGAAGTGCTCCCAGTGCCGCAGGAATTCCGCTTTGTCCATCCCAAGCGGCTGGCTCAGGTTGAAGTGGATATTGCCGTCGCCGAAATGCCCGAAGGCGCACACGCGCAGGCCCGGCATAGCCTCAACGCAGGCGGCACTTGCCGTATCGATGAAATCGGCAACACGCGAGACGGGCACCGAAACGTCGTGCTTGATAGAGCCGCCTTCGCGCTTTTGCGCGTCGGAGACGTGCTCGCGCAGGCGCCAGAAGGCCTCGTTTTGCGCTTCGCTGGCGCCGATGGCGGCATCCTCGATAATGCCGTCTTCGAAGGCCTCACCGAGGATGATTTCCAGGCGGCTGGCCAAGTCGGCTCTCGGATCAGGCGAGGTCAACTCCACCAGGGCGTAGCCGGCATGCGTTTCACTGAGCGGCTTACTCGCGGCTTCGACGTGCCTGAGCACCACCTCCAGCGAGAACGCCGACATGAATTCAAAGCCCGAGAGCGCATCCCCTGCTCCCGACTGCAAGCGCTCCAATAAACGCAAGGCGTGGTGCGGAGAGGCACAGCCGACGAACGCCGCAGCCCGCGCGCGCGGCTTGGGGAAAAGCTTGAGCACAGCCGCGGTGATAATGCCCAAAGTGCCTTCCGCGCCGATGAAGAGGTCCTTCAGGTCGTAGCCGGTGTTGTCCTTGCGCAGGCCGGTCAGCCCGCGCCAGATGCGC
>JAJUGG010000242.1 GCA_029268285.1 Ectothiorhodospiraceae bacterium | reverse complement strand
TCATGATCTACCCGACTCGCGGGCTCGTGTCGGCAGCGTGAGGGAAGCCGGCTCCGTCAAGAGGGTATGGTATTGCCATCTCGCCTCCATAAAGTGGGGTGTTGCTGTCCAAAGGGACGGAGCGGGCGTTGGGACGGGGCGTCTGCATAGGCGTATGAATGCCCATTGCTTTATTTGGGGATGTCAGTCCCCGTCGGCTAATGGATGGCTGCGATTGGCGCTTGAGCGCATGGATCGGGCCTCTTCCAGTGCGCCTTAGATTGTTGCTTGACGTCATGGAGCGGTACTTGGATGCAGGCTGAGCAAGCGCAGGCGCGACTCATCGAGGCGCTGCTCGACCCGGTGCGCTATCCGCATCCGGTCGAGCGAGTGGAGCGCATCGACACCCATATTTCCACCGTGCTCCTGGCTGGGGACTTCGCCTACAAGATCAAGAAGCCGCTCCGCCTCGACTTTCTCGATTTCAGCAGTTTGGAGAAGCGCGCATTCTTCTGCGCCGAGGAAGTGCGCCTCAACCGCCGCGCGGCGCCGGATCTGTATCTCGGCCGGGTACCCATCACCGGGGATCTTGCCAATCCCGCCATTAACGGGGCAGGAGCACCGATCGAATACGCCGTACAGATGCGACGCTTTCCGCCCGGCGCATTATTGTCCGAGTTGCTGAGCGTATCCGGCCTGCCGCTCCCGCTGATGGATGAGCTGGCGCGCGTCATTGTCGGCTTTCATGCGTCCGCCGAAGTCGCACCATTGAACACGGGCTTCGGCCTTCCCAAACGGGTCGAGCAGCCCGTTCGAGATACGCTGGATACGCTTTCCAGGATAAGGGGCGCGGATAGGGGGCTCGGTTCGCTCCGCAGTTGGGCGAATACACTCATGCCGGCGTTGGAGCCTGTCTTCGAGGCGCGTCGACGCGCGGGATTCGTGCGGGAATGCCACGGCGACATGCACCTGGGTAATATCGTCCGATGGCACGGCCGCATCGTGCCGTTCGATGCGATTGAATTCGACCCTGAGCTGCGTTGGATCGACACCATGAACGATCTGGCATTTCCGCTCATGGATTTGGACCACCGCGGCGCCTGTGCCCATGGGCACAGGCTCAGAAACGTCTACCTCGAAGCGAGCGGCGATTACGCCGGTTTGCAGGTGTTGCGGTTCTATCAGGCCTACCGAGCATTGGTACGGGCAAAGATTGCTGCAATATGGAGCGCGCAGCTACCGAAGCATGGGGAGCGGTATGCGGCGCTCGAACGGGAGACGGATGACTATCTCCAACTTGCAGCCGCATACACACAGCCGACACAGCCTTGCGTGGTGCTGACCTGCGGCCTGTCCGGTAGCGGCAAGACCAGCGTTGCTCAGGCGTTGGTGGAATCCTACGGCTTTGTACGGGTGCGCTCCGATGTGGAGCGCAAGCGACTGTTCGGGTTGGACGCTGACGCACCCAGCGGGTCGGCGCTTGGCGAAGGCATCTACCAACTGGATGCAAATGCGCGTACCTACAGTCAGCTATTACGGCTAACGCAAGATTGTACGGAGTCCGGTGTGCCGGTGGTGGTGGATGCGACCTTCCTGCGCTACGAACAACGCGCGCCGTTCCTTACCTTCGCGCGCGAAAGGGGCATCCCAGCCGTGCTGCTCAGGGTCGAAGCCCCTCTGGAGTTGTTGCGAGAAAGAATCCGCCGCCGCCTCGAGATCGGTACCGATGCCTCCGAAGCCGACCTTGCGGTGCTGGAGCAACAGCAACTACGGGCGGAATGGCCGCAGCCGGAAGAGGGCGACTTGCTGTGCGTTAACACCGCGCGCCCAGACTGGCCTGAGCGGCTCGGGGAAACCTTCGGGCGGCACCGGTTCGCAGCGACACCGATGCAATGAATAGCCGTTCGTCGCAGCACTGGCTAACGACGCGCTAGCTTGGCAGCGAAGAACCTGGCCGGGCGCGGCCGGTATACATGTACGCCATGGCCTTCAACGGGCCGAGATAGCCCGTGTCCAACTTATCGAGCGTGAACCCGGCGGCCTTTAGCAGCGCTTCGGTGTTGCGGTCCAAATGACAACCGCCGGCGCAGCGGCGCCAGTAAGGCGTCAAGCGTCGTTGCCAGCGCGCCACGCGAGCTTCGGGTGAAAGACCATGCTCGGTGAACAAGAACACGCCCTGCGGCTTGAGCACCCGGCGGACCTCCGCGAGCGCCTGTTCGACCCCGGGTATGGTGCACAGAGTCCAGGTCGATACCACCGTGTCGACGCTGGCTTCGGGAAGGGGGATCTGTTCGGCGCCGATCTGCAAGATCTCGACTGGGAACGGTGCCTGCTCAATCCGTGTTCTGGCGAGTTCGAGCATGCCTTGTTCCGGCTCCAGGGCGTAGAGCTGGCTAACCCGCTCAGGGTCATAAAAAGACAGGTTGAGCCCGGAGCCGAAGCCAAGCTCCAGCACCACACCGTGCGCGCCGGCCAGGGTCTGCTGCCGATATCGCCGCAGCACATGCTGGCGCATCGCGAGGTGCGTCAGCCGTGGAAGCAGGTAGCGGTTGTAAAGATTCATATGGGGCGCCTGCTGAAGTTGTTGCGCAAAGTCCAGTCTTTCGCCGGAACCGTCGCTAGCGTTTCGGTACCGTAGCTTCGGCGATTACCTCGTTATGAAATGCGTCCTCTTCGTAGTGTAGATACCCGGTTGTCGTGTTGAGGTTGGCATGGCGGGCAAAGCGCTGGACGACACGTACATCCTGCACCCGGTCAGCGAGGTGATTGATGGCAGTGTGGCGGAGCCAGTGGGTCGACGCTTTACGCAATGTTGCCGCGCCCGCCGCATCGTAGGCTTCAATGTCATCAGCCGCGCCGAGCAGGATGGCTTTGACGATGGCATAGAGTTGCGCACGGGTCAGCGGTCGCTCGCGTTCGCGTTGCGTAAGGCGACAAATCAACGGTGTGCGCTCGTCTGAGCTGGGGAGCGGCGGTAAGCCGAGATGTCTACGGTAACGGATCATCGCCTCGACCACGTTAGTTCCTAGCGGAATTCGATCATCCCGGCCGCCCTTGCCACGGACTTGCCACCACCAGCGATCTCGGCGTCCACGCCTGACTACGATGCTGCTCATGGTGTGGCCGGCTATTTCACTTGCACGCGGGCCGGCGGCATACATGAAGGTCAACAGCCAACGGGCGCGCTCGTAGCGGGCTAGCTGCTTTGCATCATCCCTAGGCCAGTCTTCGACATGCGCCAACACGTGCTCCCAAAGATTGTGGTCCAGAACGCGATCGACAGCGGCGTCGATCGTAACGGCTTTGTTGCGCCCGCGGGTGAGGGCGAGGGGATTGGCAGTGAGATAACGCACGCTCACCAGGTAGGTGAGGAGCGTATTGATGATAGCGAGCGCCTGCCTGACGCTGCGCTCACCCAGGGGCCCGGCGAAAGGGCGCCAACGCGGATCGTGCCGCGACACCTTGGGGCCGCACCAGCGCTCGCGCGGTTGTGGATCGGCTAGGAACGCACGGTAAGCCAGATAGTCGTCGGTGGTGAGCGAGGAGAGGGGCTTGCCGCGCGTCTCACTGGCCCAGAGCAGGAGGCGCTCGAGTTCCTTGCGGTAGGCGGCGAGCGTGTTGGGACTATCGGCGTAGTTCGCGAGCCAAATCGAAACGGCCTCTAAATCGTTGCGCGCGCTGATCAGCGACTGCTCGGGATTGCGGAACAGCCCCCGGTCGCCAAGCTCAACGGCGGGAAGGTGGCCGGCAGTGTCCCATGGGAGGAGGGCGGCGTTACTGGATAGCGGGAAGGAAGAGGTCATGCAGCTCACCATGTTCCTAGAAGCGACTTTAATAATGCATCACAAGTACATGACATATGGTTATTTATGTCAAGTCTATGTCATTGAATTTTAAGGAGATATTGCAGGAGGAGGGCGGGCTCGAGAAGGTGCGCAAGCGCACCAAAGCGGATGGGCGTAGCGCAATCAGCGGATGAACTCATGAAGCGAAGAATCGGCACTGCGTGGCGGTGGGCGCTCAGATCGATCCTAGGCTGACCGCGACAAACTTTTGAGCAGATATCGCGTTAGAGCGATTTTGCTGCGCCAGTGTCCAGTGTGCTTGGGCGGTTGATCGGGCGCGCCGATGTCGGCGTCGGTCATCGAAG
>JAJUGG010000241.1 GCA_029268285.1 Ectothiorhodospiraceae bacterium | reverse complement strand
CCCAGCAATACGCGCTTGCCCTTGAGCGGCTGCTCTACGTACGCGCCCTGCTCGCGCGCCAGCGGGCGCGGCGTGGGCAACCCCAGCGCTTTCATCCCGCGCCGGGCGAAGTCGTTGCCGCCCAGCCGGATCAGGTAATCGTTTACGGCTTGATCGCTCATGGTGAACCTCGTCTAGCGTTCCAGGATGGCGGTCACGCCCTGGCCGCCCGCCGCACAGATGGAAATCAGGCCGCGGCGACCTTCGTTCTGCTCCAGAATTTTCGCCAGCGTGCCGACCACGCGGCCGCCGGTGGCGGCGAAGGGGTGGCCGGTGGCGATACTGCTGCCTTTGACGTTGAGCTTGCTGCGATCGATACTGCCCAGCGGTTCGTCGCGGCCGAGCCGCTCACGGCAGAAGCGCGGGTCTTCCCAGGCTTTGAGCGTGTGCAGCACCTGTGCGGCAAAGGCTTCGTGGATCTCGTAGAAGTCGAAGTCCTGCAGGGTGATGCCGGCGCGCTCCAGCATGCGCGGAACGGCATAGGCCGGCGCCATCAGGAGGCCTTCGTTCTCGTTGCGAAAATCCACCGACGCCACTTCGCTGTACGCAAGATAGGCGCGGATCGGCAGGCCGCGCTCCTTGGCCCACTCCTCGCTGGCGAGCAGCACGGTGGAGGCGCCGTCGGTCAGCACGGAGCTATTGGCCGCGGTGAGCGTGCCGTTCTGGCGATCGAACACCGGCGGGAGCTTGCCGAGCTTCTCCAACGTCGAGTCCGGGCGCAGATTATTGTCGCGCTCAAGGCCGGCATACGGCGTAAGCAGATCGTCGAAGAAGTTCTCTTCGTAGGCCTTGGCGAGCTTCTGATGGCTCTCCCAGGCGAGCTTGTCCTGCTCTTCGCGGGTAATGCCCCAGCGCTTGGCAGTGATCTCGGTGTGCTCGCCCATGGAGAGCCCGGTCTGCGGCTCGCTATTGCGCGGAATTTCCGGCACCAGGTGCTTGGGGTTGAGCATGCGCAGGAAGGCGCGAGCGCGCGCTTGGTTGTCGCGCGCGCCGTTGAATTCCATCATCGCGCGCTGCAGGCCCGGGTTGACCGCGATAGGCGCGTCCGAGGTGGTATCGGAGCCGCCGGCAATCGCGCAGTCGATCTGGCCCAGCGCGATCTTGTTGGCCGCCAGGATGCAGGCCTCGAGGCCGGTGCCGCAGGCCTGCTGGATGTCATAAGCCGGGGTATCGGCGGCGAGCTTGCTCTCCAGCACCACTTCGCGAGCCAAGTTCCAGTCCTTGGCGTGCTTGAGCACAGCGCCGGCGACGAACTCGCCCATGCGCATGCCTTCCAGGCCGTAGCGGCGAACCAGGCCGTCCAGCGCGGCGCTGAGCATGTCCTTGTTGCTGCGATTGGCGTAGGCGGTGTTGGAACGCGCGAACGGGATTCGGTTCGCGCCGATGATAGCTACCCGACGTGGCGCCGTGGCACTCATGTTGCTTCTCCTCGTTACTCAATGTGCCCGCCGTCCGGGTCGCCCAAGCTGCCCGGACGGCTGCGCGACGGTTTATATCAGGACGCGACGCGCTTGGACGACTTCTTCTTGGACGACCCCGAAGACGCCTTCGGCTTGGCCGCGGCAGCCTCGCGCTCGCGCAGAGCCGCGGCCGGGTCGCGGATGTAATCCGCCTCGAAGTCGTCGGTCAGGATGGCCTCGTAGCGCATGGCATCGTATTCGCGGATGGCCTGTGCCTCGCCCTCGCTCAGCATGCCCTTGGCGCGGGCATCCTCGAGCTGCTCCTCCAGCGTCTCGCCGGCAATCTCGCCCTTGTTCGCCGCCTTCAGGAAGCGCTCGTAGTAGGGCTCGACCTCGAGCAGCTTCTCGAAGGTCTGCATGAGGCTGCCCGTGGGCGATTCGGCGCCGCCGATGTAGATGTCGTCCCGCAGTTCGCGGGTGACGTCGTTGATGCGCATCATCAGCTTGGCGACGGCCGCATTCTGACGATCGCTCGGCCGGCGATAGGGCTGGCCGAACGGGAACACGATACGGCGCAGCACGCTGCCCACGACCGGGCGCGGGAAGTTGCGGAAGAACTCGTCCAGCGCGGTGCCGGCGGCATGCAGGGCGTTGTCGAGCGCCCAGCGCGCGTGCACCAGGTGGTCGTCCGAACCGCGGCCGTTGGTCTCGTAGTACTTGAGCACGGCGGTAGCGATGTAGATCTGCGACAGCACGTCACCCAGGCGCGCCGAGGTGGACTCGCGCAGCTTCAGCTCGCCGCCAAGCACGCTCATGGACACGTCGCTGCAGAAGGCCAACGCCGCGGACAGGCGCTCGACTTGGCGGTAGTAGCCCGCCAACGGCCCCTTGGTCGGAGCGGAGGCCAGACGCGCGCCGCTAAGGCCCAGCAGCAGGGTGCGTACGCCGCGGTTAATGGTGTAGCCGGCGTGGCTCCACATCAGATGGTCGAACTCGTTCAGGTCGCCGTCGCGCGCGGCTTCCATCTCCTTGTAGACGAAGGGATGGCAGCGAATCGCGCCCTGACCGAAGATGATCAGGCTGCGGGTCATGATGTTGGCGCCTTCTACGGTAATGGCCACCGGCAGCTGCGCCCAGGGAATGGCGAGGTAGTTGCGCGGACCCATGATGATGCCGCGGCCGCCGTGGATGTCCATGGCGTCGATAAGGATCTGCCGCATCATCTCGGTCATGTGGTACTTCATCATGGCCGTGACTACCGAAGGCGCGCAGTGATCCACCGCGCTGGCGGTCAGCACCCGCGCCGCTTCCAGGCTATAGGTCAGGCCGCCGATACGCCCCAGCGCTTCCTGCACACCTTCGAACTTGCCCACCGGCAGGTTGAACTGACGGCGAATGGCGGAGTACGCGCCGGTCGCGCCGTACATGCCCTTGCCGGAAGCCGCGGCCAGCGCCGGCAGCGAGATGCCGCGGCCGGCGGAGAGGCACTCGACCAGCATGCGCCAGCCCTTGCCGGCCATTTGCGGGCCGCCGATGATGGCGTCGAGCGGCACGAACACGTCCTTGCCGCGGACTGGGCCGTTCATGAAGGCCGCGGCCGGGTAATGCCGACGGCCGATTTCCAGACCGGGCGCGTCGCGTGACACCAGCGCACAGGTAATGCCGTAGTCCACCTTTTCGGGGTCGCCCAGCAGGCCTTCCGGATCGCGCAGCTTGAAGGCCAGACCGATGACGGTGGCCACCGGCGCGAGCGTAATGTAGCGCTTGTTGAAGCTCAGGCTGATGCCCAGCACTTCCTTGCCGTCGATGGTGCGCTTGCAGACGATGCCGGTATCCGGAATCTTGCTGGCATCGGAGCCGACTTCAGGGCCGGTGAGGCCGAAGCAAGGAATCTCCTCGCCCTTAGCCAGGCGCGGCAACCAGTATGCTTGCTGCTCCTTGGTGCCGTAGTGCTGCAGCAACTCGCCCGGGCCGAGCGAGTTCGGCACCATGACGGTGACGGCGGCAGTAGAGGAGCGAGTCGCGATCTTCGACACAACGCAGGACTGCGCGTAGGCCGAGAAGCCGAGGCCACCATGCTGCTTCTGGATCAGCATGCCGAAGAAGCCGGCCTTGCGGATGTAATCCCATACCTCCGGCGGCAGATCACGCCGCTCGAAATTGACCTCCCAGTCGTCGATCATCCGACACAGTTCTTCCGTCTCGTTCTCCAGGAAGGATTTTTCTTCCTCGGTCAGACGGGTGTAGTCGAAGTCGAGCAGCTTGCTCCATTCGGGGCGCCCCCGGAACAGTTCCGCCTCCCACCAGGTATCGCCGGCTTCCAAGGCCTCGCGCTCCGTGTCCGACATCTTCGGCAGCACCTTGCGGAAGGTGTTGAAGATCGGTTTGGTGACATAGTCACGGCGCAGGCCGGTGAAGTTCAGCGCGACCACAGGCGCGAACGCAATCAGCGCAATGGCGGTACCGACCCCTTCGAGCGCATCGCCGAGGATGAGCCCGGCCAGCACCACGCCGGTAACCACGGTAAAGGTGCGCAGGCTTACGCCGCGATACAGCAGTACCGCATACACGGCGACGATGATGAGTGCGACAGCCAATTCCATTTAGACAACCTCCAATTCCGGAAAGGCGACTTTCCGGATTATGGACAGGCTGCGCGATCTTCGTCAATAATCGTTCTAGGTGAACGCGGTTCAGTACCGGCAGTTTCGACTCCGGACTGGAGGCTTCACCCCAAGTTCGAGTTCCGCAGAGGGTTT
>JAJUGG010000240.1 GCA_029268285.1 Ectothiorhodospiraceae bacterium | reverse complement strand
TCGTCATCGTTCATCGACGGTTCCTTCACTTTACCCCTGGCTCCTTCTCTTCCAGTACTGCCAATACGCGGCGCAAATCTTCACTCAACGGCGTACTCACGCTTAGCGGCGGACGCCCATCGCCCCAATCGAACTCCAAGCACTGCGCGTGCAGGAACAAACGCCGCAGACCGACCTTGCGAAGCGCTTGATTAGCGCCCTTGTCCCCATACCTGGCGTCACCAAGCACCGGATACCCCAAGTGCGCGGCATGGACGCGGATCTGATGGGTACGCCCTGTGGCAATATCGGCCTCGGCCAAGGTGTAGCCCCCGTAACGGGCAACCGTGCGAAATACCGTGCGCGCGGCTTTCCCGCTGCTGGCCACCCGCACCACCCGTTCGCCGCCCTGCTTGTGTCCGCTGTCCAACGGCGCCTCTACCGGAACCACGCCGCGCGGCAAGCGCCCGAGTAACAAGGTCAGATAACGTTTTTCCACCCGCCCGGTGCGAAGCAGCTCATGCATTTCGCGTAGCGCGCTGCGCTTCTTAGCGACCACAAGACATCCACTGGTCTCGCGGTCCAGGCGGTGCACCAGTTCGAGGAAGGGCGCCTTCGGGCGCAGCGCTCGCAGCGCCTCGATCAACCCGAACTGCAGACCACTACCTCCATGCACCGCAAGCCCCGGCGGCTTATCCAGGACAAGCAGGCGGTCATCTTCATAGATGATGCGCTGTTGCAGCTCCTGCAAGAGACGGTCCGGCGGCCGCACCGGCTCGGCGGGCTCAGACGTGCGTACGGGTGGCACACGCACCTCGTCGCCCTCGCCGAGGCGATAGGCCGCATCGATGCGCCGCCCGTTGACCCGCACTTCTCCTTTGCGCAGCAGCCGATAGACGCGCGACTTGGGCACGCCCTTGAGTTCGCGCTGTAGGAAGTTATCCACACGCTGGCCGGCCGTGTCAGCCGTAATCACGACTTTACGGACGCGCGCGCGGGGCGCTTGGTCGTTTGTATGGTGTTCGCTCACGCCGGAAATGATAACAGGCTTGCCCGAGCATGGCGCCATCGGTCAGCCGCTTTTGCTGCGCAGTCGTTTGCTGGCGGGCGCGTAACGCTGATATAGTTGGCGAGCGTTTATCGGCTTGGGAGCAGCGCGGGCCATGGAGTCACGCCCCCGCGCCGAAACGACGGTTTTTTTGGCGGCCCCCGTCTTGCACGGGCGCCGAGGTATAGGTTCGGTTTGCCCGTCCTGCAAAAGGGCGGCTCAACACAGTGCCTCCCTGCCCTCTCTGAGCGTTCAATATGACGGGTATCCTGCTCACACATCTGCTGGTATGGCTGTTCGGGCACGCGCTCGAGCCGGCTGCATGCTTTATGCGCCACGGCAGTGGGCATACCCGGCGACGGCACGGCACAGGGATGGGCATGGTCGAGTGCCGGAGTACAAGTTCCAATGAAGAGAATGTTAATCAACGCAACTCAACCGGAAGAGTTGCGGGTGGCCCTGGTCGACGGCCAGACACTGTACGATCTGGATATCGAAACTCCCTCCCGAGAACAAAAGAAAGCGAACATCTACAAGGGCAAGATCACGCGTATCGAGCCCAGTCTAGAAGCAGCCTTTGTACAATACGGCTCCGAACGCCACGGCTTTCTGCCGTTCAAGGAAATCGCGCGTAGCTATTTCCAGGGCGAACATGCCGACCTGAGCAAAGTCGGCATCAAGGATGTCATCAAAGAAGGCCAGGAGGTCGTAGTCCAGGTCGACAAGGAAGAGCGCGGCAACAAAGGTGCTGCGCTGACCACCTTCATCAGCCTGGCCGGCCGCTATCTGGTCCTGATGCCGAACAATCCTCGCGCCGGCGGGGTCTCGCGCCGCATCGAAGGCGAGGATCGCAACGAAATTCGCGAAGCGTTGCGCCAACTCAACGTGCCCGAGGGCATGGGCCTGATCGTCCGCACCGCCGGCGTCGGCCGCAGTACCGAAGAGTTGCAGTGGGACCTGGATTATCTCCTACAGCTTTGGCAGGCCATTCAGACCGCAGCCGAGGAACGCTCGGCGCCCTTCCTGATCTACCAGGAAAGCAACGTCATCATCCGCGCACTGCGCGATTACCTGCGCACGGACATCGGCGAGATCCTGATCGACGATGCCACCGTCTACGAGCAGGCGCGCGAGTTCATGCAGCAGGTGATGCCTTACAACCTGAACAAGCTCAAGCGCTATAGCGACCCGGTTCCGCTGTTTACCCGCTATCAGATCGAGAGCCAGATCGAGTCGGCTTTCCAGCGTACGGTACGGCTGCCGTCCGGAGGCGCCATCGTCATCGACCACACCGAGGCGCTGATCTCCATCGATATCAACTCGTCGCGCGCCACCAAGGGCAGCGACATCGAGGAAACCGCCCTCAACACCAACCTCGAAGCCGCCGACGAGATCGCTCGCCAGTTGCGCTTGCGCGACCTGGGAGGGCTCATCGTCATCGACTTCATCGACATGGGCCCGAACCGCAATCAGCGCGAAGTGGAAAATCGCCTGCGCGACGCGGTCAAGCAGGATCGCGCGCGAGTCCAGATCGGCCGGATCTCGCGCTTCGGCCTGCTCGAAATGTCTCGTCAGCGCCTGCGCTCCTCGCTGGGCGAATCGCACCAGGAAGTGTGCGCGCGCTGCAGCGGCCAAGGCACGATCCGCAGCGTAGAATCCCTCGCGCTGTCGGTGCTGCGCCTACTCGAAGAAGAGGCCATGAAGGAGAAGACCGGCAAGGTGCTGGCGCAATTGCCGGTGGACGTTGCCACCTTCCTGCTGAACGAGAAGCGCGCCGCGATCAGCACCATCGAGCAGCGGCACAGCGTCGAAATCACGCTGATCCCCAACAAGTACCTAGAAACCCCGGCATTCGAAGTGCAGCGTATTCGCAGCGACGAGCTGACGCCGGGTGAAACCAGCTATCGCCTGGTGGAGAAGGCCGAGGAAACCGAGGAACCCTTGAAGGCCACGGCGCAGGAGCGCCCGCGCGTCGAGAGGCCGGCCGTGCAGCGTGTAGCGCCCGCCGCGCCTGCGCCGAAACCCACCCTTGCACCCGCCGCGAAATCGGAAAGCGATAACGGTGGCCAGAGTGGGCTAGGCACCTTCTTCAAATGGCTGCGCGGCATGTTCGTGCGCGAAGAAGGCGAAGCGCCGAAGCCTGAGGCTGAAAAGCCGACCAAGAAAGCGCCCGCGCCCGCCAAGCGCCGAGCTCAGCCGGAGGCGCGCGAGGGGGAAGACAACAGCAAGCGTCGCCAGGGCGGCAACCGCGGCCGTAACGGCAAAGGCGGCGCTAACGGCAGGAATGGTAAATCTACCGGCAATGCCCCCGCGGCCGTTGCGCGTGCCGAAACGCCCCCAGAAGCCAGAGAGACGAGGCCCGCAAAAGCTGCGGAGTCCAAGAGCGATGCTGCCGTGCCCCCTGCGCCCAAGGTAGAGGAAGCCGGCAAGGAGAGCGGCGGCGAGGCGACTAACGGCAACCGCAGCCGTCGCGGCCGTCGTGGCGGCCGCCGTCGTCGTCGTAGCGGCGAAGGTGGCGAGGCCGCAGCGCAAAGTTCCGCTGCAGAACAGCAGCAGGTGACCGATAGCCCGGCCAGCGCGGAAGCGGAAGCAGCAACGCCGGCCCCGTCCGCGCCTGCTGAGCAACGCAATCGTGAATCTGCACCGGCAAAGGCCGATGCAAACAAGCCGAAACGAACCGGCCGACCGATCAGACCTAAAACCGCTGAGGAAGTGCAAGCAGGCGAGGCCTCGGAAAACGCCTCAACCCAGCAAGCCCTTGTTGCAGTAGCGTCGGCGGACGAGAAGCCTGCTGCTGAGAAGCCTGCTGCTGAGAAGCCTGCTGCTGAGAAGCCTGCTGCTGAGAAGCCTGCTGCTGAGAAGCCTGCTGCTGAGGCAGCTGAACAACCGGCAGCTGAACAACCGGCAGCTGAACAACCGGCAGCTGAACAACCGGCAGCTGAGCAACCGGCAGCTCAAGGTCAGGCAGCCGATACGCCCAGCAACCGCGAAGCAAGTGCCGACACGCCGAAAGACTCGCAGCCGAAGGCCGCGGTCGAGCAGGAAACGCCCGCTGCTAGCACGACGCCAGAAGCTTCGGAACAGGCGGAGCAAAAGCCCGCCGAGCCTACAGCGAGCGAGCAGGAATCCCCCCGCTCCTCCGGCACCGAAGCGGATGTCGCGGAGACGAAC
>JAJUGG010000239.1 GCA_029268285.1 Ectothiorhodospiraceae bacterium | reverse complement strand
TCGCCGTCGGCGGGGCGAAAGCCGAGGCAGAGCCAGTTAGGCATGTTCACCAAATCTTCGTTTTCGACGCTGCGGCCGGCGATGTCCGTGATGAGCCGGTTATAGCCGCCGGCCAGATAGGTGCCGGGGTAATGTGTATTGTCGGCTTCGGCTTCTTCCGCCGCACCTCGCGTGGCGAAGTAGCCGTTGCCCAAGGTGCAAAGCGCTTCTCGCAAACCCTCCTCGGCCGGCTGGAAGCCGTCGTAGCGCAGCGTCCATTCGGTCATGGCGACGTAGTCTCCAGGAGGCGGCGAAGAAAAGTGCCGACCGCATCGGGATCGCGCAGTCGGTAGTGGGCCGCGCTCGCTTGCGGTCCTGCGGCAACCAGCAGACCGAGCCCGCCGCGTTCGTTCAGCGCGGTGAAAGCGTCCTCGTCGGTTTCGTCGTCGCCGATGTAGATGGGCAGCACGTCGGGTCGGTCCAGCTTCAGCACTTCCAGCAGCCAGCATACGGCGCGGCCTTTGTGCCAAGGCAGGCGCGGCCGCAGCTCGAAGATCATCTTGCCGCCGGTTTTGCGCAGTTGCCGCTCCTCCTGCGCCAGCGCGGCATCGACAGCTGCCTCGATGGCGGGCGTCTGATCGGGGGCGACCAAGCGATAGTGCGCCGCGATCGCATAGCGCTTGCGCTCGATCAACGCGCCGTCGATGCCGGCAAGGCGCTCGCGCAGTAGGGTCTCGGCGCGATCCAGGGCGGGCATGAATTCGACGGCCTCCTCGTGCTGCAGTTGCAGCCCGTCGGGGCCGGCAATATCGAAGCCGTGGCTGCCGGCGTAGATCAGTTCCTCTATGCCGACCAAGCGTTCGACATCGGCACGATCGCGCCCGCTGACAATGGCTACCGGGCAGCGAGCGGCAAGATCGCGCACGGCGGTGCGCATGGCATCGCTCAACAACGCCCGGTCCGGACGGTCGACGATGGGCGTGAGGGTGCCGTCGTAGTCCAGAAAAACCGCTGGACGCTGGCCAGCGAGCATCTGCGCAATCGCGTCGAAGTGCTCGAGGGCGTCGGGGAGCGCCTCGTGCGTGTTCAGATCGAGTTCGTCGAGATCCCGTACCACTATGTCCGCTCCATGCCTGCAAAGTTCTTCAGCCTGTCCGCTGCGGGCAATACCGATAATGCGGCCGCAGCCGGCGGCGCGTGCGGCCTGCACACCGGAGAGTGCATCCTCCACCGCAATAGCTTGTGCCGGCTGCACGCCGAGCGCTGTGCAGGCTTCAAGAAAGATATCGGGGCAGGGTTTGCCGGGGAGGCCAAGGCGCTCCGCTTCGACGCCGTCGACGCGGGCATCGAATAGCGCCTCGAGCCCGGCGCTTTGCAGCACGGCGGCCGCATTCTTGCTGGAAGAAACCAAGGCCGTTTTTAACCCTGCCGCCCGCAGCCGACGAATGAAGTCTATTGTGCTGTCGAAAACCTCTACGCTATCGCGGCGCAGGCGTTCCCGAAAGGCGTGATTCTTGCGCTTAGCGAGGCCGTGAACGGTCTCTCGCTCGGGCGGGTCGTCCGGCCCGCCCTCAGGCAGCACGATGTTGCGCGAAGCCAGGAAGCTGCGTATGCCGTCGAGCCTGGGCTTGCCGTCGACGTAACGGCGGTAGTCTTCGTGGTCGAAAGGGTTTTGTGCCGGAGCGGCGCGTAGCAGGACTTCGTCGAATAGCTGCTTCCAGGCTGCTTCGTGTATCCGGGCTGTACGCGTAACCACGCCGTCGAGATCGAATACCCCGGCGCGGAACGATTGGATCGCTATGACGGGCCTGGCAGGCCGGTTCTGATAACTGTTCATTGCTGCAGTCGCTCGAGCTTCCAATACCCCTGTGCGCGAACCTTCCACCACGCATTAGCTTATTGCGGAAAAGCTTGGGCCGAGATAATCGATATCAACGAAGCGTTAGAAAGATCCTCTGCAATTGCTTGTTAGTCCGCAGGCTTTCCCCCATGTGAAAAGTATCATTGGCAGAACACGACTCGCCCGGTCCGGGCGAAAAGGCCATGGACGGCAGACAAGCGCCAACCGAGGTCGAGCATCCTTTAGTCATTAGATTGCGTTATGCCGCTCGCGCTGTCGGCGTGGGCGTGGCGGCGTTCGGGGTGTTGGGCGTTCTGCTGCAGTTGCTGTTGCCGGTAGGTTTCGGCGTCGGTCGGCTGCCTACCGTGGCCGGCGCGCTGTTCCTGGCATTCGCCGGCTTATCTTTAGCCGCCCACCTAGCCTCGCCGACAAGCCGCTGGCATGGCCTTCGCCGCGCATGGGCCGCCCTGGCTCTGCTTACCGTTTTGCTCGGCGCTGTGCCGAGCGATCAGGTGCTCGGTAGAGTGCTGCCGGATCTACCGTTCACCGGCGCGCTTCCCTTGGCGGGAGGGCTGCTACTCTCGCTAGCCCTGCTGCTGCTTCAGCGTCCAGGCTGGTCCGGGCGTGTCGCCTGGTGGGGGGCGGCGACGGTAGCAGCATTTTCTCTCTTCGTTATCATCGACTATCTCTATGCGTTTCGCGTTAACAGTCATGATTTCGTTTTCGCGCCCTTAGTTCCGGGCGCGGCGTTGGCTTACGCCTTTTTGAGTTTCGCCATGCTGCTGGGCGCTATTGAAGACACACCGTTACGCGTCTTGCGCAGCGGCGGGCCGGGTGGATTCATGATGCGGCGTTTGCTGTTGCCCGCATTGGTATTCCCAATGCTCCTCTTGGGGCTGTTGCGGGTGATGGTGCTCGATTGGGGGCTGGATGAAAGCTTCGGTTACAGCCTCGTAACCAGTGCTCTGATCCTGCTGCTGGTGTCGGTGATCTGTTACCAATCCTTGGTGTTGGAGCGCCTGTCTGCGCGAGCGCGGCACAAACTCGAGGAATCGGAGGCGCGCCTGAAGCTGGCCATGGATATTGCCTCGGTCGGCTATTGGGAGCGCGATATGCTTCGCGGCGAGGTCTACTTCTCGCCCGAGTGGAAGCGGCTGCTTGGGTACGACGAGGACGAGTTTCCCAACACCGATGCGGCGTGGTGCGAGCACCTGCATCCGGACGAGCGCGACGGGGTGCTGGCGAAAGTTGAGGCGGCTGTGGCGTCCGGCGAGCCGGGACGCGATATCGAGATGCGCCTGCGGCACAAGAGCGGCAGCTACCGCTGGATGGTGTCGCGCGCGCTTGCGGAGCGTGACGAGGCCGGCGACTTGGTGAAGCTGAGAGGCGTGTATCTGGACATCACCGAGCGCAAGGAGGTAGAGCGACAAATACGGCAGATTTCTCTGCACGATCCTCTCACCGGGCTGCCCAACCGCGCCCTCATTTACGAATTTGCCGAGCCGCTACTCGCTTCTGCACGGCGCCACGACAAATACGTCGCGGTGCTCTTCATCGACCTGGACCGCTTCAAGCCGATCAACGATGAGCATGGGCACGATGTCGGCGACGAAGTGCTCAAGGAAGTGGCCAAACGCTTGCGAACCAGTGTGCGCGAGGCCGACCAGGTGGGGCGCCTTGGTGGTGATGAGTTCATCATCGTGCTGACCGAAGTGCGCTCCGACGACGATGCCGCCCGTGTGGCACGCGTCTGCGGACGGCGCCTGGCACGGCCGTACATGATTCGCGGCCTGAAGCTCCATACCACGCCCAGCATCGGCATCAGCGTGTTCCCGCGCGACGGGCAGAACATCGAGATGCTGATCCAACACGCCGACGCCGCCATGTACGAAGCCAAGCGCGCCGGCCGGAACACCTTCCGCTTCTTCCGGCGCGAAGAGCAAAAGCGCGTGCAGTAAAACGCCCGTTCATAGCGATGGCCCAAAACGAGATTAACCACATAGGCATAGAGCTTTTTGCAAGTGCTTGAACCACGGAGGCACGGAGACACGGAGAAAGGCAAGCGTTTCCGTGAGCAAGGAGCATTCTGTGTAGGAGCGACGACCTCGCCGCGAATATTCCAGCAGAGGTACTAGACGTCGGTCGCGCCCCTGCGCACCGAAATCGGCTTAAACGCAAGGTGCGCAGGAGCGCACCCTACTACCGTGACCACCTCTTTGCGCCACGTGCCGTAGGGTGTCATCGCGTAGCATTGGCCGGCCGCCGCGCGTTTTCTACTTTTCTTCGACGCAGATCTGGCCCTGCTGGATCGCAGCTACCGTCCGAACCGTAAGCCAGCCCACCACGATGATGAGCAAGAACAGCAGCAGATAGCCCAGCCCCCGATAGAACGGGCCGCCGGTCAGGCGGTACATGGTGATAGTTGCGCTGGTGACCGCCGCCAGTGGGAAGGAATAGGCC
>JAJUGG010000238.1 GCA_029268285.1 Ectothiorhodospiraceae bacterium | reverse complement strand
TTCGCGCGCCACGTGGCCGGCCTGGAGGGGGCGCACAGCACCGAGTTCGACACCGACACCCCGCACCCTGTGATCGCGCTGATCACAGAGTGGATGACCGAAGAAGGGCAGCGCGAGGTACGTAGTGAACACTCCGATCTCGGCGGCACGATGCGGTTGGGCGGGCAGAAATGCCATCTGGAGCCCGACTCGCTGGCGGCGAAGATGTACGGTGCCGAGGAGATATCCGAGCGGCACCGCCATCGCTACGAATTCAACAACCATTATCTCGAGGCGTTGAAGAAGGCCGGCATGCGTTTTTCGGGTTGGTCCATCGACCGCTCGCTGGTGGAAGTCGTCGAGTTGCCGGAACATCCGTGGTTCCTGGCTTGTCAATTCCATCCGGAGTTTACTTCCACGCCGCGTGACGGCCACCCGCTGTTCACCGGCTTCATTCGCGCGGCTGCCGAGCAGCATGAAAAGCGCGCGGAAAACAGCGTAACGACGGCGGCCGAATAAGGCCGCTGGGAGCAGTCATGTCTTTCGATTTATGTGGTTTTCAGGTCGGCCTCGATCAGCCTTTTTTCCTGATTGCTGGCCCCTGTGTCATCGAGTCCGAGCAACTGGCGCTGGATACCGCCGGCGAACTCAAGGCGCTGTGTGCCGAGCTCGAAGTGCCCTTTATCTACAAGTCCTCGTTCGACAAGGCTAACCGCTCCTCGCATTCGAGCTTTCGTGGCCCGGGGATGGAAGAGGGGCTGCGCATCCTCGAGAAGGTGCGTGAGCAAATCGGCGTGCCGGTGCTGACCGACGTCCACGAGGATACTCCCTTGGCGGAAGTCGCTTCGGTGGTCGACGTCCTGCAGACGCCGGCTTTCCTCTGCCGGCAGACCAACTACATCCAGAACGTGGCGCGCCAGGGCAAGCCGGTCAACATTAAGAAGGGCCAGTTCCTCGCGCCTTGGGACATGAAGCACGTGATCGAGAAGGCGAGAGCAGTCGGCAACGACCGCATCATGGCCTGCGAGCGCGGCGTGTCCTTCGGCTACAACAACCTAGTGTCCGACATGCGCTCGCTCGCGGTCATGCGCGAAGCCAACTGCCCGGTGGTATTCGATGCCACCCATTCCGTGCAGCTGCCCGGCGGGCAGGGCAGTGCGTCCGACGGCCAGCGCGAGTTCGTGCCGGTGCTGGCGCGTGCCGCCGTGGCGGTGGGCGTTTCCGGCCTATTCATGGAAACGCACCCCGAGCCGGAGAAGGCGCTCAGCGACGGCCCCAACGCATGGCCGCTGCCGCGCATGCGCGCGCTGTTGGAGACGCTCAAAGTGCTCGATGAAGCCGTGAAATCGCGGGGTTTTCTCGAGCAGGACCTCTAGAATTAGCTTGTAAGTTGAGACGGCCGCTGCGGTCGGCGGCCGTCTGTCTGGGGCAAGTGAAGCCCCCAGGGAACGCATTTCGATTTTAGCTAGGGAGAACGACTGGAGATGGCAAAGATCAAGGCGATCCATGCGCGGGAGATTCTGGATTCGCGCGGCAACCCCACCGTAGAGGCCGATGTCCTGCTTGACAGTGGCGTTGTCGGCCGGGCCGCCGTTCCCTCCGGCGCCTCGACCGGCACCCGCGAGGCGGTCGAGCTTCGCGACGGCGACAAGGATCGCTACCTCGGCAAGGGCGTGCGCAAGGCCGTAGAGAATGTTAACGGCGAGATCGCCCGTGCGCTGGTCGGCATGGACGCGGACGCGCAGCGCGCTATCGACGAGAAGATGATCAAGCTCGACGGCACCGACAACAAGGGCCGTTTGGGCGCCAATGCCATCCTGGCCGTCTCCCTTGCCGTAGCCCGTGCCGCGGCCGTCGACCAGAACCAGGCCGTGTTCCGTTACCTCAATGCCAGCGGCCCCTATGAGCTGCCGGTGCCGATGATGAACATCCTCAACGGCGGCGCTCATGCCGACAACAACGTCGACATTCAGGAATTCATGGTGCTTCCGGTGGGCTTCGATAGCTTCAGTGAAGCGCTGCGCTGCGGCACCGAGATCTTCCACGCGCTCAAGAAAGTGCTCTCCGGCCGCGGTTTGAGCACGGCGGTTGGCGACGAGGGCGGCTTCGCGCCGAATCTGCCGTCCAACGAGGCGGCGCTGGAGGCCATCCGCGAGGCGGTCGAGAAGGCCGGCTACAGCCTCGGCAAACAGGTCTACCTCGGCCTCGATGTTGCCAGCTCCGAGTTCTACAAGGATGGCGTCTACAATATGGAAGGCGAGGGCAAGCGCTTTAGTGCTGCCGAATACGCCGACTACCTGGCGCAGCTGGTCGACAAGTACCCGATCATCTCCATCGAAGACGGCATGGCCGAGAACGATTGGGAAGGTTGGAAGCTGCTGACCGAAAAGCTAGGCGACCGAGTGCAGCTGGTGGGCGACGATCTCTTCGTCACCAATACCCGCATTCTGCAGGAAGGCATCGATAAGGGCATCGGTAACTCGATTCTGATCAAGGTCAATCAGATCGGTACGCTCACCGAGACGCTGGACGCGATCGAACTAGCGCGTAAGGCCAACTACTCGGCGGTTGTTTCGCATCGCTCCGGCGAAACCGAGGACACCACCATCTCCGATCTCTCGGTAGGCAGTAGTGCCACCCAGATCAAGACCGGCTCGCTGTGCCGGTCTGATCGCGTGGCCAAGTACAACCAGCTGCTGCGTATCGAAGAAGAGCTCGGTGCCGATGCTCGCTACGCCGGCGTCAACGCCTTTCCCAATCTGAAGCGCAAGCTTTAAGCGAGCCGCCTTATGCGTGCCCTGTTTGCGGTGCTGGTTATACTGCTCGCGCTGCTGCAGGGTGCGCTTTGGTTTGGTGATGGCGGCTTGCGCGACGTCTGGCAATTGGAAGCCGAGGTCGCGCAGCAGAGCAGCGAAAACGCACAATTAAAAGCCCGTAACGAAGCCCTGGAAGCCGAGGTTCGCGATCTCAAAGGCGGCCTCGAAGCCCTCGAAGAGCGCGCCCGACGCGAATTGGGCATGATCAAGGAGGGTGAAATGTTCTACCAGGTGATCGAAGAGCAATGAATCGCGTCCCCCGCATTTGGGCCGTGCTGCCGGCAGCCGGCATCGGCCGGCGCATGGGTGCGCAGATACCCAAGCAATACCTTCAACTGCTCGATCGGCCCATTTTGCGATGGTCGCTCGACGCACTGCTCAATCATCCGGCCGTTTACGGCGGGGTGGTGGCGCTTGCCGCCGAAGACCCGCATTGGGATAGGCTGGGCTATCGGCATGAAAAACCTCTGCATCGCGTCGGAGGCGGCGCCGAGCGCAGCGACTCGGTCTACGCGGCCTTGAGCTTCTTGCTCGAGGCAGGCTATGACGAGGATTGGGTGCTGGTGCACGACGCCGTGCGGCCCTGCATTACCCGTGAAGAGCTCGATCGGCTGATACCCGCCGCCCTGCACCGGGACGATGGCGCGTTACTGGCCGTGCCGGTACGCGATACCCTGAAACGGCAGGAAGCCGGCGGTCGGGTACGGGACACCGCCAGCCGTGACGGACTTTGGCATGCGCTAACGCCGCAGATGTTCCCGTTAAAGGTTCTCCATCACGCACTGGAACTCGTGATAGAGCGGGAAGCGCAGGTAACGGATGAGTCGCAGGCGATGGAGACGGCCGGATACCAGCCGCTCCTGGTCGAGGGCGGCGCGACCAATCTCAAGGTGACTCGGCGCAGCGATCTGGCGCTGGCCGAGGCGATTCTACGTAGCCAGGGGCATGCCGCATGAGAATCGGGCAAGGCTTTGACGCGCACCGCTTCGGCGAAGGCGACCATGTCGTCATTGGTGGAGTCCGCATTCCGTTCCAACACGGTGTGGTTGCGCACTCCGACGGCGATGTGCTGCTGCACGCGATTACGGATGCCCTGCTCGGTGCCTGCGGCCTGGGCGATCTCGGCAGCCATTTTCCAGACACCGATGCCGCCTGGGCCGGCGCGGACAGCCGCGGCCTACTGCGTCAGGTCGTCGCACGTGCGCATGATCTGGGGCTGCGGGTGGTCAACGTCGATGCGACGGTGATCGCTCAGCGACCTAAGCTTGCACCGCACCGCGAAGCCATGCGGCAGCACGTGGCCGAGGATCTTGGCATTGCATTGGATCGAGTCAGCGTCAAGGCGTCCACCACCGAAGGCATGGGCTTTACGGGGCGTGGCGAAGGCATCGCGGCCATGGCCGTGGTGCTGGTGGAGTAGCCATGCTCGGCGACGATCTCGAGAAACTACCGCGTGCGCACGGTGCGCCGCTCGGCACCGCGCGGCTCAAAGCCGAACCCGAGGATTTCATCGTCGATGAGGAGCT
>JAJUGG010000237.1 GCA_029268285.1 Ectothiorhodospiraceae bacterium | reverse complement strand
TTTAGGCGCTTGAACAGCCATATGCCCGCGGCAACGAGAAGTATTAGAAAAAGCAGGCGTCCCATAGGCCTATTGTGCCCCTGTGGCTGTCCCGCGCAAGGGCGGGGATCATGTTTTGTGCATTGTATCGCAGCCCGTCAGGCCCCACCGACGCTGGTCTTGGCGGTATTTTAGTGCACAGTTGTCTTTTTGCGTTGCAGTACCGATTGGCGCAGAATGACGCCTTCTTCACACAGGGAGCTGGATCGATGAACCTCCACGAATTCCAGGCAAAACAACTCTTCTCAAAGTACGGCATTCCTATTCCAGAGGGCGATGTGGCCCGGTCCGCGGACGAAGCACAGGCGGTGGCCAAGAAGCTCGGTGGGAGCGTCTGGGTGGTCAAGGCACAGGTGCATGCGGGCGGTCGAGGCAAGGCCGGCGGCGTCAAGGTCGTGAAGAGCGCCGAGGAAGTTCGGGACTTCACCAATTCGCTCCTGGGTCAGCGGCTGGTTACCCACCAGACGGATAGCAAGGGCTTGCCCATCAACTCCGTAATGGTCGAGCAGGGGCTCGACATCGAAACCGAGCTTTACCTCGGCGCGCTGGTCGATCGCGCCAGCAAGCGCATCGTCTTCATGGGTTCCTCCGCGGGCGGCATGGATATCGAAGAAGTCGCCGCCACCGAGCCGGAGAAGATCCACACGGTGCAGGTCAACCCGATTACGGGGCTGATGCCCTACCAGGGCCGCGAGATGGCCTTTGCGCTCGGCCTCAAGGGCAAGCAGGTCGGTCAGCTTGCCAAGATCATGCAGGCGCTGTATCAGCTCTTCGTCGACAACGATCTGTCTCTGATCGAGATCAACCCGCTTATCGTCACCAAGGATGGCAGCCTGCTGGCGCTGGACGCCAAGGTGAACCTGGACGACAACGCGCTGGACGTTGGGCGGCATAAAGAAGTCGCTGCCATGCGCGACACCAGCCAGGAAGATGAGACCGAGGTTCAGGCGCATCAGCACAACCTGAACTACATCACCCTTGACGGCAACATCGGCTGCATGGTGAACGGCGCCGGCCTCGCCATGGCGACCATGGACGTGGTGAAGCTGCACGGCGGTGACCCGGCCAACTTCCTCGATGTGGGCGGCGGCGCGACCAAAGAGCGCGTGACCGAGGCCTTCAAGCTGATCCTGTCCAGCCCCAAGGTGGAAGGCATTCTGGTCAACATCTTCGGCGGCATCGTTCGCTGCGACATGATTGCCGAGGGCATTATCGCCGCGGTCAAGGAAGTCGGCGTGAAGGTGCCGGTGGTAGTGCGCCTTGAAGGCACCAACGTCGAAAAGGGCAAGGAGCTGCTGAAAAACAGCGGCCTGAACCTCATCCCTGCCGACGACCTCACCGATGCTGCGAAAAAAGTCGTGGCTGCGGTCCAGAAATCCTAGCCGGATAGAAGCGAGGTATTAGTAATGAGTATTCTTGTCGACAAAAACACCAAGGTGATTTGTCAGGGCTTCACCGGCAATCAGGGCACCTTCCACTCCGAGCAGGCGCTGGCTTACGGCACGCAGCTGGTGGGCGGCGTGACCCCTGGGCGCGGTGGCGAAGAGCACCTGGGCCTGCCGGTGTTCAACACCTGCCATGACGCCGTCGAAGCGACCGGCGCCACTGCAACCATGATTTACGTACCGGCGGCCTTTGCGGCCGACGCGATCCTTGAAGCGGCCGATGCCGGCATCAAGGTCATTACTTGCATCACCGAGGGCATTCCGGTTCTGGACATGCTCAAGGTCAAGGCAACCCTGAACAACTATCCGGATGTGCGCCTGATCGGCCCCAACTGCCCGGGCGTGATTACGCCGGGCGAGTGCAAGGTCGGCATCATGCCGGGGCACATCCATCAGCCCGGCCAGATCGGCATCGTGTCGCGCTCCGGCACCCTGACCTACGAAGCGGTCAAGCAGACCACCGATGTCGGGCTCGGCCAGAGCACCTGTGTCGGCATTGGCGGCGACCCTATTCACGGCATGTCGTTCATCGACTGCCTGGAGCTGTTCGAGGCCGATCGCCAGACCAAGGGCATCGTCATGGTAGGCGAGATCGGCGGTACCGCCGAGGAAGAGGCCGCCGAGTACATCAAGGCCCACGTCCGTAAGCCGGTGGTTGCCTATATCGCCGGCGTTACCGCGCCGCCCGGCAAGCGCATGGGCCACGCCGGTGCCATCATCAGCGGCGGCAAGGGTACGGCCAAGGACAAATATGCGGCACTGGAAGCTGCGGGTGTCGCGACGGTGCGCTCCCCGGCCGAAATCGGCGCGCGCATGAACGAGTTCTTCAGCGGCTAACGCTTAAGGCGACCATAGAGGCATGGAGTGCCCATAGCACTTCTCGGGTAGGGCCCGGTCCCGGCATTCTCGGCCGGCGGAAGGCCCGCTAAGATGGACCGTAGGGTGCGCTTTCATCGCATCTTGACCAAACGGTGCGCGGTACGCACCCTACGGTTATCCGCGGCGAGGTCGCCGCGCCTGCAGAGGCGTTCTGGAGAGCGCTTTTCTCTGTGCCTCTGTGTCTCTGTGGTTAATCTATAAGTGCGGGGAATGCAGAATGAAAAAGGTCGAAGCCATTATTAAGCCGTTCAAGCTCGACGACGTGCGCGAGGCGTTGTCGGAGATCGGCATCACCGGCATGACCGTAACAGAAGTAAAAGGCTTCGGACGCCAGAAAGGCCATACTGAGCTTTACCGTGGCGCCGAGTACGTGGTGGATTTCCTGCCCAAGATGAAGCTCGAAGTCGTCGTCGTGGACGATCAGGTCGATCGCTGCGTCGAGACCATCGTCACTGCCGCCCATACCGGCAAGATTGGCGACGGCAAGATCTTCGTGACGCCGGTTGAGAAGGCCGTGCGTATTCGCACCGGTGAGGTCGATCAGGACGCGATTTGAGCGTCCAGGCCGGAATTCTTCGTAGGTCCGACTTTTCTCAGTCGGACCTACGATAAAGGCCTTTCAGCGCGATGCCTCGCCGCGCTGCAGCACTTCCCGCACCTCATCCCTGAGATCCCCTAGCTCCAGCCGATCATAGGCTTCAGCCAGTATTTCCATCGCTTCGTCTTCGAGCGCGGTGTCTTGGTAATCCAGTATTAGCGTTTTGGCGCGGTTGGCGGCGGCGACATAGGCCCCGCGGTCGAGGTAGTAGCGGGCTACGGCTAGCTCGTGCTGCCCGAGTTGCTCGCGCAGGCGCTTCATGCGCAGCTTGGCGTCTTCAGCGTACTCGCTGTCCGGATACTCGGTAACTACGCGCCGGAAATCAGCGTAGGCTTGGCGCAGGGGCTCCGGGTCGCGCAACGAGCGGTCGGTCGGGAACACTCGCGATAGGAGGTCCGCGCCACGCAGCACATTGGCCCAGGCGCGCATATAGTAGGCATAATCAACGCGCGGATGGGTTGGGTTCAGGCGAATGAAGCGGTCTGCCGAAGCGATGACCGCATCCGGCTCTTCCGCACGGAAATTGACGTAAATCGTGTCGAGCTGCGCCTGAATTGCGTAGTCTTCGAACGGATACTGCGATTGCAGGGTTTCCAGTCGCTCCAGTGCCGTGGTGTACTCGCCCCGGCTGGCCGCGCGCTGCGCCTGCTCGTACAGCTCCGCGGCCGGAAGGCGCTCTTGCGCGTAATCGGGGCGTTCGTCGCCGTTAGAGGCGCAACCGGCCAATGCGATCACCAAAGGCACCCAAGAGAATCTGACCAACTTGCTCATGCGCAATCTACCTGCCTGTCGAGGCGATCATTCTAGAATGAGTGCCGGCGTTCTGCACGACCCCGGCGGCTATGCCGCACCCTACAAGAAGCTTGGCAGCGAGGCTAGCGCGGCATGAGCGAGGTGCGCTTGGAGGCCGTCGTGCCGGATGAGGCCGGGGGATTACGGCTAGATCAGGCGCTGGCCATGCTGTTTCCAGACTTCTCCCGCAGCCGCCTACAGCAATGGGTGCGCCAAGGCGGCGTGACCGTGGACGGCAAGCAACTGCGCCCGCGCGACAAAGTGCTTGGCGGCGAGGCCGTCGTCGTGGTGGGGCAGGTAGAGCAGGAGGGCGATGTCGAGCCCGAGGCCATCGCGCTCGATGTAGTCTACGAAGACGCGCATATCCTGGTCCTGAACAAGCCGGTCGGCCTGGTAGTCCACCCTGGCGCCGGCAATCGCGCCGGTACCGCGCAGAATGCCCTGCTGCATCATGCGCCCGCGCTTGCCGAGGTGCCGCGTGCCGGCATCGTGCATCGCCTCGACAAAGACACCTCCGGGCTCATGGTGGTGGCGAAAACCCTGCCCGCCCACAAGCGCCTCGTCGAACAACTGCAGGCGCGCAGCGTCAAGCGCGAGTATCTCGCCCTGGTCAACGGCTGCCCGACC
>JAJUGG010000236.1 GCA_029268285.1 Ectothiorhodospiraceae bacterium | reverse complement strand
GCGAACAAGGCCGGCAAGTACGTCGGCATCTGCGGCCAGGGCCCATCCGACCATCCGGAACTGGCCCGCTGGCTCATGGACCAGGGCATCGAGAGCGTTTCGCTCAACCCCGACACCGTGGTCGAGACTTGGCTCTATCTCGCCGGCCAGACAGTCGAAGACAAATAAGCCGTTTCGGCTCGAAACAAAAGGCGCCTTCGGGCGCCTTTTTTGTTTGACGAACGTAAATTGAAAACTGAATAGATCACCTACAGGGGCGGCGACCTCGCCACCAAGAACATGGAGTACCACAGAGGCACAGAGGACACGGAGACCCACAGATAAACAAGATAGAGGACTATCAATATTTCCCTCCATGAAACTCTGCGCGCTCTGCGGCCCAGTGGTTTTTCTTCCGGAAGATTCGCGGCGAGGCGCCGTTCCTACACAAGAACCGCCGTCTACCTCCGCGGTTCACCCTCCATCTCAGCGACCGCCACTTTTGACGCCGCCGCCTCATCTGCTAGATTCGAAGAAAACCACCAAGCAGTCCTGTTATGCCTGCCACGTCCCACTATCGCCCCGAAGACACCCGCTTTCAGGTCGACCGCGAAGCGCTAATCGCTCGGTTGATGCCATTGCTTCCCACGGAAGGCCTTATCGTCGATGAGGCCGGACGTCGTCCTTACGAGTGCGACGGCCTCTCCGCCTATCGAGAATTGCCTTTGGTCGTGGCGCTGCCCGAAACAGTAGAGCAAGTGCAGGCTGTGCTTCGCGCCTGCAGTGAAATGGACGTGCCGGTGGTCGCGCGCGGCAGCGGCACCAGCTTGTCCGGCGGCGCACTCCCCCATCCACAGGGGGTGCTGCTGAGCCTCGGCAAGTTCAATCGCATCCTGGAGATCGACGTCGCACGGCGTACGGCACGGGTCCAGCCCGGCGTGCGCAACCTCGCCATTTCCGAGGCCGCCGCGCCTTACAGCCTTTATTACGCACCAGACCCCTCCTCCCAGATCGCCTGCTCCATCGGCGGCAACGTCGCGGAAAACGCGGGTGGCGTGCATTGCCTAAAGTACGGCCTCACCGTGCACAACGTGCTGGAGATCACGGTGGTGACCATGGAAGGCGAGCTGTTGACCATAGGTTCGCAGGCGCCGGATGCGCCGGGTTACGACCTGCTAGCCGCGTATATCGGTTCTGAAGGGATGCTTGGCGTAGTGGTCGAAGCCGTCGTCAAGCTCTTGCCGAAACCGCCCATCACGCGGGCGCTGCTAGCAGCCTTCCCGACGGTGGAAGCCGCGGGCGGCGCGGTGGCCGGGATCATTGGCGCAGGCATCGTGCCGGCCGGCCTCGAACTGATGGACAACCCAGCCATTCGCGCGGCCGAGGATTTCGTCCATGCCGGTTACCCCGTAGAAGCCGCCGCCATCCTCCTGGTCGAGCTGGACGGCCATCCGCTGGAGGTCGAGGAGCAACTGGAAAAAGTTATCGCCTTGCTGGAGGCGCAGGGCGCCGACGAGATTCGACTGGCGCGCGACGACGCCGAACGCGGACGCTTCTGGGCCGGGCGCAAAGCCGCCTTCCCCGCAGTCGGACGCATCTCGCCCGACTACTACTGCATGGATGGCACCATTCCCCGTAAACATCTGGCTTACGTCCTCGGGCGCATGAACCAGATGAGCGAGGAATACGGCCTGCGCGTTGCCAACGTTTTCCACGCCGGCGACGGTAACCTGCACCCGCTCATCCTCTACGACATCAGCCGTCCGGGTGAATTGCAGCGCACGGAGGAGTTCGGCGGCAAGATTCTGGAATTATGCGTCGAGGTCGGCGGCACCATTACCGGCGAGCACGGCGTAGGCATGGAGAAGATCAACCAGATGTGCGTGCAGTTCGCCACACCGGAGCTGGAGCAATTCCGCGCCTTCAAGCGCGCTTTTGACCCACAGGGACTGCTTAACCCAGGCAAGCACATCCCGACCCTTTCTCGTTGTGCCGAGTTCGGCGGCATGCATGTGCACCACGGGCAACTGCCTCATCCAGAGCTGGAACGTTTCTGAAGCATCGCGGGAGATGTTGCTGCGCGGATAGGCTTCCGCATGCGTTTGCATGACTTGGCTCCTGTCCCAATCAAAGGGGCTGGTAGCCGTTTCCAGTCGGGGCAGGGAGTGATAGCCGCACAAGCCCTCATCATCGCCGTTTTCGTCAGCATCCATCTTTTTGCCGGCAAGCTGCATTTTCTGCATGTCGTCCCCCGCAGCCGTTGGCTGTCTCTAGCTGGCGGAACCTCCGTCGCCTACGTGTTCATCCATGTCTTTCCTGAATTGCAGGAAGCCCAGGAGAGCATCGACAACGATAGCGACCTGCTCCGATACCTAGAGCATCACGCCTACCTGCTCGCCTTGGCGGGCTTAGCCGTGTTCTACGGCTTGGAACGTGTCGTCAAGAAGCACCAAGCCGACCGCGGCCAACAGCCGGGCGATCACGACGAGCATCTGGCCGAGAGCTCGACGAGCAACGGCGTGTTCTGGATCCACATAGGTTCGTTTGCCGTCTATAACCTCCTCATCGGCTACTTGCTGGTGCATCGCGACGACCAGGATACGCTCAGTCTCGTCTTCTTCGGGATTGCCATGGGCTTGCACTTCCTGGTCAACGACTTCGGGCTTCGCCAGGATCACCGCAAGGCCTATCACCACCGAGCACGCTGGGTACTGGCCGCAGCCATTGTCGTAGGGTGGATTCTGGGCTTGGTCACCGAAATCAGTGCGGCGGCCACCGGCGCATTGTTCGCCTTCATCGCCGGCGGCGTGATCTTGAACGTTCTCAAGGAAGAACTGCCGGAGGAGCGAAAAAGCCGCTTCCTACCCTTCGCCTTAGGCTTAGCCGGTTACGCCGCGTTGCTATTACTGGCCTGAAGCAATTCCCTCACAACAGAAGGGAAATTTTTCCTACAGCGTTTGTATGAAATTTCCTACAGACCGTAGGGAACAATAATGGAAAACTTATCCACACCAAACAGGTGACCCGAAGGACCGGGAAAGGAAGCGCGCCGCCAAGGTAGGCACCAGGGCAGGAAGCCCAAGGGAAGCGTTTACAACAACGAGAAGACGGCGCGAAAGCCGTTCTTATCCGGCCCTTCGGTGAGGGAGCAGTCTCTGCCCCTCACCGGTTTTCTTTACTACCAATCGGGCCAACCCTCGCATCAAGCCCTATCCCTTCAGGTACGCAAGCGACTCTCGATATTCATGCGCGAGGCGAGCTATTGCCGCGTCCGGCGCTACGCGCTCCAGCCTAACTATCCGCGGGGTGCACGCCAGCGCACCGCAGGGAATCGATCCATGGTGCGCGGGAGCTCACCCGGCAAAATCACGCATCGACCTTCGATAGCAATCCCCTGGCCCCGGTACTGGTACCATGTGCTGCAACGCCTGCAGAAGCAGCCAAAGCCACCAAATGCAATCTTAATCCCCATCACTTAATGAACTTCAGTGACGAGTAAGGAGCAGAATCAAGCCATGGAACTGAACGGTAAGGTCGCCGTTGTCACGGGCGCCGCCAGCGGCATTGGGCATGGGCTGGCGAAGCGCTTTGCGGCGGAAGGCGCCAAAGTGGTGCTCGCGGATATTCGCAGCGATACTCAACTGCTGCAGAGCGATCCCATCGACGGCCGCTTCGTACGCGCGGATATCAGCACAGAAGACGGCGTCAGGGCCTTGGTAGAAGACGTGAAAACTCACGAAGGCCGCATCGATTTGTTCGCGTCCAACGCCGGCGTCGCTTTCAAGATGGATATCCACTCGCCGCAGAAAGACTGGGACAAAATCGTCGCCATCAACCAAATGAGCCACATCTGGGTGGCCCGGCATGTGGTGCCTGACATGCTCGCCCGCGGCGAAGGCTATTTATTGGTTACCGCCTCGGCGGCCGGCTTGCTCAACGAGTTCGGCAGCCTCGGCTATGGCGTGACCAAACATGCCACCGTAGGTTTTGCCGAGTGGCTCGGCTTTACCTACCGAGACCAGGGCCTCCGCGTTTCCGTGCTGTGCCCGGAAGGCGTCGCCACACCGATGATCGCGGAGTCGGCCTATCTACAAAAGGATGCCGTAACGACCGACGATGTCGCCGAAGCCGTCGTTAAGGGTCTCGCCGAAGAGCGCTTCCTGATTACCACCCACCCGGGCACGCTGGAGAAGTTCCGTGCGAAAGCTCAGGACTACGAAGGCTACATGGCCCGCATGACCGAGTATCAGCGCAAAATCAGGGCGGCCAGCGGCTCGAAGTAGCCGTGGCAGCCATAATTGGCGGCCTGTCCCCGTAAGGTGCAATCGCGGCGTTAGCCGCATTGCACCGTTTGCGCGCCGTCTAGGCATCGTGCGAAGGAGGCTGAGCGGCGTTCGCAGGCGGGTTTATTCGCGGCCAGGGG
>JAJUGG010000235.1 GCA_029268285.1 Ectothiorhodospiraceae bacterium | reverse complement strand
TTGATGCAAGTTCAGGCCGACGGGGCGGCCGAACTGCAGAGTGCGCTCGGGTTCGAGAGCGCGTTGCAGAGTGCCGCCAAGGCGGATGCGGCCGCGGTAAAGGTGCCGGAGTTCACTGTGAGCACGCCGGTGCAGCAAAACGGCTGGGGCGAGGCGCTGGGCGAGCGTTTGGTGTGGAGCGTGCGCGAAGGTTTGCAGCAGGCGCGCATACAGCTCGACCCGCCGCACCTCGGGCCGCTGGAGATCCGTATCAATCTGCAGGATGACCAAGCCAGTGTGCAGATCCAGGCGCATCACGCCGTCACCCGCGACGTGGTGGAAGCCGAGATTCCGCGCCTGCGCAGCATGTTGGCCGACGCCGGCTTCAGCGCAGTGGACGTGAATGTCTCCCAGCAACAGCAGCAGCAGCGTGAAGAACGGGCTGCAGCGGGTGCGGGCGGTTCCTCGGCTGCCGCCGGCGAGGTAGAAGAGGTCGACGTGATCGAGCATAGCACCCCGCTGACTGGCCGCGGTTTGGTGGACCACTACGTCTGAACTGTCTAGCGGTCGGTGGAAGGCGCTCAGGGGAAGGGGTAGAAAGCACTCGTGGGAGGCGCCCTGCACGCCGGGCGCAGCTGCTAGCAAATCGCACCGGCTCCGATGGGTGGGCTTGGCAGTGCGGATTAAAGAATCGGGGCGGCTAGCCGTCCTAAGTAAAGAATAAGGTCAAGATTGTGGAAGAGGCTTAGCCGATGGCGAAAGTTGCGCCGGGTCAGGCGGGATTGTCGAAACTGGTGTTGTTGCTCATCGTCCTGGTGGCGGCGTTCCTGGGCTCTGGACTGACGTTGGGGCTTTATCTCAGCGGCGTGTTCGGAGAGCCGGCCGGAAGAGATGCGGCCAGTGTCGAACAGAGCGAACAAGAAGTGGTCATTGGGGCTCCAGTGTACATACCGCTGGAGCAGCCGCTGGTGGTCAATTTCGACCGCAACGGTCGCATGGGCTACTTGCAGGCGAATATCGAACTGATGACGCGCGCTGTGGGCGTCGAGGCCGAGATTGCCCAGCACCTGCCGGTGATCCGCAACGACTTGATCCTGCTGCTCGGCAGCAAGACGTACAGCGACGTGGCTTCCCGCGAGGGCAAAGAAGCACTGCGCCAGGAGGCGCTGGACACTGTTAACGCCATTCTCGAGCAGGTCGGCGCCAAGGGCCGGATCGAGCAGCTTTATTTCACCGGCTTCGTGATGCAGTAACCATGGCCGCGCAGGACATTCTCACCCAGGACGAAATCGACGCGCTGCTGCACGGCATAGACGGCGGCGAAGTCGATACCGAGGGCGGCGACGGCCACGACGGCGAGGTTCGCTCCTACGATTTCAATTCGCAGGAGCGCATCGTGCGTGGGCGCATGCCCACGCTGGAGATGATCAACGAGCGTTTCGCGCGCTTGTTCCGCATCGGCCTCTTCAACATGCTGCGCCGCACGCCGGAAGTCTCGGTGAGCGGCGTCGAGTTGATGAAGTTCGGCGAGTACGTGCACACCCTGTACGTGCCCACCAGCCTCAACCTGGTGAAGGTGCCGCCGTTGCGCGGCACGGGCCTGTGTGTTGTCGACCCTAAGCTGGTGTTCATCATCGTCGACAATTTCTTCGGCGGCGATGGGCGCTTCTTCACCAAGATCGAGGGGCGCGAGTTCACCGCCACCGAGCAGCGGGTCATCCGCCTGGTGCTCAAGCAGGCCTTCGAGGACTTGAAGCAGGCTTGGCGGCCGGTGCTGCCGCTGGAGTTCGAGTACCAGAGCTCGGAGGTCAATCCGCAGTTCGCCAACATCGTCAGCCCGAGCGAAGTGGTGGTGGTGAGCCGCTTCCACATCGAACTCGACGGCGGTGGCGGCGACCTGCATGTGACCTTGCCCTACGCCATGATCGAGCCGATACGCGATCTGCTCGATGCCGGCGTGCAGAGCGATCGCAACGAAGTCGACGAGCGCTGGACGAAATCCCTGCGCGAGGAGATGAAGCTCGCCAAGGTGGAGCTATCCGGCGTGCTCACCGAAGTTCAGATCACGCTTCGCGACCTGCGCAAGCTGCGGCCCGGCGACATCATTCCGGTGGATCTGCCGGAAGAAGTGCTGCTCCTGGCTGAGGACGTGCCGGTCTTTAAAGGGCGCTACGGCGTCAGCGACGGCAATGCGGCCGTCAAGATTACCAAGCAGGTTCCGCGGCAAGCGGAGCGGGGCGTCATTCCCAATCTGAGGAAGGACACATGAGCGACAACAGCGAGAATACACAGATGGAAGCGGATTGGGCCGCGGCCATGGCCGAGCAGGCGCAGGCGGAGAAGAAAGAGCAGGGCGTGCAAACCGCCGAGTTCGAACGCTTGGTGGAGGAGCCGGACAGCCGCGCCGCCGACGAAGATGCGAACCTTGACGTCATCCTCGATATTCCGGTGACCTTGTCGATGGAAATCGGCCGGACCCGGATCAGCATTCGCAATCTGCTACAGCTCAACCAGGGCTCTGTCGTAGAGCTGGACCGTCTTGCCGGCGAGCCGCTGGATGTGATGGTCAACGGGACCCTCATCGCCCACGGCGAGGTGGTCGTGGTTAATGAACGCTTCGGCATACGGCTTACCGATGTGGTCAGCCCCGCCGAGCGGGTGAAGAAGCTCAAATGATGCGCCTGCGTAGCTTCGGCGCCGGCCTTGCGACGCTTGCCGTCGGTTTGTTGACGGCGCTGCCGGCCCTTGCCGCCGAGCAGCCGCCGGAAGTCAATGCCGGCAGCTTGTTGCGGCTGATCTTCGGGCTTGCCGTGGTAGTTGGGCTGATCGTCGGCCTCTCGGTGCTGCTGCGTCGGCTCAACGGCCTGCAGGCGCGCGGCGGCAGCCAGATGCGCGTGCTGTCGGCCGTTTCCCTCGGCAACCGCGAGAAGGCGGTGCTGATGCAGGTAGGGGATAAACAACTTCTCGTGGGCGTTGCGCCCGGGCGGGTACAGACTTTGCATGTCTTCGACGAGCCGGTGGTGGATGAGCCTCCACGCGGCGGTGAAGGCGGGCAGAGCCCGTTCGCGGACAAGCTGCATCAGTTGATGCGGCGGCAACCCGACGAGAAGCGTTGATGCGCCGAGTTTTATTCTTCTTATTGATGCTGTTGCCGGTCTCGGCGTTTGCCCAAGTGGGCGCGCTCGAGGCGGTAACCGTACAGACGGGGCCGGACGGCGGCGAGACCTACAGTCTCAGCTTCCAGATCCTCGTCATCATGACGCTGCTGACGTTGTTGCCGGCAGCGATCCTGATGATGAGCGCTTTTACCCGCATCATCATCGTCCTTTCGATACTGCGCACGGCGCTGGGCACGGCGGCCACGCCTTCCAATCAGGTGCTGATCGGCATCGCGCTCTTTCTCACCTTGTTCGTCATGACGCCGGTGCTGGAGGAGATGAACGAGGTTGCGCTGCAGCCCTATCTGGAAGAGCAGATCGGGCCCGAGCAGGCCCTGCGTGCCGCGGCCGCGCCACTGCGCGGCTTCATGCTGGCGCAGACGCGCGAGGACGACATCGGGCTGTTTATGAACATCGCCGACGTCGCGCCGGTGGCTACACCCGAGGAGGTGCCGCTGCGCGTGCTGATTCCGGCCTTCGTCACCAGTGAGCTCAAGACGGCTTTCCAGATCGGTTTCATTATCTTCCTGCCGTTCCTGGTCATCGACCTGGTGGTGGCAAGCACGCTGATGTCCATGGGCATGCTCATGCTCTCGCCCATGATCATTTCGCTGCCCTTCAAGATCATGCTGTTCGTATTGGTGGACGGCTGGTCGCTCATCATGGGTACGCTGGCCTCCAGCTTTTTCGGATAGGTGAGCGCGCATGAGCCCGGATTTTGCGATTCAACTCGGTGAACAGGCGCTGACGGTGGTCATCCTCATCGCCGCCCCGATTCTGCTCGCCGCCCTGGGCGCCGGCCTCCTCATCGGCATGTTCCAGGCCGCCACCCAGATCAACGAACAAACGCTTTCCTTCGTGCCCAAGCTTGCCGTGCTGGCGCTGACGCTTTTCATCGCCGCGCCGTGGATGCTGAACGTGCTGATGGACTTCACCCAGGGCCTGTTCGCGAACATCCCCGAGTGGGTGCGGTATGGGCTTTGATAGGCGGGGGTATCCGTAACGTTTCGAAAAACCACGGAGGCACGGAGACACGGAGAAGGAGTAGGAGCGGCCCCTGGCCGCGAATGAGCGGGGTTCGCCACGGCACACACGCAAAGCACGGAAGCCGTAGGGTGCGTATCACGCACCGCCTGCGGCGGCGAGACAGCCTGCCCGGCGGTCGGCCCGATTCGCGGCGAGGTCGCCGCTCCTACAGGTGTTCTTCTCCCTGTATGTGCCTTCCTCCGTGCCTCTGTGGTGAAACGAACAATCTACGAGGAACAACCTAAGCCGTGCCCCTGACCACCGCTGAAATCACCGCCTGGCTCGGCACTTTCGCCTGGCCTTGGAT
>JAJUGG010000234.1 GCA_029268285.1 Ectothiorhodospiraceae bacterium | reverse complement strand
CGCATGAAGCTCTCGCCGATCAAAAACCCATGCACGCCATGCGCCCGGATGTGCTCGACCTCCTCGCGGGTATAGATGCCGCTTTCGGTCACCACCGTAACGCCAGCGGGAATCTTCGTCGCCAGCCGCAGCGTGTTGTCCAGATCCGTTTCGAAAGTGCGCAAGTCGCGGTTGTTGATACCGACGAGCTGCGGCTCCAACGCCAGGGCTCGCTCCAGTTCCTGCTCGTCATGCACTTCCACCAGCACGTCCAGGCCGATTTCCCGCCCGAGCTCATAGAGCTCGCGCATCAGGCTGTCCCCCATCGCGGCCGCGATGAGCAGCATGCAATCGGCTCCCAAGGCGCGCGTTTCGTAGACCTGATAGGGCGCAATGATAAAATCCTTGCGCAGCACCGGCAGCGCGGTCGCTTCACGCGCCTGGGTCAGGAAGGCGTCGTCGCCCTGGAAGAAGTCGCGGTCGGTAAGCACCGACAGGCAGGCGGCTCCGGCTGCTTCGTAGCTGCGCGCAATCGCCGGCGGATCGAAATCCTCGCGAATGATGCCCTTGCTGGGCGATGCGCGCTTGATCTCGGCGATAACGCCCGCCCCACCGGCCTCGATTCTCCGCTGTAGCGCGGCGGTGAAACCGCGCGGCGCCGGCGCCTGTGCCGCCTCGACGGCAATAGCAGGAAGCTCCAGGCGCTGGGAACGCTCGGCAACCTCTTCGGCCTTCCGCGCCAGGATCTTCTTCAGTACGTCCGGGGTATCCAGATGCATGACCTTACTCGCCAAACTGTTGGGTGAACGCGACGAATTCTGCCATCTTCTCGGCCGCCGCTCCGTTCTGCAACAGCTCCCGCGCCCGCTCTACGCCCGCCTCCAGGCTCTCGACCAGGTTGGCGGCATAGATGGCAGCTCCGGCATTCAGGGTAATGATGTCGGCGGCGGGACCGGGCTCGCCGGCAAAGGCGCCTTGAATGAGCGCCAGGCTCTGTTGCGCATCCGAGACCTTGATGGCATCCAAGGGCGAGCGCGCAATCCCGAACTGCTCGGGCGTCAACGTGTACTCGCTGACTTCGCCGTTCTTGAGTTCGGCTACGTGCGTGTCGGCGCTGATGCTGATTTCATCGAGCCCGTCCTCGGCATTGACCACCAGCACGTGCTCGCTGCCCAGTTCCCGCAGCACCTCGGCGACTGGTCGCAGCCACTGCGCGCTGTAGACGCCCAAAAGCTGATTCTGCGCGCCAGCCGGGTTGGTGAGCGGCCCAAGCACATTGAACAGCGTGCGTACCGCCATCTCTCGCCGCGGGGCGATCGTGTGCTTCATTGCTGAATGGTGCCGCGGCGCGAACAGAAAGCCGACCCCGACCTCTTCGATGGCTAGCGCGACCTGCTCGGGCGCAAGATCGAGCCGGGCGCCGGCGGCGTCCAGCAGATCGGCACTACCCGAGGAGCTCGAGACGGAACGATTGCCATGCTTGGCTACTTTACCGCCGGCGGCCGCCACCACGAAGGCTGCGGCGGTGGAGACGTTCAGCGTGCCCTGTGCATCGCCGCCGGTACCGCAGGTGTCGACCATGTGCTCGCAGCGCACTTCAACGCGTGTCGCCAGCTCTCGCATGACCTGCGCGGCCGCGGCGATTTCCGGCACGGTTTCACCCTTCATGCGCAGCCCCACCAGGAAGCCGCCGATCTGCGCAGGCGTGCACTCGCCGGTCATGATCGCGCGCATGACGGCGCCCATTTCCTCGCTGCTGAGGTTGCTGCCTTCGGTTATGCGGCGTATAGCGCTCTGGATATCCATGATTCAGTCTCTCGTTGTCTATGCCGCCTGGCGCGGGCGCGCTAGAAAATTGCGCAGCAGGTCGTGGCCGTTACGGGTCAGGATCGACTCGGGGTGAAACTGCACGCCCTCGACATCCAACTGCGTGTGGCGCACCCCCATGATCTCTTCCATGCTGCCGTCCGGATTCTCGGTCCAGGCCGTGATCTCCAGGCAATCCGGCAGGCTTTCCTTCTCCAGCACTAGAGAATGATAGCGCGTTGCCACCATCGGATCGGGCAGGCCGGAGAACACGCCGAGGTTGCGGTGGCGCACATCGGAGATCTTGCCGTGCATGACGCGCCCGGCCTTGACCACACGCGCGCCGAAGGCCTGGCCGATAGCCTGATGACCGAGGCATACCCCGAGCAAAGGAATACGGCCGGCAAAGCGCTCGATGACTTCGAGCGAGACGCCAGCCTCATTCGGCGTGCAGGGGCCGGGAGAAATAACGATGCGCTCCGGCGCCAGCGCCTCGATGTCGGCCACGCCGATGGCATCGTTGCGGAAGACCCGCACGTCCGCGCCGAGTTCGCCAAAGTACTGCACTAAGTTGTAGGTAAAGGAATCGTAGTTGTCGATCATAAGCAGCATGGCGGTTACTCCTGCTCGGGTTGATCGAGCCCCTGCTCGACCATGGCAACGGCGCGGAAAATGGCGCGGCCCTTGTTCAAGGTTTCCTTCCACTCCAGGCGCGGCACCGAATCGGCCACGACGCCGGCACCGGCCTGCACGTGAAGCTGCCCGTCTTTGATCACGGCGGTGCGGATCGCGATCGCCGTATCCATGTTGCCGTTCCAGGAGAGATAGCCCACCGCGCCGGAGTAGATGCCGCGCTTGACCGGCTCGACCTCGTCGATGATCTCCATGGCGCGAATCTTGGGCGCGCCGGACACGGTACCGGCCGGGAATGTCGCCCGCAGGACGTCGATAGGCGTGAATCCCGCCTTCAGCTTGCCACTGACATTGGAGACGATGTGCATGACCTGGGAGTAGCGTTCGATGGCCATCTGGTCGGTGACCTCGACCGTGCCGGTCTCGCACACGCGGCCGATATCGTTGCGCCCCAGGTCGATCAGCATCAGGTGCTCGGCAATCTCCTTGGGATCGGCGAGCAGCTCTTCCTCCAGCGCCTTGTCCTCGGCCTCGTCAACGCCGCGCCGACGAGTGCCGGCCAGCGGCCTCACTGTTACGCGCCCGTCCTCGAGCCGCGCCAGGATCTCCGGCGAGGAGCCGACCACCTGAAACTCGTCCAGGTCGAGGAAGTACATGTACGGCGAAGGGTTGGTACAGCGTAGCGCTCGGTAGAGATCCAGCGGCTCGCCACCGAACGGCACGCTCATGCGCTGCGAGGGCACCACCTGCATCACATCGCCTTCGGTGATGTAGTGCTTGATCTTCTCGACCGCGGCCTCGAAGCCTTCCTGGGTGAAGCCGGAGCGGAAATCCTCCTCCGCCACCACGCGCGCCGGCCGTGCGCTCGGATAGACGCTGCCCACGCTGCGCAGGCGCGCACTCAATTCGTTCAGTCGCTCGCGCGCCCGCTCATAGGCGCCCGCCTCGCTCGGATCGGCCTGCACCACTAGGTACAGCCGGCCGGCGAGGTTATCGAACACCAGCACTTCGTCGGCGACCATGAAGAGGATGTCCGGCGCGCCGATCTCGTCCGGGTTCGGGCAGCGCGAGAGACGCTTCTCGATGTAGCGCACGGTGTCGTAGCCGAAGTAACCGACCAATCCGCCGACGAAGCGCGGCATGTGTGGGAAGCCCGGCGCCGGTGCAGCACGAAAGCGACCGTGGAATTGCTCGACCCAGGCGAGCGGATCCTCGATCTCGGCCTCCTCGACCACGCGACCGTCCAGGCTCACTTCAACGCGCTGGCCGTAGACCTTGAGCACTTGCCGGCACGGCAGGCCGATAATGGAGTAGCGGCCCCACTTCTCACCACCGCGCACGGATTCGAACAAAAAGGAATACGCGCCTTTGGCGAGCTTGAGATAGGTGCTGAGCGGGGTGTCGAGGTCAGCCAAGACCTCGCGCACCAAAGGAATGCGGTTGTAACCCTCGGCTCCGAGGGCTTCGAATTGTTCCTGATTCATGATCACTCCCGTGATAGAGAGCGTGCCGGCGCCCGCTTCAGGCCTGCCGGACACGCTCCGCCGAAACGAAGACGTACTGAGCACTCGTCAGCGACGCCATCGCTCCTGACCACGGATACGGTATTGATAGGGAGTGACCAGACTCATCATCGTTCGTTCAATCGCTGCGCCAGTTCGCCGAGGTTCTCGACCACGGTGTCCGGCGCTGCTTGTTCAATCGGTTCGCCGTGATTGTAGCCGTATGGGACGCAAACCACACGCATCCCCGCGCGACGCGCGGCTTCGACGTCGTTGCGCGAGTCGCCCACCATGAGGCTGCGCTCGGGCCCTACGCCGAGGCGCGCCGCAGCATGTAGCAGCGGCGCAGGATGCGGCTTCTTCTCGGACAGGGTATCACCCCCGACGACAACTGCGAAGCGCCCGGCGAGCCCCAGCGTTTCCAGCAGTTGTAGCGTAAAGCGCTCAGGCTTGTTGGTGACCACTGCCAGCGCCAGGTCGCGCGCGTTTAAATCCGCCAGCGCCGCCTCGACGCCGTCATAGAGCCTGCTGTTAAAGCACAGCACCGACTCGTAGTGCGCGAAAAAGCTCGTTAGCGCCGACTCGAGCAGGCCAGGCTCGACGTCGCCGTCCATGCGGCCGGTCAGCGCGCGCTTGACCAGATTAGCGGAGCCGTTTCCCACCCACT
>JAJUGG010000233.1 GCA_029268285.1 Ectothiorhodospiraceae bacterium | reverse complement strand
GTGCCGATGTGATTGTGCACCGCGCGCCGCTTGCGCATGCTCCAGACACTGCGCCCCGTGTCGAGCGCTTCCACGCGTGGGCGGATGGTGCCGAAGTAGGGCGCGCGCCAGCAGACGGCGCGGGCAAACAGCCCCTTGCCACCAGGAAAGCGCGCAAAGCGGCGATAAAGACGCAGGACGGGCGGGATGCTGCTCATGACGATCACCTATGCTAGAATAATTTTCTAGAATAGAATTCTATTTATCATGAGCAAAAGTCAAGCACGCAGCGGACAGCGCCGACGCGACATCCTTCAGGCCGCCCTGGCCTGCTTCATCGAGCATGGCGTGGAAGGCACGACCATCGAGATGATCCGCGACCGCTCCGGCGCCAGCATCGGCAGCCTGTACCACCACTTCGGCAACAAGGAACGCATCGCCTCGACGCTATTTCTGCAAGGCCTGCAAGACTTCTCGCAGGCCCTGCTGCAGCGCCTTTCAGAGGCCGGCGACGCCCGTGCCGGCATCCAGGCCATGGTCGACAGCTACATCGACTGGGTAAGCGCCAACCCCGACTGGGCTCGCTTCATTCTGCAAACCCGCGGTCAGGTCATACACGGCGAAGCCGCCGACAAGCTCACCGCGGCCAACCGCGAGCAATTCCAGAAGTTACGCGCCTGGCTCTCCCCGCACGTGGCCAGCGGCACGCTCAAAAACCTGCCGCTGGAATTGTACCGCCCGCTCATCATCGGGCCGGTGCAGGACTACACCCGCGCCTGGCTTGCTGGGCGCGTACCGCACGGCCCGGACCGCTACCGCGACGTCTTTGCCACCGCCGCCTGGCAGGCGGTCGGCGCGAACACCGCATTCAAACCTGCTTCGGAGTCACCATGAGCAAGAACATCGATCTCGCCTTCGACGGGCCGATCGCCGTCGTTACATTGAACCGTCCGGACAAGTACAACGGCCTGACCCTCGACATGCTGGACGGCCTGATCGATGCGGCGCGCCGCATTCGCCGCAATCGCGACATCCGTGCCGTAGTGCTGCACGGCGCAGGTGAGGCTTTTTGCGCCGGCCTCGACTTCCCGAGCGCAACCAAGCAGCCCTGGCGCGTCGCACGAGCCTTCATGCGCAACCCGTTCAAGACGCGCAATACCTTCCAGGAGGCCGTTTGGTGCTGGCGCGAACTGCCCGTACCCGTGGTCGCCGCGGTGCATGGCCACTGCTACGGCGGCGGGCTCCAAATTGCCCTGGCCGCCGACTTCCGCGACTGCGCGCCGGATGCGCGGCTCTCCATCATGGAGTCGAAGTGGGGCATGGTGCCTGACCTCACCGGCACGCTGACCCTGCGCGAACTGCTGCCGCTCGACATCGCGAAAGACCTTGCCATGCACGCCACTGTGCTGTCGGGCGAAGAAGCCAAAGACCTCAACTTGGTTACCCGCGTCGCCGACGACCCGCTCGCCGCCGCCATGGAGCGCGCCCGCCGCCTCGCCGAGCGCTCGCCGGACGCCATGGCCGGCACCAAGCGCCTGTTCCAGGTCAACTGGCACGCCAAAGCCCGCCGCGCCTTCCGCAACGAACGCGCCATACAACTACGCATCCTCGTGAGCGACAACTACCGCCGCGCCCTGCGCGCCAACTTCGCCGGCAAGAAGGCGGAATTCGGGCCTAGATCGAAGTGGCTATAAAGGATGGTTTTAAGAGGAACCGCAGAGGCACAGAGGGCACGGAGAAAGGCAATGCTTTTGTTGTGTGGCCCGGGGTGGTGAGCCGCTGAGGGTTATGCATGCCACCGGGCCTGGAGTCTTGAACAACCCCTTGATGCCGCCGAACCTCGCAGGAGAATGCAGGGCGTGTAGCGAGCATTTCTCCGTAGGGTGCGTATCGCACCACCGCCGGTCTGCTCGGCTGGAGGTGCGTAGTGCGCATCCTACCGGCTCGGCCTGTTATTGGACCACGGAGGCACTGAGGCACGGAGAAAGGCAGATCAGAATGATTTTCTCCGTGCCTCAGTGCCTCCGTGGTTACTGACGAGAAAAAGGATCAACACTGCAGTGACGACAAACAACACCCCCGCCACCCGCGAGGAAACCCTCACCGCCGACGACGGCGGCCGGATACTGCTTACTTTTGTCGCCGCCGAGCAGCCACGCTCGCCCATCGTCTACATGCCCGGCATGTTCACGGGGCGGCCGTTCTGGCTGTCGGACAAGGGCATAGGCCTGGCTGCCTACCTTGCCGAAGCGGGTTTTCCAGGCTTGATCGTGCAGCGCCGGGAAGCCGGCTGCGGCGCGCGGCCGGGGCTGGAAGAGCATCTGCGGCTCGATCTGCCGCGCGTGCAGGCGCGGGTGGAAGAGACGTGGGGTCGGCCGGCGTTCTGGATGGGACACTCCTTCGGCGGCGTGCTATCCGCCCGCGCCACGGCGGAAACGCTGGATGCGGCTCGCGTTGCCGGATTGGTGCTGTTCGGCTCGCAGTTCGAGGTCGGCAAACGCCCGTTGCACCCGCCCTTCAGCCTGGCTACCCGGGGCATCTCTGCATTGTTAGGCCGCTTTCCGGCGCGCCGCCTGGGCCTGGGTCCGCGCGACGAACCCCCGGAAGCCATGCACGACGCCATCCGACTGGTCACCGAAGGCCGTCGCCGCCCGGAACTACGTCAAGCGCTACGTAAAATTACAGCACCGGCACTCGCCATCTCCGGCCTCGGCGATAAAGTCGACCCTACCGCCGGCTGCGAAAAGCTCATCGGCCACTTCGCCAGCACCGACAAACGCTTCATCGCCGCCGGCCGCCGGAATGGCTTCGAGATGGACTACGACCACCCCGGCATCGTCGTCAGCAAACCTGCTCAGCAGGAGATCTGGCCGCTTGTCAGGGACTGGCTGCTCGAGCGGGATGTCGCTGTTGTTTCGACGAATTAATGGAACCACGGAGGCACTGAGACACGGAGCATTCGTCGCAGTTTGAAGGCAAGCTCACAGCGTCACCGTCCTTTGTAACGGCGGTGACGTTGGCACAAGACCTTAACCCTAGAATCTATTGCATGAACTCGGTGGCTACCTTCAATAGCCGCCTTAGCGCCCACGTCCCAGCTCGTTCAGAAAGCGGAACATAGGAGGGTGGTCGATTCCCGTTTTTATTATGTGCACGCCATGCGCTGTATTGAGCTTGATGATACCCTTCAACCCCGGCCAAAAAGAGTTCCTCGCCTCAATCCCACGAATTTCAGTCAATGTGTATTGGTAGCGGCGTTCCAAATCTAGAATCAACTGCCCTGCTTTTACCTCAGCTATAATCCTCTTCTCAGCGGTAAATCGAGAGACTACCTCCGGCAATATTCCGACTAGAAAAACTGTGCTTATGGCGATAATAATCGCCAACACGATGTGCAATTCCTGTTCGGCCAGGAACACGGCCACGACCGGGGCCGCAAGAAGCCTGGCAAGCCTATACCAGCTTGCCAGGTAGAAACGAAAGGCCACTGACGAGATAACGACAGGGGCGACGCTATGCTCTTGCACGACGGAAGATTTCCTCTTCAATCACCGTCTTTGTGCCATCAGCTAACCAGTAAAACCCCCAGACCAGCGCGGTAAGAACAACACCGCGAGCATGCGCGGCACTAGCTGCTCGTAACTTCCTAATGGCGTCGTACCCACTCAGACCGCTAAAGGTTAGCCCTACTCGACTCCCGAGTTCGCTTACAGCGTCGAAGTAGTCGTAATGACTAAACAGCTCCTCAGTCTTTAGAGCCCAAAGCCCCCAATATGGTGAGACTAGAGGATCTAGTATTTTCACTGTCAAAGCTTGGCGTTGACGAGCCGACAGAGCATTGATGGACATCATCACCTTTCTTCGATCCAGGCGATCTAGATGGTGATAAAGAACAGTGTCCCGTAACACCGTATAAGCACTCTCCTCCGGAACATCAGAGAAGATAGGCGGAACCTGCATAAGCTCGCATAGGAAACGGATCTTTCCGTTTGTGCTATCAGGCATCCTGTAGGGAATCTTCGGTTTCGACATCCTGTCTCCTTATTATTTTCATCCTTAACAAGACAGCAAAAATAACAGCGGCACAAAAAACCAACGCCTCGTCAAAATGATAGCGCCCTACAAACGTAGACAACACGCTGAGCGTGACGCAAGGCACTATGACGCTAATACCGAACCGACTAGTATCTAGGATCCTCAGCGTTACAACCCCTAGAACAAAGCTCGTAACGGCGCCTAGCACCGCAGGCACGGCATAAATGTACGCGTAAAACAACGTCAGGTGATCTTCTGCGCCATCGAATAACGCCGCCGCATACATCATCGCGTACACGTCTGCAATTGGCAGGAAGAAGACAAGTGCAGCCATTACTGTGGAAATCACAGCTGCAGACAATGAGGGGAACATTCCTTGTCCTTTTTCATTAGTAAGCGTCACTGCGAGGATTCTAGGAAATACCGGCAGCGAATGGCAACTCCCTAGACATCTTAGTTTGGCGACGGGAAATGTGCTGCTAGAACAGGGTGCAACAGCAAAATTGAATATTGTTTAAGCCGCGGAGACACGGAGAAAGACAGCGCTGAATGCGTGGTGTTGCCATGGAGGGG
>JAJUGG010000232.1 GCA_029268285.1 Ectothiorhodospiraceae bacterium | reverse complement strand
CACCAACGACGCGCCGCAGACGCTCACCCGCCTCGCGAACATGGGCGTACCACCCTATAACATCGCTTCCTCGGTTAGCCTGATCATTGCTCAGCGCCTAGCCCGCCGACTCTGCAACAACTGCAAGGAGCCGGTGGAAGTGCCGCGCGAGGCGCTGCTCAAGGAAGGCTTCAAGGAAGACGAGCTCGAAGGGCTGCAGCTTTACGGCCCCAAGGGCTGCGACCAGTGTGCGGACGGCTACAAAGGCCGCGTCGGTATTTATCAGGTGATGCCTGTATCCGAAGCCATGGGCCGCATCATCATGGAGGGCGGCAACGCCATGCAGCTGGCGGATCAGGCCCGCGTTGAGGGGATCGCGGACCTGCGCACCTCGGGGCTTCGCAAGGTGAAACAGGGTGTCACCAGCCTTGCGGAGATCAACCGTGTCACTCGGGACTAAACAATGGCAACCAAAACAGAAAAACTAGCCACCTTCGCTTGGAAAGGCTCGGATCGACGTGGGCAGGTCGTGGTTGGCGAGTTGCAGGCCGCCAACGCCAACTTGGTCAAAGCGGAGCTGCGCCGCCAGGGCATCGTGCCCAAGCGCGTCACTAAGAAGTCCTCCCTGTTTGGGGGGCGCAGCAAGAAAATCACCGCGGCCGACATCGCCATTTTCATGCGCCAGCTCGCCACCATGCTGGATTCGGGCGTGCCCTTAGTGCAGGCGTTCGAGATTATCGGTCGCGGTCACGAAAACCCGTCCATGGCCGACCTGGTGCTGACCATCAAGGCCGACGTGGAAGGCGGCTCTGCCCTCGCTGAAGCGCTGGGCAAGCACCCGCAGTATTTCGACGATTTGGTCTGCAACCTGGTCAACGCGGGCGAGCAGGCCGGTGTGCTCGACACGCTGCTCGACAAGATCGCGACGTATAAAGAAAAGACCGAATCGATCAAGAAGAAGATCAAGAAGGCGCTGTTCTACCCGACGGCAGTGCTGGTCGTGGCCTTCGTGGTCACCGCCATCCTTCTGATCTGGGTGGTTCCGCAGTTCGAGTCCTTGTTCGCCGGCTTCGGCGCGGACCTACCGGCCTTTACCCGCATGGTGCTCAACCTCTCCGACGCCTTCCGCGCGCAGGGGCACCTCATCTTTGGCGGCATCGCGGCGGTAGTGGTCGCCTTCGTGCAGGCCAAGAAGCGCTCGCGGGCATTCAACGAAGCGCTGGACAAGCTGTCCCTAAAATTGCCCGTGATCGGCGACATTCTCAACAAGGCCGCCTATGCGCGTTATGCCCGCACCCTGGCCACGATGTTCGCCGCGGGCGTGCCTTTGGTCGAAGCGCTGGATTCGGTTGCCGGCGCCACCGGCAACTCGGTCTACGAGAAGGCCGTGTTGGGCATGCGTGAGCAGGTCGCCTCCGGTCAGCAGCTGCAGACCAGCATGAAGCAGACCGGCCTGTTCCCGAACATGATGGTGCAAATGGTCGCCATCGGCGAAGAAGCCGGCTCTCTCGACAGCATGCTGTCCAAGGTGGCGGACTTCTATGAAGAAGAAGTCGACAACGCCATTGACAGCCTCAGCAGCCTAATTGAGCCCTTCATCATGGTGCTGCTGGCAGTCTTGGTCGGCGGTCTCGTCATTGCCATGTACCTTCCGATCTTCCAGCTCGGCCAAGTGGTATAAGCGTGCTTTATTATCTCGAGCAGAATGCTGCGGCCCTAGTGGCCGCAGTCTTCGTTTTCGGCCTGATGGTCGGCAGTTTCCTCAACGTCGTCATTTATCGCCTGCCCAAGATGCTCGAAGCTTCCTGGCGTCGCGAATGCCAGGAGTTCCTTGGGGACGAGGCCGCCGCAGCAGCACAGCCGCGCTTCAACCTGATGTGGCCGCCCTCCGCCTGCCCCCACTGCGAGCGTCGCATCCGCCCCTGGGAAAATATTCCGATACTAAGTTATCTGGCGCTGCGCGGACGCTGTCGGGGCTGCGGGGCGGCAATCTCCAAGCGCTATCCGATTATTGAGCTGTTCACCGGCATCGTCTCCGCTGCGGTGGCGTGGCGCTTCGGCTTCAGCATCGAAATGCTGGCTGCCCTGGCGCTGACCTGGGCCTTGATCGCTATGAGCGCCATTGATATCGATCACCAGATCCTGCCGGATAGCATCACCCTACCCTTTCTCTGGCTCGGCTTGCTGCTTAGCCTGGGCAGCGTGTTCGTCCCCCCCGCCGAAGCCATTATCGGTGCTGCCGCGGGCTATCTCAGCCTCTGGCTGGTATATCACCTGTTCCGCTTACTGACCGGCAAGGAAGGCATGGGCTATGGCGACTTCAAGTTGCTGGCATTGCTCGGCGCCTGGCTCGGCTGGCAGGCCTTGCCAGTGGTTATTTTGTTGTCCTCCCTTGTGGGCGCGGCCATTGGCATTACCTTGATCGTAAGCCTAGGGCGCGACCGCAACCTGCCTATTCCGTTCGGCCCTTATCTCGCGGCCGCGGGCTGGCTGGCGCTGATGTGGCAAGACGAGATCGTCGCTTTCTACATGCAGATGGTAGGACTAAGCTAATGCTGACGATAGGACTGACCGGCGGCATTGCCAGCGGTAAAACCACGGTGGCTGACTTGTTCGCGGAGTTCGGCGTCGCCACCATAGATGCCGATGTCGCTGCCCGGGAAGTTGTGGAGCCGGGAACCTCCGGCTTGCAGCAAATCGTCGATGCCTTCGGGCCCGAAGTGCTCGATTCTGCCGGGGCGCTGGATCGGCGCAAACTGCGCGAGCGGGTGTTTGCAGATGAAAAAGCACGGGAGCGTCTCGAGGCCATTCTGCACCCCCTCATCCGCGCCCGCCTGCTCGAGCAGCTCGACGCCTGCAGGGGCCCCTACGCCATCCTCATCGCCCCTTTGCTGCTCGAGACCGGGCTGGACGCGCTGACTGACCGCGTTCTCGTTGTCGATGTGCCGGAAGACATCCAAATCCAACGCGTCATGCAACGCGACGGCAGCAGCGAGGCCCAGGCTCGAGCTATTCTGGCTGCGCAAGTCAGTCGCACCGAACGCTTGGCTCGGGCCGACGACGTGCTCGACAATACGGTTTCCTTACGAGCGTTGCGACCGCAGGTCGAAGCGCTCCACCACCGCTATACGGCACTCGCAACCACGCAGCCCTGATCTGCGCCCATCGCGCGCTTCCTTGCTGGACGTTCTCGAATACCCTGGGCCACAATGAGGCCGCTCCGGGAACGAACGAGGATCAAGGATGGCGTCTTCCGCCTTAACGATTTACGAGCAACCGCTCACTGAACGCTTACGCACGCTGCTGCGCATCGAGTTCCTCCTGGCGCAGTTCGACGCCGGCCGCCGTGGTGAGGACGAATGGCACAGCCGCCTAGCCATCAGCGCCTTGACGGACCTCATCGCGGTACTGTCGGCGCGCAGCGATCTTCGCAGCGAATTCATCAAGGAATTGGAGCGGCAGATCAGCGTGCTACAACCCTTGGAGCACATTCAAAACATTGACCACGACAAGCTGCGCCAGCTGCTCGAGCAGGCGCGAAAACTAGCGGAGTCTCTGCGCTCGCCACTGGCTTTGCCGACCAAGGAACTGAAGGCGGACGAACTCCTCGCAGCCGTTGCGCAGCGCAGCGGCATACCCGGCGGCACCTGCAGCTTCGATCTGCCCGCCTTCGAGCACTGGTTACGTCTGCCCTACACGAAACGCGCCGAGTCGTTCACGCGCTGGAGCGAGCGTGTAGCCCTACTACAGTCGGCCTGTGGCTTCATCCTCTCCGTTCTGCGCGACAGCGCCCACCCCCGCAACTGCGTAGCCGAGGGCGGGCACTTTCAGCAACCGCTGGAGCGGCAGAGCAATTGCCAGCTCATTCGGGTCGCCCTACCCGCAGAAGCCGGATGCTATCCGGAGATCAGCGGCAGCAAGCACTTCATCACGATCCGTTTTCTTGGCATGGAAGATCCGCGGGAACGGCCGGTAACCGTGGATGCGGACGTGGAGTTCGAACTAAGCCTGTGCTCCATGTAGGAACATTAGCGCCCAACGAAAGTCCTAGCGAATATGACTACTGTAAAGTGCCCAACCTGCAACACCCCGGTGCCCTGGACGCCGGAATCGCGCTATCGCCCCTTCTGCAGCGAACGCTGCCGCCTGATCGATCTGGGTGAATGGTTCGAAGGCGGGCGGAATATACCGGGCGAGGAAATCGATGCGGAAGCGATAGGGCTAATCGAGCGCAACAGCGATTGGCCGGCGAATCACGAGTGAGGCCGTCAAGGCCGCCGAACTGCTAGCGCTGCGCGCCTAAAAAGAGCGGCTTCGCCTGCCCCGAGGGGCGGGCGTGTTGCCGGCACCCCTACCCCCATACTCGGACGCGAAAGCGCCTCTTAATACTGCCGTCTACTCCTACCTCTAGGGCAGTTCTTCTGCTTCTTCGGCGCCTTCCTTTTCCGGCGGCATCAGGTCGGCTTTGGACACGCCCAGCATCAACGTAACGGTACTCGCAATGTAAATCGACGAGAAGGTGCCGATCAGAATGCCCACCAGCAGCACGACGGAAAAGGTTTTGATGGTATCTCCGCCAAGCACGAGGAGCGCCAAAACCACCAGCAAGGT
>JAJUGG010000231.1 GCA_029268285.1 Ectothiorhodospiraceae bacterium | reverse complement strand
TGTCCGCATGAGCCATTTCCGTGTGCGCAGCGCCGATCCGGTGCCGCCGCGCGTCGCCCAAGCCTCCAACAATTACAGCAATTTGCTGGAATTGCCGATCTTGTTCTATGCCTTGGCGGCGCTGATGCTCGTCACCGAGCAAGCGGACGACTGGCAGGTGGGTTTGGCTTGGGCTTTCGCCTTGTCGCGCGTCGCGCACAGCCTGATTCACCTGACCTACAACAACGTGACTCATCGTTTTCTGGCATTCGCCATCGGCATGGTGGTGCTGCTGGTGATGTGGGTCCGATTCCTGTTGCAAGTGGGCGGATGAGCGCTGCCGTAACGGGCGCCCATTCGGGCAGCCGCAGCGGTGTCCCCATTGTTGCCGGAGGCATACGACAAGGAGCGGCCATGGTGTTTGCAAAGCTGATGCGTGCGGTGTTGCCCGCTGCGCTGTTGACGCTGGCGGCGAGCCCCGACCCGGTGGCGGCGCAACAGCGCTTCGTGACCATCGGTACCGGCGGCGTGACGGGCGTGTATTATCCCACCGGCGGCGCGATTTGCCGCCTGTTGAACCGTAACCGCGCCGAGCACGGGATTCGCTGCTCCGTGGAAAGCACGGGAGGGTCGATCTACAACCTGAACGCCATGCGCGGAGGCGACCTGAACCTGTCCATCGTGCAGTCGGACTGGCAGTACTACGCCTACCAAGGCGGGAGCGAGTTCAAAGGGCAGGGCGCGTACAGGGACCTGCGCGCGGTGTTTTCCCTGCACCCGGAACCGTTCACGGTGCTGGCGCGCAAGGACGCGGGCGTCGAGCGTTTCGAGGATCTCGAGGGCAAGCGGGTCAATATTGGCGATCCGGGCTCCGGTCAGCGCGGCACTATGGAGCTGCTGATGCAGCGCTACGGCTGGACTCGCGGCGATTTTGCGCTCGCCTCCGAGCTCAAGGCTTCCGAGCAGGCCCAGGCACTCTGCGACAACAAGATCGACGTGATGATCTACGCAGTCGGTCATCCCAGCGGCGCGATTCAGGAGGCGACCACGGCTTGCGACAGCGTGCTAGTGGAAGTGACCGGCGAGGTGGTCGACGATTTGATCGCGGAGAATCCCTACTACCGTCGCGTCACCATTCCCGGCGGCCTTTACCGCGGCAACCCAGACGATACGCAGACCTTCGGCGTCGGTGCGACGCTGGTCGCGGATGCCTCGGTACCGGAGGACGTGATCTACGAAGTTACTCGAAGTGTTTTCGAAAACTTCAGTACCTTCCAGCGCTTGCATCCGGCTTTTAAGGTGCTTGATAAAAAAGAAATGGTGTCCGCAAGCCTGTCCGCCCCCTTGCACCCCGGTGCCGAACGTTACTATCGAGAGCAAGGTTTGTTGAAGTAGCACGAGCCGGTGAGCGCAAAACACTCAGTCGATACCCGGCCGGAAGACCTGGTCGCGGGGGCGGAAACCGGCGCCCGGCAAGCTACCGGGTGGGCCGGCAGTGTGCTGCCGGCTGTCGCGCTGGCTTGGGCGCTGTTCCAGCTCTGGCACGCTTCGCCCTTGCCGTACCTGCTCGATTTTGGCGTATTCAACAGCACGCAGGCGCGTTCGATACATCTCGCCTTCGCGTTGTTCCTGGCCTATATCGCCTTTCCTGCCCGAAGGCGTTCGCCCACTGACCGCATTCCTTGGTCGGATTGGCTGCTGGGCCTTGCCGGAGCCTTTGCGGCAGCCTACATCTTGCTGTTTTATGAGCAACTCTCGGCCCGCGCCGGCGCACCGACCACGCAGGACGTTATCGTCGCTGTGGTCGGCATGGTTCTTTTGCTGGAGGCGACGCGTCGGGCTTTGGGCCCGCCGCTGATGGTGGTGGCCTTGGTGTTTCTGGTCTATACCTTCGCCGGGCCTTACATGCCGGATGTGATTGCCCACAGAGGCGCATCGCTGGGGCGAGCGATGTCGCACCAGTGGCTTACTACGGAAGGTGTGTTCGGCGTGGCGCTCGGCGTTTCCACCAGCTTCGTCTTCCTGTTCGTTCTCTTTGGCGGCCTGTTGGAGAGGGCGGGAGCAGGGCATTACTTCATTCGTCTTGCCTATGCGCTGCTCGGTCACTACCGCGGCGGGCCGGCCAAGGCTGCGGTGGTTGCGTCCGGGCTTAGCGGCATGGTCTCCGGTTCCTCCATTGCCAACGTGGTTACGACTGGGACTTTCACCATTCCCCTGATGAAGAAGGTGGGCTTTCCCGCAACCAAGGCCGGGGCCGTGGAGGTGGCAGCGTCCACCAACGGGCAGCTAACCCCCCCGGTGATGGGAGCGGCCGCGTTTCTCATGGTGGAGTATGTCGGCATCTCCTACGTCGAGGTGATCAAGCACGCGCTGCTGCCGGCGCTGATTTCCTACCTCGCGCTGTTTTACATCGTCCATCTCGAGGCGGTTAAGCTCGGCATGCAGGGCCTGACGCGGCCCAAAGCGACATTGGCCCAGCGCTTGCTGGGGATTGTGGGTAGTTTCTTGGGTCTGACCCTGGTCGCGGCCGCGGTGTACTACGGTATCGGCTGGACCAAGGAGGTGTTCGGCAGCGCCGCCTCGTGGGGGCTTGCAGCGCTCGGGGCGATCATGTACCTCGCGCTGCTGTGGGTGGCGGCGCGCTACCCGCTGGATGAGTCGGAGAGCGTCGAGACGGTTCCCCGGCCGTTGCCCACGCTGCTCAGCGGGCTGTATTTCCTGCTGCCTGTCGTTGTGCTGGTATGGTGCTTGACGGTGGAACGCTTGTCGCCCGGTCTGTCGGCATTCTGGGCCAGCGCGTTCATGATGGCGATTGCGCTCACTCAGCGGTCGCTACTGGCCTTGTTCCGGCGCGAGCACGTTAGGGCAGGCCATTTGCTTCAGGGCGCAGCGGAGTTGTTCGAGGGTTTGATCGTCGGCGCGCGCAATATGATTGGCATTGCTGTTGCGACCGCTGCGGCCGGTATCGTGGTCGGCACGGTAACTTTGACGGGCGTTGGTCTGGTCATGACCGAGCTCGTCGATCTCATCTCGGGCGGCAACCTCTTCCTCATGTTGCTGTTCACCGCCGTGATCAGTTTGCTGCTCGGCATGGGGCTACCGACCACGGCCAATTACATCGTCGTATCGACCCTGATGGCGCCCGTCATCATCAGTCTGGGAGCGGCGCACGGCCTGATCGTGCCGCTCATCGCGGTTCACCTGTTCGTGTTCTACTTCGGCATTCTCGCCGACGATACTCCGCCTGTGGGCTTGGCGGCTTTCGCCGCCTCGGCGATTTCCGGTGCTGATCCTATACGCACGGGCATCCAGGGGTTTATCTACGACATCCGCACCGCGGTGTTGCCCTTCATGTTTATCTTCAATACCAAGCTGCTGCTCATCGGGCTCGCCGGCTGGTGGGACTTAGCCTTGGTGGTGGTCAGCGCCACGGTCGCCATACTGGTGTTCGCGGCTGCCACACAAGGCTATTGGCTCACGCGCACGCGTTGGTGGGAAACCGTTTTACTGTTGTTGATAGCCTTCACGCTGTTCCGCCCGGGGTTCTGGTGGGATCGGATATTTCCGCCCGACGAAACGCTGCCGGCCGCGCAGATCGAGCAGGTCGTCGAAGCCGCGCCACCCGGCGAGGCGCTGCGCTTGCGCGTGGAAGGGGAGACGCTGGAGGGCGACTACGCACGTCGCACTGCGAGCCTGACGATGGGACCGGAAGCGCCAGCCGAGCAGCGCTTGCTGGATCTCGGCTTGATGCTGAGGCGGGAGGATGACCGGGTCATCGCCGATATGGTCACGTTCGGCAGTCCGGCACACGATGCCGGCATCGACCTTGATTGGGAGATTACCGGCGTCGTGCGCGCGACCGAGCGTCCGCCCAAGGAGTGGATGTTCCTGCCCGCATTGCTGCTGCTCGGTTTGGTAGCTGGCTCGCAGCTGCGGCGCAGAAGGCCTGAAAGCGTGGCGGCTTGAGTTCGTGAAGCGGCCGCGCATTTGCCGTCAGGTAAACAGGGCTTGGCTATGGAAATGAAACTATATAACATTTCGGCGAGCCGCTAGGGCTAGCGAGACAACAACGTAATGGTCCGGCCACACCCTCGCTTTTTCCTGCAAAGCCTGCTGCTGGTCCTGGTGTTGACCATGCAACTGTTCGTGCTCGCGCATGAGAGCGCGCACGGGCTCAGCGCGGAGAGCGATCAGTGCTGGGTGTGCCTCCATGGTCCTGCCTTCGAGGCTTCGGCGCCGCCTGCCGAAGCCCTTACACTGCCGGCACTCCGTGCTCTGGCTTGCTCGCAACAGTACGCGCCCGCGCTTATAAGCTCGGCTTGGCGCAGCCGCCGCGCCCGAGGACCTCCTCCGTCTCCTGCCTTCGTTTAGTTGCACGCCTGCCTACCGTGGGCCGCTGAACCAGGATTCGTGTTGGAGATTTAGGATGATGCGTACCGTTATTACGGCTGCGTCCGTTGCGGCATTTTTGGCCGCGCCGCTAGCCTTTGCCCAGACCGATGTGGACGACTTGCGCGCTGAGTACGAAGCGCGCCTGCGCGCGCTGGAGCAGCGCCTGTCCGCCGCAAATACATTCAATCCGGCGCTCAGCCTCGCACTGATGGGGCAGTATGC
>JAJUGG010000230.1 GCA_029268285.1 Ectothiorhodospiraceae bacterium | reverse complement strand
TTTGGCGGTCCGGCTCAGCCCGGAAGACATACAGCTTTTCTACCAAATTGCATTGATCGGTCGCCGCGACTTGCCGCTGGCGCCGGAGCCGCGCACCGGCTTCGAGATGGTGCTGCTGCGCATGCTGGCGTTCCGGCCCGCCTCGCTGGGAGGCTCGGGTACCACGCCCGCGGGCGCGTCGCAGAGGCCGATGGCGCGTCCGTCGGCGCCGCCGCCATCGCAGCACCAACCGCCGCAGCCAAGTACCGCGCCGAGGCCGACAAGCCCACCGCAGCAAGCTCGGCCTGCCCCGGGAGCGGCTCAACCCGCGCCGCAGGAAGCGCCGACGTCGAACCCTGAGCTGCCGCAAGCCGCTGCGACGACTGCACCGGCCGAAGACGACGGCGAGGTGCACTGGGGCAGCCTGATCCAATCCCTCGGCCTGAAAGGGATCGCTCGGGCGCTCGCCATGCACTGCGAGTGGCTTGGCCGTGAGGGCGGCAAAGTACGTTTGCGGCTCGAAGAGGGTCATGCGCACCTGCGCAGCGAACTGGTTGAGGAGCGCATGGAAAATGCACTCAGCGACCATTTCGGAACGCCCGTGAAAATTGAATTCGAAATTGGCCGGGTAGAGAGCATTACCCCCGCCGAGCAGGCCGAGCAGGCGCGCGCCGAGCGCCAGCGCCAGGCGGTGGAAAGCATTCATAACGATCCCAATGTGGCCGCTATGCGCGAGGCGTTCGAGGCCGAGGTGATCGAGAACACCATCGAACCGAAATCCAGTACCTGAGGAGTCAATGATGAAAGGTGGTTTGGGCAACCTAATGAAGCAGGCGCAGAAGCTGCAGGAAGAGATGCAGCGGGCGCAGGAAGAGATCGCCAACATGGAAGTCACTGGCGAAGCCGGGGCGGGCATGGTGTCCGTGGTGATGACCGGCCGCCACGAAGTGCGTCGGGTCACGATCGATCCGCAGCTCTTCGAAGACGATAAGGAGATGGTCGAGGATTTGGTCGCCGCGGCCGTCAATGACGCCGTGCGCAAGCTCGAGCAAGAGAGCAAGGACAAGATGGCCTCCATGACTCAGGGCTTGCCGCTGCCTCCGGGCATGAAGCTGCCGTTCTAAGCGAGGCGTCCGTGGCCTTCTCTCCTGCGCTACAGAACCTCATCGACGCGCTGCGCTGCCTACCGGGCGTGGGACCCAAGTCGGCGCAGCGCATGGCCTTGCACCTGCTACAGCGTGACCGCGAGGGCGCGCGTCGTTTAGCCTCGGCCCTGGTCGCGGCGGCCGACAAGGTCGGTGAGTGCGTGGACTGTCGGGCGCTGTCCGAAGACGAACGCTGCAGCATCTGCTCCAGCACGCGGCGCGATCATACGGTGATGTGCATCGTGGAAAGCCCGGCCGACGTCTACGCGCTTGACCAAGCCACCGATTTCAACGGCGTCTACTTTGTGCTCAAAGGCCATTTGTCGCCGCTGGACGGCATCGGTCCGCGCGAGCTCGGGCTCGATCAACTCGAGCAGCGCTTGGCTGGCGGTGAGGTGAAAGAAATCATTCTCGCCACCAATCCCACGGTAGAGGGCGAGGCCACCGCGCAGTACGTCGCCGACATGGCCGCGAGCCACGGTGTCCGCGCCAGCCGCATTGCGCACGGCATTCCTGTGGGCGGCGAGCTCGAGTACGTGGACAGCGGCACTCTGTCGCACGCGTTCGCGGGGCGACGCAGTTACCAATAAAAAGGGAGCTTGAAGATGAGCGATTGCATCTTCTGTAAGATGGCGAGCGGCGAAATAAAGCCGGACGTGGTCTACGAGGCGGACACGGTGCTAGCGTTTCGCGATATCAATCCGCAGGCGCCCACGCACGTGCTGGTTATTCCCAAACGCCACATCCCGACGCTCAATGACGTCGAGCCCAACGACCGCGAGCTGATCGGCGATCTTTATCTTGTGGCACAGGAAGTAGCGCGGCGCGAGGGTATCGCTGAAAGCGGTTATCGCACGGTGTTCAACTGCCGTGGCGACGGCGGGCAGGAAGTCTACCACCTGCACCTGCATGTTCTCGGCGGTCGCCGCATGCAATGGCCGCCGGGCTAGAGCTCGTCTAAGTTCCTTTCGGAGCAGGGCAGCTTATCGCGGCTTCCGTGGTTCTTGTGGCGCCTGCGTCGCCATTTGCAGCCGGCGGCTGCTCCTGCATAGCAGGCAGCAACACAGGCCGCTTCCCTAGCGCCGGTCCTTTTCCTCTGCCTGCACGACTTCGTGATAGCTCTCCCAGCGGCGCGGGGTGATTTTGCCGTCCTCGTAAGCGGCAGCGAGGGCGCAATCTGGTTCGCCGCGGTGCTTGCAGTCGGCAAAACGGCACTGGCCAAGGTAGGGGCGAAGTTCCACGAAGCCTTGCGCGATGTCCTCGCTGGAGAGGTGGCCTAGGCGCAGGGTACGTATGCCGGGGGAGTCGATCAGATCGCCGCCGGTCTCCAGGTGATACAGCGTGGTTTCAGTGGTGGTGTGGCGGCCTTGCCCGCTAGCGTGGGAGAGAGCGCCGATGCGCAGCTCCAGATCCGGCAGCAGGCGCTGAACCAGCGAGGATTTGCCGACACCGGACTGACCCACCAGGATGCTGGTGCGGCCCTTGAGCGCGGCCTCCAGTTCTTCGATGCCCGCGCCGGTTTGGGTGCTGCCGGTCAGTGTCGGATAGCCCAGGGCAGCGTACTCGGCCAGCTGCGACAGCAGGGCTTCGTGCTCCGCGTCCTCTGCCAGATCGATCTTGTTGATATAGACCAGCGCGTCGAGCCCGAGGCTTTCGGCCAGGACGAGGTAGCGGTCTATAAGGCCCGGATCCAGGGGAGGGCGGACCGCCGAAACGATGACCATCAGGTCGACGTTGGCCGCGAAGCCCTTCAGGTCGCCCCGGTAATTGGGGCGGGCGAGAAAGCTGCGGCGCGGTTCGATGGCCTCGATGGCGCCTTCGTGTTCGCCGGTGCGACGCCACCGCACGTAATCGCCGCAGTAGGGCTTGCCGACGCTGCGCTTACTCAGGCAGCGTAGCAGTTCGCCGTCGGGGCCTTCGACGATGCTGTCCGAGCTATAGCTAGCGACGACGCGGCCGCGTACCGTTTCGGTCATGACGCTCCTTTAGCGAGATGCAGACAACCACCCGTCTTGGGCGCGGTGCGCCGCGGCCGCAGGATAGGCAGACGTGTTTCTGCTGAGTACACTGCGTTCACGAAATCATCTCTTTAAGTCAAAGGCGGTTGAACATGGCGCAATCCCCGGACAACCTGATCTGGATCGATCTGGAAATGACGGGCCTCGACACCGATCGTGATTTAATCATAGAGATCGCGACGGTGGTAACCGACAGTAATCTGAATATTCTGGCCGAAGGGCCGGTATTAGCAATCCATCAGAGCGACGAAGTGCTCAATGCGATGGACAAATGGAACACCAACCAGCACGGCAAATCGGGCCTGATCGATCGGGTGCGCCGTAGCACTATCGACGAACGCGACGCCGAGCGCCAGACCTTGGAGTTCCTGCGTCAGTGGGTGCCGGAGAAAGCTTCGCCCATGTGCGGCAACAGTATTTGCCAGGACAGGCGCTTCCTGCATCGCTGCATGCCGGAGCTGGAGCGTTATTTTCACTATCGACACATCGACGTCAGCACCCTGAAGGAACTCGCCAAGCGTTGGTCGCCGGAAATCTTGCCGGGCTTCACCAAGCAAAGCACGCACTTAGCGCTGGACGACATCAAGGATTCCATCGCCGAGCTGCGTTACTACCGAGAACACTTCATCAAGGTCTCGCAGCTGGAAACCGGCGAAGGCTGAAGCTTATGCACGCCAGCTTTCCTCGTAACATCGTAGGGTGGGTAGAGCACAGCGAAACCTACCTTTAGTGCCGCGGACGCGCCTGCTAGCTTCACACACATCGTAAGGCTGGGGTAAACCACGCAGGCACGGAGAAAGCTGCATTTAAGGTGTGTTGCCGTGGAGGGACTACGGTGGATTATATTCCCGCCGCTGCGGCCAGCTTCTTGGTCTATTCCCTTGTGCCGCCGAGCCTTGCAGGAAAGCAGGACGTGTCGCGAGCGTTTCTCCGCAGGGTGCGCGCCTGCGCACCAGGCTCCAATCAAACATTTGGTGCACCCCGCGCACCGGACTTCGCTCAAACACTGGATGCGCGGGGGCACACCCTACTCGGCCGGCCCCTATTCGCTGCATTTCCCTGTAAGCCGCCCGCAGGGGCGGCGTTTTGCTCGTAGCTCCGCCTTCAGACGCTGGGCGGGCTTAGTCCTCTTCCACCGGCGTGTCCGGCAGATTGCCCCACTCGGACCACGACCCGGCGTAGCCACGTACTTTTTCATACCCCAGCGACTTCAGCATGACGTAGCTGTGGGCGGAGCGGTGGTGAGTCTGGCAATGCACGATGACTTCCTTATCGGGCGTCACGCCACGATCCTTCAACAGCTGTTCGAGTTGTTCCTGCGGCAGCAGCCGACGTTCGCGGGCGGGATCCATCGTGGCGGTCCAATCCAGATTGACGGCGCCGGGAATGTGGCCTGCCCGTGCGGCGCGGCGGTCTTGACCAGCGTACTCGGGCGCGGAGCGGGCATCGAGAACCACGAC
>JAJUGG010000229.1 GCA_029268285.1 Ectothiorhodospiraceae bacterium | reverse complement strand
CGCCAGTTCGAGCCCGTCTTCCAGGTAGTCGACCAAGTTTTGCGTCTCCAGCACCACGAGGTGATGGTCGGGCAGAAAATTGAGGCTGGTCGGCGAGGCCGGCGAGGAGGGCAGCACTAGGCTGCCGGTTTCGGCGATGCCGGCACGGGCATAAGACAGCGCCACCGGCCAGTCCGCGACCACGCAGGTCTCATCGCGCAACTGCGCCTGCTCTGCGGGCCAATCCAGCGCGGCGAGAGCGGGATGGGGCGCGATCAAGAGCCGCCGCGGTGCGGTGTTTTCCTCCAAGTAACGATCGACGGCGACGACGACCTCGCCCCAACTGTCGAGGCAACTATACGTTGCGGCAGCGCGCTCCAGTCGCTCTAGAAAGCGCTGATAGCGTGAATGCGCCCACTGCGGGCGTGGCGGTGTCGCGGAGCAGGGCGGCGCTGCTTCGGGTCCTTGATCGGCCAGTGCCGCGCGGACTCTGGCGAGGATGCGGGCGCGTGCGTCTTCAGCCATGCTTGCGCTCCTTGCGCCAACGGGCCTGAAAGGTATCGCCCTGGGGCAGCGGAAAATCTCGGCTGGCGCTCCAGGCGCCGGCCAGCGGTAGCCGACGCGCGCTGCCGCGGCCGTGGATGCGGTTCAGAAACCGCACGGCCAGCCGTGTCGCCCGCCGGTACAGCCGGGGGCGAGTGGCGAGATAGCGCCAAAGGTGCAGCCCCCAGCGCGTTTTGGGATCCACGATACGCTGCGTGAACTGCCGCTCGCGCAGCTTGCGCAGTAGCTCGGGCAAGGGAATTCGCACTGGGCAAACGCTTTGACAGCGCCCGTTCAGGGTGCAGGCGTTGGGCAGGTCGCGGGCTTCGTCTAGCCCGACGAACTGCGGCGTCAACACCGCGCCCATGGGGCCCGGATACACCCAGCCGTAGGCGTGGCCGCCGATGGCGCTGTAGACCGGGCAGTGGTTCAGGCAAGCGCCGCAGCGTATGCAGCGCAGCATGTCGTGAAACTCGTTGCCGAGCATGGTGCTGCGGCCGTTGTCGAGCAGCACCACGTGGTATTCCTCGGGGCCGTCTGGGTCTTGCGGCCGGCGCGCGCCGGTGACGAAAGTGGTGTAGGCGGTCAACTCCTGGCCGGTGGCGCTGCGCGAGAGCAGGCGCAGCAGTGTTGCGCAGTCATCCAGGTTGGGCACGAGCTTCTCGATGCCCGCCAGCACGATATGCACGCGCGGAAGAGTCAAAGAAAGGTCGCCGTTGCCTTCGTTGGTGACCAACACCGCGGAGCCGGTTTCTGCAACGAGGAAGTTCGCGCCGGTAATGCCGACGTCGGCGGCGAGAAACTTTTCGCGCAGGACGCGGCGCGCCTCGGCGACGAGCGCCGGTGCCTCACGGATCTCGCCCTGGCCTTGGCCGCCGTGGTGAGTGTCGAACAGGCGGGTAATTTGCGCGCGGGTCTTGTGCACGGCCGGGGCGATGATGTGGCTGGGCGGCTCCTTGGCGAGCTGGATGATGTACTCGCCCAAGTCGCTCTCCACCGTCTCGAACTCGGCTTCCAGCGCCGGGTTCAGACCGATCTCCTCGCCGGCCATGGTCTTGCCCTTGATGACCGAGCGCGCCCCGGCGCGGCGGCAGATATCCACAATGATGTCGCGCGCGCTGTCGGCGTCTTCCGCCCAGTGCACTTGCCCGCCTTGGCCTTGCACTTCAGCCTCGAAGCGTTCGAGGTAGCTGTCGAGATGGCGCAGCGTATGCTGCTTGATCTGCTGCCCGCGCTCGCGCAGCGCCTCGAAGTCGCCGAACTCGCGCACAGCCGCCGCGCGTTTATCAACAAAGCCCCCGCGCGCCTTGTGCAAGGCCTGCTGCAGCTCGACATCGCGTAGCGCTGCCGACGCCTGCTGACGGAAAAGGTGCGCGCGCGAGTCCATCAGCCTTCCTCGCCTATAGCCGGGCCGTAGGCCATGTCTGCCAATACTTCGGCGATGTGGTAAGCGCGCACCGGCTTATCGAGGCGCCGCAGCCGTCCCGCAATGTGCATCAGGCAGCCGAGATCGCCGGCCAAGACCGTGTCGGCGCCGGTGGCGCAGATGTTGTCGATCTTGTCGTCGGCCATGCGCGCGGAGAGTTCTGGGTATTTTACGCAGAAGGTTCCCCCGAAGCCGCAGCAAACTTCGGTATCGCGCATCTCTTCCAGCCTTGTTTCCTCGACCTGGGCGAGCAGGGCGCGCGGCTGACCGCGCACGCCGAGCTGGCGCAAGCCGGAGCAGGCATCGTGGTAGGTAACCGAACCCGGATAACGCGCTTCGATGCGCTCGAGCCCGCGCACATCGACCAGGAACTGCGTGAGCTCGAAGCTGCGTGCCGCTAGATCCTGTGCCTCGGCCAGCAGGTCGGGCTCATGGGCAAAGAGCCGGGGATAGTCGCGCAACATGCCGATGCAGGAGCCGGAGGGCGCCACGACATAATCGTAGCCGCGGCAGGCCGCGATGGTCTGGCGCGCCATGTCCTGGGCGTCCTTGCGGTCGCCGCTGTTGTAGGGGGGCTGTCCACAGCAGGTCTGGGCTTCGGGTACTTCGACCCGGCAGCCGGCCGCTTCCAACAGCCGTACCGCAGCGAAGCCTACATTGGGCCGGAACAGATCGACTAGGCAGGTGACGAACAGCGCCACCCGCGGCGGGGCTGTGTTTGTTGCGCGCATTCAGGCTCCTTGCAGTGTAGTCCCAGAAATGCCCGTGCTTCCTGCTTCAACAGTGTAGTGTCAACCCGACAAAGCCGCTGCTCGGATTGATATCGGTTCATTGAAACCGCAATGTTGGAAATATCATCAGTTTTGATTAAAGCAGGAAAAGCAATGAACCTGAGCGCGAAGCAATGCACACCTTGTCAGGGCGGTGTAGAGCCTATCGATGAAGCGCGCGCCTCGGAGATGATGGCGCAGGTGCCGGGATGGTCGCTGGCCAACAGCGGAAAGCTCATTGAGCGCTGCTACAAGCGCAAGAACTTTGCCGACGCGCTGGAACTAGTCAATCGCATCGGCGAAATTGCCGAGCAAGAGGGGCACCATCCGGACATCAAATTCGGTTGGGGCTACGTCACCGTAGAGTTCTTCACGCACAAGATCGGCGGCCTGCACGAGAACGACTTCATCATGGCGGCGAAGGTCAACGAACTGGTAGAACCGTAGGAAAGCAATCAGCGCTTCCCTATGCGTCACGATCCCAGGTGCCGGAGCGGCCGCCGCTCTTGTGCACCAGCATGATGTCGGTCATGCGCATGCCGCGGTCGAGCGATTTGCACATGTCGTAGATCGTGAGCAGCGCTACCTGCACTGCGGTGAGCGCTTCCATCTCAACACCGGTGCGACCGACGGTTTCCGTCAGGGCACGGCAGCGTACGGCGGAGCGATTGGACAGGGGCTCGATTTCCAGCTCCACATGCGTCAACCCGATGGGGTGGCATAGCGGAATGAGTTCGCCGGCCCGCTTGGAAGCCTGGATGCCGGCGATGCGAGCGGTGGCAAGCGCATCCCCCTTTTTGAGATTGCCTTCCTGGAGACTGGCCAGGGTAGCCGGGGACATCTCGATGAAACCCTCGGCAATGGCGACGCGGTGGGTACGCTCTTTTTCGCCGATGTCGACCATATGGGCTTCGCCGGCTTCGTTAAGGTGCGGTAGATCGCTCACGCTGTGGCTCCCGTTCAGGCGGTGTTCCGTTTGTTTCGGATAAACTCTAGCAGCATCCGAGAATCGAGTAGAGGAAACGATAATGAACAATGAGCGTTACGAGCGCGGCCTGAAAGTGCGCCGGGAAGTCATGGGCGATGCCTTCGTCGACCGCGCGCTCGCCAATAGCGACGAGTTCTCGCAGGAATTTCAGAACCTGGTCACCAGCGTCGCCTGGGGTGACATCTGGACCCGCCCCGGGCTGGACCGCAAAACCCGTAGCCTTATCAATCTCGGCATGCTGGTCGCGCTCAACCGCGGCCAGGAATTCAAAGGCCATGTCAGAGGCGCGATCAATAACGGCTGCACCGAAGACGAGATCCGCGAAGTGTTGCTGCAGGCGGCAGTGTACTGCGGCATGCCGGCCGGGGTCGAGGCTTTTCGTAATGCCCGGGAGGTTCTAGAAGAACTCCGTAAGGACTGATTTCGACTCGTTCCGGCAGAAGTAATAACAGGAGGTGCCGGCATGGCGCGTCGCGCGCAGATTGGGCTGTGTTTAATCGTGTTGTTGTTCCTGAGCGCTTGTGCAAGCTCGCCGCCCCCGCGTGCGGTAAGCGCGAGCCCTGGCGCGGCGGATCCAAGCGCCGTGGTACAAGCGGCGCTGGCCATGCAGGGCACGCCGTACCGCTATGGCGGCGCCAGCCCGCGCGGCTTCGACTGCAGCGGTTTGGTCTACTACGCGCACCGGCAGGCAGGCTTCGAGGTGCCGCGCACCACGACCTTGCAGTACCGCAACGCAATACCGGTGGATCCGAGAAACCTGCAGCCGGGCGATCTGGTGTTCTTCCGCCTGTCCGGCAAGGTCTCACACGTCGGGCTCTACATCGGCAACGGCGAGTTCGTGCATGCGCCCTCCAGTGGCAAACACGTTTCCACCGCCAGCCTCGATAATCCGTATTGGCGTAGACACCTTACGGGGGCCGGGCGTTTGGTTGGGGATTAGGATCGTGGCGGGGCGTT
>JAJUGG010000228.1 GCA_029268285.1 Ectothiorhodospiraceae bacterium | reverse complement strand
TCGGGCCAGCCTGATTGTTGCCGTTATTAGCACGGCGGCGATGGGGCTGACGGATAATCTCTACCTCTGGGCCGTGCTGCGCTTTATCGCGGGCTTTACCAGCATTGCCGGCTTGGTGTTGGCGTCCGGGCTGATATTGGACTGGCTCAATCGGCACAGCCTTCGTCCGGAGTTGGGCCTGCACTTCTCCGGCCTTGGGGTGGGTATTGCCGTTTCGGCTGTTGCCGTTGCCGCCATGGCGGATTTGCCGTGGGATTGGCAGTGGATCGGCCTCGGTTTGCTGGGCGTGGTGTTCTTCGTGCCGGCTTGGTTCTGGCTGCCGAAGCCGGCGGGCGAGCACCCGCCCGCAGCAGGTTCCGCAGTAGTGCCATCGCGGCGTTGGCTCAACTTGATGACCGCCGCTTACTTCTGCGCTGGTTTCGGTTACGTCATCAGCGCGACTTTCATCGTCGACATACTAGAAGCACTGCCGCTGCTCTCCGGGCGAGGCGGCTGGATTTGGCTCCTGGTCGGTGCCGCCGCGATACCCTCTGCATTTATCTGGGATCGCGCCGCCGTAATGCTCGGCCAGATCCCGGCTTTGTTGTTCGCCTATGCTCTGCAAACGGCTTCTATCGTACTGCCTCTCTTCACCGAGAGCGCCGCGCTCAACTTGCTGGGTGCCGCGCTATGGGGTGCGACCTCGGTCGGTATCGTCAGCCTCTCGCTCTCTATCGTCGGCCGCCGCTATCCGACCAACCCAGCCCAAGCCATGGCGCGACTCACCCTGAGCTACGGCGTGGCTCAAATCGTCGCGCCGGCCATGGCGGGGTACATCGCTTCGTTTACGGGTAGTTATCGCGGGTCGCTAATAGTTGCGGGTGCCGTGATGGTATTGGGTATGGCGCTGCTAAAGGTTCTGAAGGGGACGACCGACGAGTAGGTCTTTTAACAACGCGCCTGGAGACATCCATGCATGGGGCGCACAAGTTGCGTTATACCTGCAAAACCGCGCACTCCCGCGAGAGGGTTAAGTTGTCCACAGAGCGCTGAACAATTAACGCAAGGGCACACAAATGTGCATGCGCTGCCAGGGCTCCCGACAGGGCAGCGGCATGGTCGGGGCGTGGTAGCTCAGATGCTCGACGGTATCGCCTAAGGTCCGCGTGCGGCTCCAACGAATCGTTATACCGCCGGGATAATCCGCTTGAATCTGGATGCCATTGTTACCGACAGTTTTCGCGGCGATGTTCGTCGGCGACTGGTCGGGGTTCGCTAACGCCCAGCGCCATGGAGCCGTGGCGGGCCTTGTGACAATGCGGTCTGACAAGGCTTGCGGGTCTTCTGACTCTAGTACCTGTTGGGCATAAATGAACTGCGCGGAAACGAGTCGGGGCGGCGCGAGCCCGTTGAGGAAGTAGTCGAGCTCCGTGCTGCTCCCGTTGGAATACTGGCTGCGCCATTGAGCGAGCCACGGCCTTGCCGGCATCAGACCGACCGCTTTGGGTGCGGGTAGTAAGGCAAATGTTGTGTTGGTTCGTGGGGCGGAGATGTTTGCCTCCCAGGGCGCGTGCGTTGCAGCGAGCTGTTGCTGCAGAGCTTCGGCCATGGCCTGGACTCGTGGCGGAGGCGCGAAGTGCCGCTTTTCCGCGGGAAAGAGTAATAGGCCGAGAGGAAACACCAGCAACCATCCGGCGCAATAGCCTTGTAGCGTATGCCGGCTGAGTCTCCGCTTTTTCGTGTTCTTGGTGAGATAGCGGTATCCCGCAATGAGTATCGCGGCTAAAACCAGGCAAAAGACCGTATAGGCGGCCGCGGCTACATTTACGGCGTAGGTGCCGACGTCTTCGCCCCATTCCGCCCACCAATAGAATACAGCCAGCCCGGATAGGGCGCCGACAGCAAAAGCCGGTAGAAGGCGACGAATGAGTCGCCTTCTACCGGGCTGCTCAGGCACGCCGTTGTTACGGGTGCTGCTTATGGCTACCTCCCGAGCGCTTCGTGCAAGTCCGCCGCCTGGGCTAGCAGACGCTCAGCCGTGCTCCGCGGAAGGAGGAAGCGCGGCGTGAGTCGAACGGTTCTTACGAAGTGGTCGAGTTTGAATGACCCTTTCGTAAGATAGCCGTGCTCGATGGCGGCGCGAACCAAACCGAGTTCCAGCTTGAGAAGGAGCCGGACACTCCACGACATGCTGGCCTGGCCGACCTCCGTGTCGAGGATATCGAGCAGGGCGAGCGGGTCGCCGCCGTCGCATTCGACGAACTCTCGGCACTGGTAGGGTCTAGTGCTGCCGAGCACATCGGCAAAGGCCGTGGCGCCCGAATTGAAGTTCGGGTAGAGCAGGGCGTTGCCGATGAGATAGGGGCCGTCCTGCCCGGATTCGCCGATCGCCGCGCCGGGGAAGGCGAAGCTGAGCTGGTTGGTGCCGACTTCTAGGTAGGTGGAGGAGATTGCGGTGGTGGCAATCATGTTGCCATCGGCGCCGCTGAGATCCAGGGACATGCCGAAGCTGCCGTTAACCAGCGACTCTACAGCCACGGTAACGCGCAGTTCGTCGGCTAAGCCGTCGGCATCGGTGTCTACTGCTTCTTCGGTCATGCTGCCGAACTGCAAAGCGTTCCGATCCCAATCGCTGCGGGTGTAATCACCCGTTGCGCCAAGATCATCGCGTCGCTCCAGTAGCCGGCCTTCTTTGTCGAGGATAACGGCGACGACTTCATAGGGGCCGTCGACCTGGAGCGTCCCCATGACCGAAGCAGGGATGGACGCGACCAAGTCGCCGCCGATCAGTTCGCCGTAGCCGTCGACGCGCTGGCCGTTGGAGGCTTCGAGAATGACCCGTAGTCCATAAGGCGCCTGGTCGAACTCGCCGGAATAACCGAAGTGGAGTCGGAGCTCGTCGAACAGCCCGTCTCCATCGAGATCGACACCTTGATCCTGGAATTCTCCACTGAGTCGAAGCTCGTCCGCGCCGCCTACGGCGAGCAATGCTCCGTGACTGGCGTGGTAAGGCTGACCGGTAGCGGTCCTACCATGGATATCAATGCGTACCGCGGCAGTGCCTTCAGCGTTGGGAACAAGGACTGCGACATAGGTGCCGTCACCGACGGTGGTATCGGGCGCGATGCCGTCATCCCTCAGTTCGGCGGATGCCACCGGAGTGCCGTCGACCATGACCATCGATGCGGAGATCGTTGCGTCAGGAACGGGAGTAGTGCCGTCGTAGACGAATGCGGCAATCACGACCGGCTCGCCGACCTGATGCGCACCTTGGCCGAGCCCGACCGACGCACCCGTGCGCAGGGCGCTGTCGAGGTGGCGAACGCTAACCGGCAGGCCTTGGCCGGCGCGGCTGCTGTCGGTGATGTCCAGCGTGTATTCGCCAGGCCGTGCGGACGGTATGTTGATTAGCCACGAATCCTGCTGCGGACCAAGTGCATCAGGATCGGTTTCCGCGGGCGTGAAGTGGAACTCGACCGCGCCGGTAGAGCCGCTACCGCTATGGTAGGTCGTTCCGGAGGGCGTCGTCAGTGCCAGTACTGCGGACGCGGGTGCCGGCACATCAATCTGTATTGCTCCCCCGACGAGCGGGAAGCTTACGGATCCTTGGCCGTTGCCCTCTAGCGCGACGCCGTACTGAGCCGACAAGGGCGAGAGCGAGATAGACGAAGCAGCCGCGCTTCCGGAGCTTAGCAAGGCGGCCATCGCGACACCGAGGAACAGCTTAGTCATGTTTCTCATTTCTGCCCCCACTGCAGAGCGCCGTTGATGCCGGCTTGAATGACGGTGCGTTGAACGCGTTGGTCGAGAATGGTGCCGTGGTTGGCCCCGTCGGGGACTACGTGCGGCGTGGCGCCACCCAGCTGAGTCGCGCTGGCCACCGTTACCATTCCGTCGTTCGGTTGTGGGGAGCTCGTTGGTGTTTCTATGAGTCGCGGTATCGGGATCGGGGATAGAGAAATGGGGTCGAGAATCCACTCGTACTCGACGGCAATGCTCTCCGTGTTGCGGTTGATCTGATACCACTTGTTCGCGCGCGGATTCGAGACCTGATTGCCGACAGCCTCGTCATCATCCATCACGCCGTTGCCATTGCGATCGGCTTCGGCGCCGATAGCGAATAGGCGGAAATTGGAAGGCGTCGGGAACTGCTGGTTGAAGCGCTCCATGCCGTAAGTTGTGAGCGCGCAGAGGTCGCTGAATAACAGGTGAACGACCGGCGCGAGAACGCTCACATCAGCGGCGAAACTATCCGCTAGTGCGGTACCCAAGTGCGGTGAGCCATGAGTAGCCAGCGACGGTACATCCAGGCGAGCGTTAAGCGGCTGCCCACTCATCGTGCCGACTTGGACTGGGATTTCGGTGCGCCGTACCAAGTCGACAAAGGCGCGCGAATCCAAGCCGCCTTTACTGTGGCCGATGAGGTGTACGCTTTCCGTGCGATACCTGCTGGCTATTTCGCCGACCTTCTCACGAAGCTCCTCCGCATGGTTTCGCATAGCCGCGCCCTCGCCGGTACAGGCGGACAGCGAGGGAGTGCCACGACTCAGTTCCACGAGTTCCACCGGCAGGCCGGTTTCGTTCTGAATCGTTTCGATATAGCCGCTATTCGCGAACGAGTCGGTGCGGCCGGAAAGACCTGGGACGAGGACGATCGGACTCGCGACTTCGAACTGAAGCACTGCCCAATCGACCTCGACCGCCCATACCACGCAACCGACCGCGCC
>JAJUGG010000227.1 GCA_029268285.1 Ectothiorhodospiraceae bacterium | reverse complement strand
GACGGCCGCCGCACGCTGACGGTGACCGCTGAAGTGGTTCCTATGGACCAGATCAACCGAGTCATGGCGACGGTGCAGAGCGAGATCATGCCGCAGCTCATGGCCGACTACCCGGGCTTGAGCCAGTCCCTGGGCGGCCGTCAGCGCGACATGCAGGACACCCTGCAGAGCTTCCTCTACACCGTCACGCTGGCGCTGGGCATCATGTACGCGCTGCTCGCGATTCCGTTCCGCAGTTATATTCAGCCGGCGATCATCATGATCTCGATTCCCTTCGGGGCGGTGGGTGCGCTGCTTGGACACCTGCTGATGGGTTACAGTCTGAGCATCATCAGCATCATGGGCATGATCGCCCTGGGCGGTGTCGTGGTCAACGACGCGCTGGTGATGATCGACTACGCCAACGCCCGTCGGCGCGAGGGCTACCGGCCCTTCGACGCCATCGCGTTGGCCGGCGTGCGGCGCTTCCGGCCCATCATGCTCACCACGCTCACTACCTTCGGCGGCTTGGCGCCGATGATTTTCGAAACCTCACGCCAAGCGCGCTTCATGATCCCCATGGCGATTTCGCTGGGCTTCGGCATCCTATTCGCCACCGCGATCCTGTTGTTGCTGATCCCCAGCTTGTACATGCTGATCGAGGACCTGCGCGCCTTGGTGCTGGGCAAACCCGAAACCGAGGCGCGAGCGGGCGCATTGGAGGGCGAGGTATCTGAGGGTTGAGCCCGCAGGGCGAAACCCATCATCCGCATAAGCCTTAGCTTTCGTAGGAGTGGCCACCGGCCGCGATCGCGTCAGCACCTCCTATGCAATGTATCTACCCCATACTCGGGCATGCCAACCCGGTGTATGCTCCAACAGATAAGCAACAAGGAGGAGGTCGCATGCTCAAGCTTTACAGCCATCCGTTTTCCACCTTTGGCCGCCGGGTGACCATGGCATTGCTGGAAAAAGGCATTGAATACGAACCGATTACCGTCGATATGGCGAAACGCGAGCACCGCGGCGAGGCCTACCGCAAGCTCAACCCCTACGGTCGGGTGCCGACGCTGGTCGACGGCGATTTCGTCCTGTACGAGTCGTCCGCCATCCTCAACTATCTCGAAGCCATCCACCCGGAGCCGGCGCTGCTGCCCGAAAGCGTGCAGGAGCGGGCGCGGGTAGACATGCACATGAAGCTCTGCGACCTGGAGCTGGGCGCGCCGTCCTACGAAATCGTCTTCGCCAAGCGCTTCCTGCCCAAGGAGAAGTGGAACGAAGCCTCAATGGCTAAGCAGCGCGAGAAGATCAACCGCCACCTGGCAATCCTGGGCGCCGAACTGGAAGGCAAGGAGTATCTGGTCGGCGAGCGGTTCACGCTGGCCGATCTCTGCTATGCGCCGCTGGCCGAGTTCTTCGGGTTGATGGAAGTCGACTTGCCACCCAGCGTCGCGGCCTGGGCCGAGCGCTTGTTGGCCCGCCCCAGCGCAGTGCAAACCAAGCCCGCCATGTAAGCGATTCCTAGCACTCTTGACCTGAGAGTGCTAATGGCCAGAATGATCTTCGGAACCGGGCCCGGCGCCAATTGATCGCGCCGGCCCCGGTACCAACTTCTTCCGAGCGTGCTAATGCTGTTTGGTTCGATTGGAGGAATGATGGTCCATGAAGATCGCTCAAGTCTCGCCCTTGTACGAAAGCGTCCCGCCCAAGCTCTACGGCGGAACTGAGCGGGTCGTCGCCTATCTCACGGATGCGCTGCTCGATCTCGGCCACGACGTCACCCTCTTCGCCAGCGGCGACTCCGAAACCCAAGCCGAACTGGTGCCCTCGGCACCGCGCGCGTTGCGCCTCGCCGAAAGTCGAGACCCGCTCAGCTATCACATGATTCAGCTCGATCAGGTTCTGGCCCGTGCCGACGAGTTCGACCTGATTCACTTCCACACCGACTACATCCAGTACCCTGCGGCCCGCTGGCTGAAGACGCCGCATGTAACCACCCTGCACGGTCGGCTCGACCTAGCCGACCTGTGGCCGCTGTACGATCACTTCCGCGACGCGCCGGTGGTCTCGATCTCGGACGCGCAGCGCAAGCCCATACCTTTCGCCAACTGGCAAGGCACGGTGTATCACGGCCTGCCGGAGGCGCTCTACCGCTTCGAGCCACAGCCGGGCGACTACTTGGCCTTCCTCGGCCGCATGTCGCCGGAGAAGCGCCCTGATCGCGCCATCGAAATCGCTCTTCAAGCGGGCTTGCCGCTGCTGATGGCCGCCAAGGTCGATGCCGCCGACCGCGACTACTTCGAAACGCACATCAAGCCGCTGCTGGCACACCCCTTGATCGACTTCATCGGCGAGATCGACGATCGCGACAAGCAGGAGTTCCTGGGCAAGGCGCGCGCACTGCTGTTCCCCATCGATTGGCCCGAGCCTTTCGGCCTGGTCATGATCGAGGCCATGGCCTGCGGCACGCCTGTAATTGCCTTCCGCAACGGCTCGGTGCCCGAGGTCATGGAAGACGGCCGCAGCGGCTTCGTGGTGGACGACATCGACCAGGCCGTGACCGCTGTGCAGCGCCTCGACAGCCTGAGCCGCCGCGAGTGCCGCGCCGTGTTCGAAGAGCGTTTCTCGGCCAGCGCCATGGCTCGGTCGTACACCCAGGTGTATCAACGCCTCGTCGCGCTATCCGGGGCCTATCCGGCAGTAGTTCCGGAGGTGATATGAACGAGGTCATCAACTACGAAGGCCAGTGGTATGTGCTGGCCACATCCTCGCGTGCGGACGACCGCACGCGAGTCCTCAAGGCCGGCGAAACCTTTGCCCTGTTCGACCGTCACGGCGACGTGCATCACTTCGGCACCGGCGAGCAGGGCATTTTTCATGAAGGCACCCGCTACCTTTCACGCCTGGAGCTACTGGTCAACGGGCAGCGGCCCATGCTCCTCAACTCCACCGTCACGGCCGACAACCTGCTACTTGGGGTAGACCTCACGCCGCCCGACCTGATCGGCGACAAAGGCGTTACCGTCCCCCACGGCACCATGCACCTGTTGCGGCAAAAGATCCTGCGCAACGGCGTGCATTACGAGCGCCTGCACATCCGCCACTACGGCGACACGCCGCAGCACGTAGAGGTGCGCTTCGACTTCGAGGCCGACTTTGCCGATATCTTCGAGGTGCGCGGCACCCGACGTGCCCGCCGCGGCGAACTGCTCCCTGCCGAATTCGGCGAGCGCGAAACGGTGCTGAGCTATCGCGGCCTGGACGGGCGACTGCGTCAGACTCGGCTCGGCTTCAGCGAAAAGCCGGTCGAACTCCGCGAAGGCAGCGCACGCTTTGTCTTCGAAATTGCACCGCAAGCCGAACGATCGCTGGAACTTTCCATCGCCTGTTGCAGCGACGGCGAGTTACCGGCGCTGGAAGGCTTTGAACGCGCACGCAGCACGGCCGAGCAGACCCGGCTCCGCATCGCGCACCGGGTCGCCGCGGTAGAAACCAGTAACGAGCAGTTCAACGACTGGCTCTGCCGCTCGGCAGCCGACATGCGCATGCTCATCACCCAAACCGAGCACGGCGCCTATCCCTACGCCGGCGTTCCGTGGTTTAGCGCGCCGTTCGGCCGCGACGGGATCATCACTGCGCTGGAGTTCCTGTGGGTGGAGCCCGAAGTCGCCCGCGGCGTGCTCGCCTTTCTCGCCGACACTCAGGCCGAGGAGCACGACCCAGCCCAGGACGCCGAACCGGGCAAGATCCTGCACGAAGCGAGAGAGAGCGAAATGGCGCTGCTCGGCGAAGTGCCGTTTCGGCGTTACTACGGCAGCGTGGACGCCACACCGTTGTTCGTCGTGCTCGCCGAACGCTACTACCGCCATACGGGTGATCGCACCTTCATCGAGCAGATCTGGCCCAATATCGAGCGCGCCCTGGAGTGGATCGACCGCTACGGCGATATCGACGGTGACGGCTTCGTCGAGTACCACCGCGAAAGCGACAACGGCCTGGTCAACCAGGGCTGGAAGGATTCCGATGACTCGGTATTCCACGCCGACGGTTCGGCGGCGCAAGGCCCCATCGCTTTGTGCGAGGTGCAGGGCTATGTCTACGAGGCCAAGCTGGGCGGTGCGAATCTGGCGCGCATGCTGGGTCGCGCTCCGCAGGCGGAGCGGCTCGAGCGCGACGCGCGCCTGCTCAAGGAGCGCTTCAACGCCGCCTTCTGGTGCTCCAACATCGACTGCTACGCACTCGCGCTCGATGGCGATAAGCGGCGCTGCGAAGTGGTCAACTCCAACGCCGGCCACGCGCTCTACAGCGGTATCGCCGATGCGGCCCTGGCGCAGCGGCTGGCACGCACGCTGATGAGCCCGGCACTGTTCAGCGGCTGGGGCATACGCACCATCGCCAAAGGCGCGGCGCGCTACAACCCCATGTCCTATCACAACGGGTCGATCTGGCCGCACGACAATGCGCTGATAGCCGCCGGGCTCGCCCGCTACGGATTCACCCGGGAGGCCCTGCGCGTGCTCGAAGGGCTCTTCGATGCCGCTCTCCACATGGATCTGCGCCGCCTGCCGGAGCTGTTCTGCGGCTTTGAGCGCCTGCCCGGTCAGGCTCCGACCCTGTATCCGGTCGCCTGCGCGCCGCAGGCCTGGGCCAGCGGTGCCGCCTTCATGCTGTTGCAGGCCTGCCTCGGCATGCAATTCGACGCCGCGCAGCGCCTGCTCGTGTTCGACCATCCGCGGCTGCCGGACTACCT
>JAJUGG010000226.1 GCA_029268285.1 Ectothiorhodospiraceae bacterium | reverse complement strand
GCCTTCGATTTCGGCCTTCGGCGTCAGCGCCGCCACCGAGTCGACCACGACGATATCCACCGCACCGGAGCGCACCAGCATGTCGGCGATTTCCAGGGCCTGCTCGCCGGTGTCCGGCTGCGAGACCAGCAGATCGTCGACGTTTACGCCCAACTTGCCGGCGTAAACCGGATCCAGCGCGTGCTCGGCGTCCACGAAGGCCGCGGTACCGCCGGCCTTCTGGCACTCGGCAATAGCCTGCAGGGTCAAGGTGGTTTTACCGGACGATTCCGGGCCGTAAATCTCCACGACGCGGCCCCGCGGCAAACCGCCGATGCCCAACGCGATGTCCAGCGTCAGCGAGCCGGTGGAGATGACGTCGATGTCGCGCACGGCCTGAGCGTCGCCCATACGCATCACGGCGCCCTTGCCGAATTGTTTCTCGATCTGGCTCAGGGCGATGCCTAAGGCCTTTTTGCGATTCTCATCCATTTGGAATCCTCATTACGCGTAGGGCCAAGAGTCTGCGGCAAAACTCCGTCGCAACAAGACGCCGGAAAGCGCTCGCCGTAGATTCTTCAATGGGCCGTAATTATTTCATAATCCCGGTTGCGCTCCTACCCCGGCAAGGAAAGCGTCACACTTTCCCGCCGGGCTCAGAACATCGGGCTTGCCTCGTCAGGCAACGTGAGCGGCCAGCGGCCGACCACTTCATAGCGCGAACCCTCCGAGGTAAGGGAGGAACGCGCCAGGACGAAATCTTGCGCCACCCAGTGAATCGGCGGCACGAGTTCGCCTTCCGCGCCAGGTGGAGCCTTGCGGGCGAGCGTCACGTGCGGCCGGTAGGTGCGGCTTTCTACCTCCAGCCCGGCCGTCATGGCCACCGAACGCAGCTGCCGATGCAACTGCTGCAGCGGGCCCGGGACTCGGCTCGGCGCTAGCCACTGAATACCGGCGCGGCGCCAATGGCCCTGCCGGTCGAGCACCATCTCGAACGCCGGCGCTATCACGGAGGCCGCACCTTCCGTTAGCGCATCACGCGCGCTATCCGGCACGGCGCCAAGAAAAACCAGCGTCAGATGCAGATTCTCCGGAATGATGGCGCGCCCGCCCGCCGACGGCCGACGCCGCGCCAACTGCGCCCGAAGCTCGCTATCGGGCCAGAGCGCGAAGAATAAACGATCACCTTCACCCGCCACGTACCCACCTCGGTTCCGTCGGCAAGCGCCATTTCGGCCTGCTTTCACCGACCCTGATTAAGACAGATCGTCACGCCTTAAGTTCCTTTAGCGTCTATTATTTTGCTCTTTTCTAACAACAACTTACAGGATCCGTAAACGGATATCGAAAACTGTGCGCCATGCACGCCGAAGCCGCGCTATTGGCGCTCGGCGCGCGCCAGCAAACCCGACAGCGCCGCCATCACGGCCTGAGCCCGCACTGCATCGCGATCGCCCGGAAAGTGCTCGCAGCGCGCTTCGGTCTCGCCGAGGCCGCTCCAGGCCAGCCAGACCGTGCCCACCGGCTTTTCCGCGCTCCCACCGCCGGGACCGGCAACGCCGCTGATCGCGACCGTCAGCGCGGCCTCGGAACGCGCCAGAGCGCCTTCTGCCATTTCTCGCACCACGGCCTCGCTGACTGCGCCGTGCTCGGCCAGCGTCCAGGGATCGACGCCGAGCATGTCCTGCTTGGCGGCATTGGAATAGGTCACGAAACCGCGATCGAACCAAGCCGAACTGCCGCTGATGTCAGTGGCCACCTTGGCGACCCAACCGCCGGTGCAGGATTCCGCGCAGGCGAAGCTCCAACCCTTCTCCAGCAGTCGCTCGCCCAACTGCGCTGCAAGTCGATTTAAATCTTCATGCATATCGTGCTACTGCCTATTGCTGCCCTCGGCCGGTCTCGATGCCTCGCCTGAAAAACGAGCCGACACCAGATTACAGCCAAAAAAATGCGCCGGCGCCTGTCTCTCCGAAAATTCTAGAGCGATTGGCGACATCTCGGCCAATGCAGTCCGCCGGCTGCGATGGCAACACCGATCCCCAGGCAATCATCCACGCTTGCAAAGCCCGCCGCCGACCACACTCCTTGCGAATGCAGCAGGCCCAACGAGCAAGGAGCAGCGAGCATGGCGGAAACCAAGTCAGTCGCCGATTTCGTCATCCAACGGCTCTACGATTGGGGCGTTCGCTGTATCTACGGCTATCCCGGTGATGGCGTTAATGCACTGGCCGGCTCGCTCGCCCGGCGCCAAGCCGACATTAAGTTCGTACAGGCGCGGCACGAGGAAGAAGCCGCCTTCATGGCGTGCGCCCATGCCAAGTACAGCGGCGAAGTCGGTGTGTGCCTCGCAACCTCCGGCCCCGGCGCGGTTCATCTGCTCAACGGCCTCTACGATGCCCAGAAGGACCACATGCCGGTGGTGGCCATCGTGGGGCAGCAGGCGCTGACGGCGCTCGGCGCCAATTATCAACAGGAGCTGGACCTCACCGCTCTGTTCAAGGATGTGGCGCGGGAATACATCCAGCTCGCCACCCGTCCGGCACAGATGCGCCACCTGATGGACGAGGCGGTGCGCATTGCCATCGCCAAACGCTGCGTGACCTGCATCGTCATTCCGAACGACCTGCAAAAGGAGCCGATGGAGGCGCCGCAACGCTCGCACGGCTTTACCTTCTCCGGCGTCGGCTACAGCCGCCCCCGCACGCTTCCGGCAGCGGAGGATCTCGAGCGTGCCGCCGAGGTACTCAACGCCGGCCAGAAAGTAGGCATGCTGGTTGGCGCCGGCATCAAGGACGCGCGCGCGGAGGTGATGGAAGTTGCCGAGTTGCTCGGGGCCGGCGTGGCCAAGGCCATTCTCGGCAAGACCATGCTCTCGGATAAGCTGCCTTACGTTACCGGCTCGATCGGGCTCCTGGGCACGGAGGCGAGCGACAAGATGATGAAGAACTGCGACACCTTCCTCATGATCGGCACCAGCTTCCCCTATGCCGAGTTCCTGCCCGAGGAAGGCCAGGCCCGCGGCGTGCAGATCGACATCGAGAGCGCCAATCTTGGGCTGCGCTACCCGCACGAAGTCAACCTCCATGGCGACGCCCGAGAAACCCTGCGTGCCTTGATCCCGCTACTCAAGAAAAAGCAGGACCGGGCCTGGCGCGAGCAGATCGAAGGCTGGGTCAAGGATTGGTGGGCTGTTGTCGAAGCGCGCGCCATGGACGCGGCCGATCCAATCAACCCGCAGCGCGTGGTGTGGGAGATGTCCAAGCGTCTGCCGGAGAACGCACTGATGTCATGCGACAGCGGCTCCGGCACCAACTGGTACGCGCGCCACATCAAAGCCGGCGACGGCATGATCGGCACCCTGGGCGGCGGCATGGCGACCATGTGCCCCGGCGTGCCCTACATCACCGCGGCGAAGTTCTGCCACCCGGAGCGCCCGGGCTTTGCCATCGTCGGCGACGGCGCGATGCAGATGATGGGCATCTCGGCGCTGATCACTATCGCCAAGTACTGGAAGGAGTGGCAGGACCCGAGGCTGGTCGTCCTGGTCCTGAACAACCAGGATCTCAACCAGGTCACCTGGGAGCAGCGCGTGATGGAGGGCGACCCCAAAGCGTCGGTGACTCAGGACATCCCTGACTTTCCTTACGATAGCTACGCCGAGCAAATCGGGCTCGTCGGGCTACGCATGAGTACGGTCGATGACGTCGAACAGGTGTGGGACGAAGCCCTGCGCGCGGAGCGCCCGGTGGTAATCAACGCCTATGTCGACCCGAACGTGCCGCCCATGCCGCCGCACATTACCTTCGAGCAGGCGCGCAACTACGCCAAATCCCTGATCGGCGGCGACCCGGACGCCATGGGCGAGATTAAGCAGACGCTCAGAAGCATGGCCTCGAAGTACTTCCACGACTGAGCCGGCAAGCGGCTTGCCGCAAAAGGCGCGCTTCAGCGACTCGCCTCGGCTGCTCGCGGCGCGAACAGCTGCTTGTTTCGCCACCCTCCCCAGATGTAGTACGCGGCCGAGAACAGGCAGCTCATCAGGAAGCTAACCCCCATTCCCAACGCAAGCCCCGCGTCCCCGTACAGAGACGTTGTGAAATAGGTAAGCGGAACGCGCAGCACCCAAAGCGAGATGATGTTCAGCATCAGCACCTGGAACATCACGCCCGCGCCGCGTACCACGCCGTTGAAAATGAAGTTCAGCCCGATAAACGGATAAAACAGCGCGATGGTGCGCAGGTACGACGCTCCGAACGCAACGCTGTCCTCCTCCGGGATGAACAACCTGACCAGGGGTTCGGCGAAAACGAACAGAATGCTCGCGATTGCCAGCATAACGCAGAGGTTATAGGCAATACCCACTTTGGTGATCCGGGTAACGCGCGCCCACTGCTTTATGCCAATGTTTTGAGCAGCCATCGCATTGACCGCGACGCCCAGCGCAATAGCCGGCAGCAGGATGATCGTGTCCAGGCGCTGTGCCGCGCCAAAGCCGGCCACCACGCTCTCGCCGAAAGTGTTCACGATGGAAAGAATCACCGTCATGCCGGCGTAGATGACGATCATCTGGGTGCCCGCGGGAATGCCAAGGCGCAGGATTGTGCTTACTTGCGAAAGCTGCGGCAGCTGTAGTCGGAAGGAATACTGCCCGAACTTCATTGCCAGCCAGATCAGGCTGTACAGAAATGCGGCCGCCTGGGCCAGCACCGTGGCGTAGGCGGCGCCCGCCACGCCCAAGCCGAAACCGGCCATGAATAGCGGCGCGAG
>JAJUGG010000225.1 GCA_029268285.1 Ectothiorhodospiraceae bacterium | reverse complement strand
GCTGTCCGCCCACGGCCACTGGCAAGGCGAGATCTGGAACCGCAAGAAGAGCGGCGAGCCGCTGCCCGAGTATCTCAGCATCACCGCGATCCGCAACGAAAGCGGCGCGATCAGCCACTACGTCGGGATGTTCAACGACATCACCGAACTAAAAGAGCAGGAACAAAAGGTACGTAACCTGGCGTACCGCGATGCCCTCACCGGCTTGCCCAACCGCCGCCTGCTCGATGACAGGCTCAACATGGCGCTGGCCCACGCCCGCCGCCAAGGCAGTCGCGTCGGCCTCCTCTTTATAGACCTGGACCACTTCAAGCAGATCAACGACGCGCTGGGGCATGCCGCCGGCGATACGCTGCTGGTGGAGGTGGCGCAGCGCCTACAGGCATGCGTGCGCGAAGACGATACCGTGGCGCGGCTGGCCGGCGACGAGTTCGTGATCATACTCACCACCATAGACAGCATCGCGGACGCCGAACGCAGCGCCGAACGGGTCCTGCAAAGGCTGCGCGAGCCTATTCGGCTGGCAGAGCGCGACGTTCGGATCACCTGCAGCCTGGGCATCAGCGTCTACCCCGATAACGGCGAAAGCGGCGACGCTCTGCTGCAGCACGCCGATAAAGCCATGTACCAAATCAAGGCTCTGGGCCGCGACGGCTTCGGCAACTACGAAACACCGCAGCGCGAGGCCGGCTCGGTGTATCGATAACCGGCTCCGGCGGCCGAGGTCGCGCATAAGCCTTTTTTCGTAAGGCTAGCGCCCGGCCGCTTACACGGCCGGGCCTGCATGGGCGATCAGACGTGCTGCACGGTTGCGCGTGCGCGGGACGGAGGTCCCCAACCGAAGTACGCCGCCAAGAGGGTGGTTGCAGCGTGCAGCCAGATGTCGTGACTGTAGAGCGGTACCAGCCCGAACAGCGTATTGGTTGCGGGAATTATCCCCAACACGGTCAAAATGCCGTACAGAATGGCCAACCCGCGGGCAAAACCCACCGCACCGCCAAAGCTACGCGCGGCCGCTAACCCCCAGATGCCGACGGCAATATGGACCAGGTTGTGCAGCCAATTGATGGGGAACAGGCCGAGCAGACGCCCGAATCCTTCATCGGCGGCAAGTTCGGCTCCGCCATGAGGCGAAGTCACCAGCCCGGGAATGAAGCCGGCAATACCGACAATCAGATAGATCGCGCCGAGTATCAATGCGAACTTCTGGACCATACCAAGACCTCCTTAGGCCGTGGCCGTACGGGATAACGTTCAGCCTTGGGACGTTTCCGCGAGACTCGCGTAGTGCTCCTCGGCTTCCTGGAGGTGGTTCTCGAGCCTCGGCACCGCACTTTCTAGCAGTTGCCTGACTTCAGGGTCACTGGCGTTCGGCATAAGCTCTTCGGTTACCGTGTCAAGTGCAATGTCATGCAGCTCGACTTGGCGCTGCAGATACTCGCGGTCGAACTCCGCGCCCGACATATCCTCCAGGTCGCCCAGAATGGCCGAAGACTGCATCTGCAGCCCCTTGCTCAGCGTGTTGTCCTGCAGGCTGGTGCCAGTGGATTCGGCCACTGCGCTGATCCGCTCATTGGAAGCCTCGTGATCCTCGAGGATGCGCTCGGCCGTCTCCAGAACGCGCGGGTCGCTGGACTTGTCCAAGGCCAATTGCGCCTGTTCGATTTCGCCTCGGTTGATAGTGTGCAGGACGTGCAGGACCTCGCCGGTGCTCATCGGCTGCGAGACTTCGGCTGCGGCTTCGGACGCCGTTTCGCTCGGTAGGGAGCAGGCCGACAGGCCCAGCAAGGCGGCCGCCGCCATGGTGGTGGAATAAACGCTGGAACGTACATTCATGCTGCGATCTCCTTTGGTTCGATCGAGTCGAACCGAAGTGCGGTCAATAAGTTAAGATCCCAACATGCCCACAGCCGAGGGATTCTCCTCCGACCGTCCCGCAGCCCTGTTCGCAGGGCATCTTCTCGTGTTTTTACTGGCCCAAGGCCGCCGTCAACTCCGGATCCCGTGCTCGCGAATAATGCGCCGCGACAAGGCGTTCAGGTCGCGGTAGATATCGTCCTCCTTGTAACCCAGCGCGTAGAGATCGTTGAGGATTTCATCGCGCGCGCCAGGGTCCGCAAGACGCAGATGGACGATGCGGTTGGAGTCGGCCTCGCGAAACACCTGATCGATGCTGCGGCTGCTACGGCCGTGGAAGGTAAAACATCCCTTCTGCCCTTGAATGCGCTGGTTGCTCATCGGGTGCTCGAATCCGAAGACTTCGTCCGGAATTTCGTCCTCGCCGCCACGCCGCAGCATCGCCGGCAGCCACTGCCGCGCCACGTTGTCGCTGCCCAGTCGCGGCACGATGGGATGAGGAATATCGAGCACGATGCTGTTGAGGGTGCTGCAGTCCATCGCCCACACGGCTCGCTCGGCGCCGCCGTTGTCTTCCATTTCCAGGGCAAAGTACAGAGCGACCAGGGGCGACATGGACCAATCCAGCAAGCGGGTGGGCAAGCCGTAATGCTGCATCAGGGTATACAGCTCCAAGCCGTCCTCGATGGTCCGGCCGTAATAGCTCCGGTAATACACCAGGAACTCGGCCACCATGATCTCTTCTTCCTTCAGGCTGATGCCGCGCCAGGCGGTGCGCGGTACCAGGCCGAAGCGTACGTCGTCGACGCCCCGATACCAAATCCGCGCTTGCGGATCGTTCCAGTCCGTAGCCACTCGCTTGATCGCCGACAGGTACTCGGGCAGGCTTCTGAAATCGTAACGACTGATGTCCATCGGCGCCTCGCATCGACATTGCATCGAGTAAGAGCCCTATCCGAACAGCCCGGGCCGTCGCGAGGCACCGCTAGGGCAAGCGGCAGACTGTGGCTAGGCTGGGCCGGTCCCTGAAGCTAGCAGTACACCGCCGCAGGAGCGTTGTCCGGTTAGGGTCTAGATGCGGGACAAGCGCCGTTATTCAATCCGTTCGCGTGGCAGCCCAGCGCAGCAGGTCCTGCGCAGGCATGGGCTTTGCGAACAAGTATCCCTGACCGATCTCCACTCCCAGCTCCCTTAGGTAGGCCGCCTGGGCTTCACTTTCCACGCCCTCGGCGACGGTTTCGAGCCCGAAGTTGTCGGCCAGGGCGACGATGGTCTGCGTGATCGCCGCATTGACGCGACTCCGGTCGATATCGTCGATGAAACTCTTATCGATCTTGAGTGTGGAAATCGGCAGCTTGTGCAAATAGCTCAACGAGCAATAGCCAGTGCCGAAATCGTCCAAAGCGATACCGATTCCGCGGTCGCGTATATCGCGCAGTTTGGCCAGATTGTCTTCTCCGAGTTCGGTCATCGCAGTCTCGGTGAGTTCGAGCTCCAAGGCTTCTGGCTCGACGTCGTTGCGTCTTAGGGTCTCCGAGACGCCATCGACAAAACCCGCTTCCTCGATATGACGCCCCGATACATTCACCGCTATACGCAGCGTTGCCCGCGCTTCAGCCCGCCAGCGCCGCAGAAAGGCGCAGGCCTCCTGCAGCATCCACCGATCGATGTAGGGAATGAGGCCGCACGATTCGGCAACGGGTATGAACTCCCCCGGCGGGGACCAGCCGTCTGTCGGGCTGCGCCAGCGAATCAGCGCTTCGGCGCCGATCAATGCGCGATCTGCGAGCCGCAGCTTGGGCTGTAGCCAGAACTCGAACTGCTCGCTGTGTACGGCGTCGTGCAGACGCGCCTCGGTGCGCAGCTGCCGCAGCGCCCGCTGCTGTGCCGTCTCCGAGTAAAACGCCGGAACCGCCTTGCGCTCGGCGTTAGCCAGCGCCGCAAGCGCACGATCGAGTAAGGCATCAGGCTCGGCGGCATCGCCCGGAAACGCCGCAATGCCAATCCGCGGCGACACATGCACGCGCTCTTCACCGATGGTAATCGGCGTCGCGCTCAGCATTTGCAGTTGCCGCCACAGCGTCAGCGACTCGTCGGGCGAAGCGCTACCTCGCAGCATCACCGCCCACTCCTCTGTGGTGAGCCGTGCCAACACGACTTCTTCCCCGAACACGGAGCGCAGGTGCTCCGAGCAGGCCACCGCCGCCCGCTCCATACCGGACGCGCCGAGCACCTTCAGGATTGGCGCCAAGGATATATGCACCACGGCGACCTGAACATGCTGCGCCTGCGCCACCGCATCGTGGTTCGCCTGCTGCAATCGATCACGGAACAAGGTTCGGTTGGGCAGCCCGGTCACCTGATCGTGATGCACGAGATACGCCAGATGTTCTCGCTGCGCCTGCGCCTGTCGGCGTGCTCGCAATAACATGTCCGTCCGCTGAATGAACTCCACCGGATCGACCGGCGCGACCAGGAACTCGTCGACGAGGTCCCAGTACGCTCGCAGGCTGCGCATCTGCTTTGCCTGTGCAACGATCAGCATGACGGGCAGAAACACCGGCTGCTCGCATTGCTTGGCCTCGCGCAACACCTGCTGCCATGTGCGCAAGCCGGCCAAGTCGGCGATGACGACGTCGAACGCCAACCCGCACCAGGATGTGCCGTGCGGCTTGAGCGTCGTGTACTGCCGTAGACTGGCAGCGAGCCGTTCCCGGTTCGCCGCGTTTTCGATCAGCAATAGAATGCGGCCCCCGCCCTTGCTACGGCTCGAGCCGTTCGAAGATGCCATTCGCCCCCCTCTCGGGCGGCAATTATCGTTTAGTAATCCACCGCCCGGATGCACTCCAGATGCCGGAACGCCAGACAGACGCCCTGCTTCGCAACAGGGTTTAGTCGAGCCCGCCCTCGC
>JAJUGG010000224.1 GCA_029268285.1 Ectothiorhodospiraceae bacterium | reverse complement strand
CACGCCGATTATCGGTGATGATGGCAAGGTGGTTTATATCCTCCAGCATACGGTCGACGTGACCGAGCTGCAGCGGCTCCGGGAGGCGCGCCGGCAAGCGCAGGAGGCCGAGTCGAGAGTGCCCGAGCATGTGCAGGCCGACGTCCTGCAACGCGCGCTCTTGGTGCAGGAAGCCAATGTCAATCTCGATGCCGAACGGCGCCACCTGCGGCGGCTCTTCGAGCAAGCGCCTGGGTTCATCTGCTTCCTGCGGGGGCCGGAATTCGTCTTCGAGATCAGCAACAAAGCTTATTTTCAGCTGGTCGGGCATCGCGACATCATCGGCAAGCCCGTGCGCGAAGCCTTGCCTGAAATGGCTGATCAGGAATTTATCTCGCTGCTCGAGCAGGTTTTCGCCACCGGCGAACCCTTCGTCGGCCGGCAAATGCGCGCCCTGTTGCAGCGTGAGAGCGAGGGCCCGCTTGATGAGGTTTACGTAGACTTCGTCTACCAGCCGGTCGTTGATTCCGATGGCGCTGTGACCGGCATTTTCGTCCAGGGCAGCGATGTGACCGAGGAGGTGCGCACGCAGGAAGAGCTGCAACGCTATCGGGAGCACCTCGAAGACCTGGTCATCGAACGCACACGCGCGTTGGAAGCGAGCGAAGCCGCACTGCGCCAGGCGCAGAAGATGGAGGCCATCGGGCGTCTCACCGGCGGCGTCGCGCACGATTTCAACAACCTGCTCCAGGTCATCGCCGGCAACTTGCAGCTCCTGCACCGGGACGTGGCGGGCAATGGGCAGGCGATGCGGCGCGTGAACAACGCGGTCGGCGCGGTCGAGCGTGGCGCCCGGCTTGCGTCGCAATTGCTCGCTTTCGCCCGCCGCCAGCCGCTAGAGCCCATCGTCATCAACGTCGCGCGCCTGCTACGCGACATGGACGACCTGCTGCGCCGCGCGCTAGGCGAGCACATTGAGCTGGAGACCATCATCAGCGGCGGGCTCTGGAACACCTTGGCCGACCCCGGCCAAGTCGAGAACGCGGTGCTCAACCTCGCTATCAATGCGCGCGACGCCATGAACGGCGAGGGCAAGCTCACCATCGAGGCCGGCAACGCGATGCTCGATGACCACTACGCGGCGCTGCACGCCGAGGTCGAGCCGGGGCAGTATGTCATGCTGGCAATCTCCGACACCGGCTGTGGCATGCCGCCGGACGTCATCGAGCGGGCTTTCGATCCCTTCTTTACCACCAAGCCCGAGGGCGAAGGTACCGGCCTAGGCCTCAGTATGGTCTACGGTTTCACCAAGCAAAGCGGTGGGCACGTCAAGATCTACAGCGAGCCTGGGCATGGCACGACGATCAAGCTGTATCTGCCGCGCGCGATGCAGACCGAAGCCGTGGTTCCGGAAGTACCGGCTGGGCCGGTGGAGGGCGGCACCGAGACCATTCTGGTGGTCGAGGACGATGCTCAGGTTCGCGAGACCGTGGTGGAAATGCTCACGGACCTGGGCTACCGCGTCCTCAAGGCGCAGGACGGCCAGAGCGCTTTGATCATTCTGCAGAGCGGCATTCCGGTGGATCTGTTGTTCACGGACGTGGTCATGCCGGGGCCGGTGCGCAGCCCCGAGCTGGCCCGCCAAGCCAAAGCCTTGCTGCCGGACATTGAGGTGCTGTTTACCTCGGGCTATACCGAAAACGCCATCGTCCACGGCGGCCGCCTGGATCCCGGCGTCAAGCTGCTCAGCAAGCCGTACCGGCGGGAAGATTTGGCACGGAAAATCCGCCACATGCTGCGCAACCGCGAGCAGCGCCTGCTGGCGCAGCAGGCCGCTGAGGCATCCCGCGTGCCGAGCAGCTTGGCGGCTGTCGATCAGAGCGAGGGGTTGCGTATCTTGCTGGTTGAGGACGACCAGGACATACGGCAGGCAGCGCACGATTTGATCCTCGAGCTCGGCCATGAAGCGACCGCCTGCGATAACGCGGAAGACGCCTTGGAGATACTGGCCGCGCAGCCGTTCGACCTTCTGTTCACCGACATCAGCCTGCCGGGGATTTCCGGCCTCGAACTGGCGGGTGAAGCCTTGACCTTGCAGCCGAGCCTGAGTGTCATCGTCGCGTCCGGCTATGGCAATGTCGGCAAGGCGGGGGAGCGCTCGGGCGACTACATCTACCTTCCCAAGCCATACGACCTGAACGAACTGGAGCAGGTGTTGCAGCGGGTTCGGGAGGAGAAAACGGAATCGACGGTCGTGACCGACGCGTGAAAGCCTAAGCCGCCCGCACCATGCAAAGGCCCTGCCTAGTGCGGGGCCTTTGCATATCCACCGCCCACGCAGACGGTACCGATTGCCGTATTAATCCAGCAGTGCCGCGTCCCGCAGTGCCTGGCCGAGGCGGGCTAGGGCCGCTTCCGCTTGGCGAAGGGAGTCGAATTTCTCCGCGCAGGCAGTGACGATAACGGGTGCATCGGTGTCGGGCTCGATGATGCCCATGTTGCAGGCGCGCGCGATTTGAGTGCCGGTTTTCTGCGCGAAGTCGGTACCGGCCGGCAGACCGGCTTGGATGCGCGTGCTGCCGGTGGTGATGTTCTGCATGTGATCCAGCAGCAGGCGCGTGTGCGTTGGCGTCAGTAACTCCCCGCTCACCAATCGCTCAAGCATGCGACCGTAGGCGGTCAGGGTCCCGGAGTTGAGCCCACGCTGGTAATAGCGCTCGAAGGCGGCTTCGATGCTGGGAGCCTGCAGTGCCTTAGCGTCGACCAGCAGACGGTCGAGCAGCGCGCGCAGGCGCTCGGCCCCGGGGGCTGCCGTCTTCAGGCGGATGATGTCCATGTTGCTGAGTTGGCGCACGCTGGGGTGCAGCTCACCGTATGCGTCGTAACGTACCTGCAGGATGGTCGTGAAGGGCTGAAAGCCCTCCGGGGCGACGGAAGCCTTGATGCGACGGTTGAGCTCATCTTCGCCGATTCGGCGAATCAGCATGTCCGTGGCGGTGCTGTCGCTGTTGCGGATCATCTTCTCCAGCAGCGTGCCCAGCGTATAGCGGCCCCCGGGCGGTTGCCAGATGAGATCGCCGGCACCGTCCACATAATCCGTGGCGGCGAGCTCGAGCTCCTCGTCGAGCGAGAGCTCGCCGGCCTCCACCATCTGCAGCAAAACGATGGCGACCGGGACTTTTATTGTCGAAGCCAAGTACCAGGCGCGTTGCGCCTGATGATCCAGCACCGCAGGCTCGCCCAGGCGTTTTATGTAAACGCCTAGCTCTCCCGCGGTTTCCGCGTCGATGCGGGCCACGCGCTCGCTGAGCGCGGCGACCCAGTCGGCATGAGCGCTGGGCGCTGTCGACGCGCCCAGCAATAGCCCGAAGAGTACAAGAGCCCTAAGTCGCTTTCCGTTCACCTTCATTAAGTTCGCTCGCACTTCCCTGTAGAACCCCCGACGCTTCCACGGCCTCGCCGACAGCGCGCAGCGCGCGCTCGGCACGCGTCAGGGACAGCATGCCGCGACTGCAGGCTGCGATGAGTACGCGCTTGGCCCCTTCCTCGGGCGCGGTTCGGGCGACGCCGAAGTCGCAGGCGCGCGCGCGCTGTGTACCAGTCTTATGGGCGAAACTCACGGTTTCCGGCAGGCCCGCTTTAATGCGGTGGGTGCCGGTGCGCACGCGCTGCATGACGCCCAGCAGGTACTGAGTGCTCTCCGGCTGCAGGGCGCGGCCGTCCACGAGCGCTTCCAGCAGCGTTGCGTAGGCGCTTAGGCGGGCGGCGTTGAGATCGGTGGCGTAGTAGGCGTTGAAGGCGGTATCCAAATCTTGCACAGGGAAGTCGCTCACCGGCACGCCCAGCAGGTGCGCGAGTTGCTCAACGCGCTCGTGCTCGTCGCGGATCTTCTTGAGAATGAAAAAATCCTCGCCGCTCAGCTGAAACGCCTTCTCATGAAAGCTGCTGTAGGCATGGCGGCGCACATCCGCCAGCGTGGTGATGGTGCCGAAACCTTCCGGCGCGAGCTCCTGCGCGACGGTGTTGACCTGGTCGAGGCCGACCACGCGGATCAGCATGTCGCTGGCGGTGTTGTCGCTATGGATGAGCATCTGGTCGAGCAGGTAGCGCACGCTCAGAGCCGTGCCCGGCGGGTGCCAGTTGGTTTCGCCGGCGCCGTCGACATAGTCGCTGGCCAGCAGTTCCACCTTGCTGTCCAGCGACAGCGCGCCCCGCTCAATAGCGCGCATGACGGCGATGGCCACCGGTACTTTCACACCCGAGGCGAGATACCAACGCTCGTCGCCGCGAAAGGAGAAGGTCTCTCCGCTCTCGAGGTCCTTGACGAAGACTCCGAGCTCGCCGGGATAAACGGCGTCTACGGCTTCGAGCTGCGCTGCCAGCCGCTTTGCCCAATCGACCTCGTGCTCGGCCTGAACGGCGAGCGGCAGGAGAGAGAGCAGAGCGAGGATGAGCGTGAAGAAAGGAGTCAGGATCTTGTTTGTATCCATACGGTGATCTTTATCCATAAAGCCGTCGTGAGAATGAGCGCCAAGGTTAGGAACAGCGCCTGCAGGTAGGAGACGTTGTGCCAGAGCCCGAGCAGGTATCGGAAAAGCACGAAGATGACGACAATATGGAATACGAAGGCTTTCAATGCCGCCGAACCGATCACGGTTATTGGGCGTAGCGCGGCGGCCAGGCGCTCTCCGCCTAGTAAAACGAGACCCAGTACCAACAATGCGCCGCCGACGCTGAACAGCATGAATGGTAGTTCTGGCGGATGCTTGCCGGCATTGTGCGCGATGGCCAGGAGCTGTGCCGGAATGT
>JAJUGG010000223.1 GCA_029268285.1 Ectothiorhodospiraceae bacterium | reverse complement strand
CCGCCACCGGAACCACCACCCGAGGAACCCTGCTGACTACTGCTAGCCAGCTCTTGCTGCTCCTTGTAGTTGTCGAACTCGGCCTGGGACAGGTTGCTGTCCTTATCCTGGTCAGCCTGCTGGAAGTTTTGCGAAAGCTGCGTGCCCTGCGCTTCCTGCTGGCTGATCACGCCGTCCTCGTCTACGTCGAGTTCGTCAAAGCTTGCCTGCATGTCAGCCGCAAAAGCGCCGCCGGAAAAAATCGCGGCAATGGCAAAAACGCCGAGTTTCTTGTGCATCGTCATCCTCCATGATTCGTGTGACTTGCACTCTGCCCATCAGTGGGCGCTTACGAAGTGTTGGCGAGCATGGATGAAAACAATGGACAAAGTTCACACAAGAGCGATTGGACTGGCTGCGTTCGGCGACAAGACTTCGAAGGGTGCCATGCTGGGGATATTGGCGGGAGCGCCATTCTGAACCCGCTATACTCAACGCAAAATCTCCCGCAGAAGAAAAACATGAAGAAACTGCTGTTCATTGCTGTGGCGTTCGCGCTTTACAATCACTGGGGGGCGGTTGCCGGCTGGCTCCGTGGGGAGCCGAACGTTGCCGACATGCGCGGCAGCTTCAGCGTGACGGAGGATGGGGTGGTTCTCTACGCGACCTCGTGGTGCGGGTACTGCCAGAAAACGCGAGAACTGCTGGCGGAGCAGAATGTGCCCTACATCGAGTACGATATCGAACGCTCGCCTGAAGGCCGTCGCCAGTATGACGCGCTGCGTGGGCGCGGCGTGCCGATACTTACCGTCGGCGATACAGTGGTGCGTGGCTACAATCGGCGCGAGATACTGGCGCTCCTGGATTAGCGCCTATCCGAATAACCTCAGTCGCTGCAGTAGAGCAGTGTTATTCGTATAGGCTCTTAGTTGGGCTCTTGCCGCCCCAGCGTGTTTTATCCCCGGTATACCGGCATGGCCAGTATCGTTTGGACGACTCGCCCGACTGGGCCGTGCCGATCGTAAAGCTGCGTTTCCACCAGGCCTCGGCCGTGCGACTCCATGCGGCTCTGGGCTTCGATACCGAGCCAACCATCAGCGGGTGCGCGGTGCAGGAAGAGGTTGACGTCGGCGTTGATGCAGCCCGCATCCTCGTCCAACCGGAGCTGGCCGACGCCGTTGCCGAAATCGGCAAGCGTGGCCGCTTGTAGCGTCGGAGTCAGCGGCTCGCCTTCGACCAATGGCACCGGCAGGCGCATCCATACGCATCCCGCGCCTCGGCCTTCCACGCCGTCGACGAGAACCGTTTCGGCCGTAGTGTGCAAGCCCGGCGGGGTGGCTTTGCTACCTGGCCAGCGCGCGATCGTGTTAAGGCTACCGCGCGGGGCGTTCGTGTCGAGGGGCGGCGCGACGGCCGCATAGCGTGCGTGACCTGGTACGACGACGTTCTGTGGGGCGAGAAACAAGGCCGTGGCGCGGGCAACTTCCTTGCCCTCGGCGTAGAGCGAAGTCGCCACCACCCTAAGCCTTTGGCCGCTACGAACAACCTCGCTGCGAGTCTGCAACGGTGCGCGTGGAATCGGTCGCAGCAGGTCTACGCTGAGGCGGGCGAGTTGGAATTTTGGGGCATGGCCGCTGGCGACGTAAGCCAGCAGCCCCGTCGGCGGGCCTCCATGAAGGTGGCTTGGGCTCCAGGGGCCGCCGGAGAGTTCGGTGGGCACATAGGCGTCGCCATCTCGGTAGAACAAGGCTTGAGTCATCAAGGTGCGTCCTGGTGTTGTCGTTATATAGCCATGCTAGCGCTCCGCCGCGGGTGGGGGAATCTCGCCATCTGTCGGCGGCGCGCCTTTCAGAGTAAAGTGTTGGCCCCTCTAGGAGAGATGCGAACCGTCTATGAGCGAACCTGAGCAGGAAATGGTCAAGCGCCGCCGCGGTATTTATCTGTTGCCGAATTTGTTTACGACAGCGGCGCTTTTCTTCGGCTTCTACGCTGTGGTGGCGGCCACCACCGATCGTTTCGAGCTTGCCGCGCTCGCTATTTTTGTCGCCATGGTGCTGGACGGCATGGACGGCCGAGTGGCGCGTCTTACCAACACTCAAAGCGACTTCGGCGTGCAGTACGACAGCATCGCAGATATGGTCTCCTTCGGTGTTGCGCCCGCGCTGGTGATGTTCGAGTGGGCGCTTAAAGGGATGGAGCTCTTGGGACCTACCTGGGGCAAGATCGGCTGGATCGGCGCCTTTATGTACACGGCCTGCGCTGGCCTGCGGCTGGCGCGCTTCAATACTCAGGTCGGAGTGGTCGATAAGCGGTATTTCCAGGGTTTGCCTAGCCCGGCCGCAGCGGCTGTGGTCGCCGGGCTGGTGTGGGTCGGCGATGATCTGAACTTTCGCGGCTTGCCGGTCGAGCTCGTGGCCTGGGTGCTTACGGTTACGCCCGCTATTTTGATGGTCAGCAATATCCGCTATTACAGCTTCAAGGAATTCGATTTTCGCTACCGGGTGCCGTTCATGGCCATTGTCATCTTGGTGCTGGCGGTAGCATTCGCTTCGATTCACCCGCCTACTGTGCTGTTCCTGGTGTTCCTGGCGTATATGGTCTCGGGGCCGGTGCTGACGGTGTGGAGGCTGCGCGAAGCCAAGCGCAATCGACGCGATAGCAGCGTTTAGGCGCCGGTTCCGCGGGGCGGGCATCGACGGCATATTAGCTACTGCCGATGCCTTGGCAGCTATAGGGCGAGTGGTTATATTGACGGCGTAATTTCCACCGGGCGAGGGCTGCGGAGCGCTCGCCGTTCGTCCGCGCTCCGGTTTTACACGGCAGTTCGTTCATCGTTCTCGCATCCGCGACTGCGCGACCCCGGTGGTTCCAGGTACCATATGATGTATAGGGCCCGCGATGACGCGCGCCTGTCCCGCATCGGAGCGCAACATGAGCCAGAAAGAAAAGCTGATTATTTTCGATACCACCCTGCGTGACGGCGAGCAGAGCCCGGGTGCTTCCATGACCCGGGAGGAGAAGATCCGCATTGCGCGCGCGCTCGAGCGTATGCGGGTGGATGTCATCGAGGCGGGGTTCCCGGCAGCGAGTAAGGGTGACTTCGAAGCCGTGCAGGCGGTGGCGCAGGCCGTCACCGAGAGCCGCATCTGTGGTCTGGCGCGTGCGCGCGAGCAGGATATCGAGCGCGCCGGCGAAGCCCTACGCGTGGCGAAGCAGGCGCGCATACACACCTTCATTGCGACTTCGCCGATCCACATGGAGAAGAAGCTGCAGATGTCGCCGGATCAGGTGGTGGAGCAGGCCGTGTGGGCGGTGAAGTACGCGCGGCAGTTCTGCGATGACGTGGAATTCTCGCCCGAAGATGCCGGCCGCTCCGAGCCGGATTTCCTGTGCCGTATTATCGAGGCCGTCATCGCTGCGGGCGCGACCACCATCAATATTCCCGATACGGTCGGCTACAACGTGCCGCAGCAGTTCGGTGCCTTGATCGCCGATCTGCGCGAGCGTGTGCCGAATTCCGATAAAGCCGTCTGGTCGGTGCATTGTCATAACGACCTCGGGCTTGCGGTGGCCAACTCTCTGGCGGCGGTGCAGGCCGGCGCGCGGCAGGTGGAGTGCACCATCAACGGCCTCGGCGAGCGCGCTGGTAACGCTTCGCTCGAAGAGGTGGTCATGGCGGTGCGTACCCGTCAGGATATTTTCTCCTGCGATACCGGCATCAACACGCAGGAGATCGTGCCGACGTCGCGCCTGGTGTCTAACATCACCGGTTTTGCCGTGCAGCCCAACAAGGCCATCGTCGGTGCCAACGCCTTTGCGCACGAGTCCGGTATTCACCAGGACGGCGTGCTCAAGCACCGCGAGACTTACGAGATCATGCGAGCCGAAGACGTAGGCTGGTTCACCAACCGCATGGTGCTCGGCAAGCACTCCGGCCGCAACGCCTTCCGTACTCGCCTGCAGGAGCTGGGCGTGAGCTTCGACTCCGAGGAGCAGCTCAACGAAGCCTTTGTGCGCTTCAAGGATCTTGCCGACAAGAAGCACGAGATCTTCGACGAAGATCTTCAGGCCTTGGTAACGGAAGCCAATATCGCGCTCGAGAACGAGCGGGTGAAGCTTGTTTACCTCAATGTCTGCTCGCAGACCGGTGAGACGCCGGTGGCGCGTGTCATCCTCTCGGTGGACGGCGTAGAGCGCGAAAGCGAAGCAGCCGGTAGCGGGCCGGTGGATGCCGCGTTCAAGGCTATCGAATCCATCGTCGCGAGCGATGCCGAGTTGCTGCTCTATTCGGTAAACAACATCACCACCGGCACCGATGCGCTCGGTGAAGTGACCGTGCGGCTCGATCGTGGCGGCCGCATCGTCAACGGTCAGGGATCGGACACGGATATCGTGATTGCTTCCGCCAAGGCCTATGTGAATGCGGTCAACAAGATCCTGCAGGGCGCCGGCCGCACCCATCCTCAAGCGGCTGATGTTTAAGCCGGGGCCGCGGCGGCGCCTATGAGCGATTCCTCGACACTGCGGGCGCTATACCTCGAGCGTATGGGCATCGAGGTGTGGCGCCCGCGCGTCGTTTTAGGCGAACGCCCGGCTACGCAGAGTGTGCCGGAGGCGCCTGTGAGCGTTGTCGCCGATGGCGCCTCGGCGATGGTGCCGACGCAGCCGACAGAGGTCGAAGTGGACATGCCGTCGGCGGCCGCGCCGTCCGACAGCTGGGAGGCCTTGCAGGAAGAAGTCAGCGGCTGCACGCGCTGCAAGTTGTGTCAGAGTCGGACGCAGACGGTCTTTGGCGTCGGAAGCACAACCGCACGCGTGGT
>JAJUGG010000222.1 GCA_029268285.1 Ectothiorhodospiraceae bacterium | reverse complement strand
TTCTTCGCCGCCGCCGATCAGGGCAGTAGCGGCAATGACTCGCTCATCATTGGGCTTGAGGTAATCGTTATCCAGACCGGCCGCGATGCCGTCGGCGTTCACCGCCTGCATATCTTCCTGCGTGGTCATCACCCAGTTATGGCCCATGGCCGACTTCGGCAACTGGCCACTGTGGGTGAGCTTCACGGTGAACTCGCTGCAGCTCTTGGGAATCTCGACATTGTCGGTGTCGAACTGCATCTGGTCGTTACTGTCGACCGTGACCTCGCACTCCTGCGCTGCTGCAGGGTTGGCGATGAAAGCGAAGCCGCCTAGTGCGAGACCTGCCAAGAATTTGCGAATCATGTGGTTAAACCTCCTGAAATGGGTGGCTGGCGAACTTCGCCGGTGTCCTGATTAGTAAGGCCTTGATACCTCTAATCAAGAGGATGAATCGACTGACGTCGATTGGTGACAACCGGTGTTCGGCGGCGTTCGCCTGCCAGTACCGCAGAGTGTAGAACGCATCTATGCATTAAATACCTAGATACGCGGGAATGATTTTACCTTTATTCACTGGGGTTTGCATCGATAAAACGCGGCAAATGCCATTTGTACTTGAGGGCAAGCACGCGCAAGAGAAAACCGCTGCTAAGGGCAATTAGGGATGCCGGCTGGATACTGACGCCGAGGCTGATCAGACCGACGTACAGTGCGCCGGTGATCAAGGCGACAGTGGCGTAAAGCTCGCTGGTAAGTACCAGCGGCACTTCATTGCACAACACGTCGCGCAGCAAGCCGCCGAAGACGCCGGTGATGACGCCGGCCAGTACTGCGATGGACGGATGTGTGCCCATCTCCAGACCTATGTTGCAACCGATGACGGTGAAGGCCACCAAGCCTAGCGCATCTACCAGGAGAAAGGCCTGCCTCAGGCGCTGCACCAGCTTAGCGGCATAGGCCGTCACGATGGCGGCGCCGATGGTGAAGGTAAGGTATTCGGGATGCTCGATCCATACCAGCGGATAATGTCCGAGTAGCACGTCTCGCACGCTGCCGCCTCCGAGCGCGGTGACGGTGCCGACAAGACAGATGCCGAACAAATCCATTCCGCGCCGCATGCCCATAATGGCGCCGGTCATGGCTTCGGCGGTGATCGCGATGAGCCAAATGGTGTGTAGCAAAGTCATGATGCGGCCGCTCCGGCTGCGAGGAATCGGGCACAGAGTCGGTCCGGACGGCAAGTTGATGAATGAGAGTAGCGGGGGCGCCCGCGAGCGCTTCGCTACCATTCGCTTGTCCAGATCAGCCCTGAGAGCGTAAGGCCGCGATTATCCGTCATCGGGCGCCGTTAGTGAATGTGTTGCGACGCAAAACGGGGCAGAAGGGGAGGCGGGAGCTTACTTACCTTGTTCCTTGCCGAGTATTCGCCAGTGTTGCTCGATGGCCATCACTACGGCATTCCCGACGTTACCGATAAACATGCCCGTGCTACCGACAATGAAGAAATACGTGCCGAGCGTTCGATCCTGATCGAGGAGCAGGAGGCTGCCGATAATGAAGCAGATGTTTCCGATCAGACCAATGGCGGTATGAATCCAGGCGTAGTCCTTGACGCAAATTTCGAGCAGCCGCTTCATGGCCGCCAATATGGGTCCAGTATCCGGGCTCTAAAAGGGCTGCGCCAAAAACTTGATCTAAATCAAATGACCCCCGCTTTTTGCTGGTTCGCATAACAGGAGGAAATTATTCTTATAAGTAAATAAATATATAAAAAGAGTGCTTGAGGCGCATGTTCAGGAGTCTGTCAAAGAGTCTTCCCGGTCAACGCCCTATACGTGCTAATCGATGGCGTTTTACTCTCGGGCGAAAGCTGGGCCTGTTAACCGTTACATTCGCCACGCTTTGGAGCGCCTATGCCGGGCTCGCTTATTTGAATCAACAACGGACACAGGCTTTTTTCGGTCAAGTCCGGGAAGCTGCCTCCCTGCGTCTGCAGGCTGAGCGCATTGCCCACCTGGCGGCGCAGTGCAATGCCTGGTTTGCGGCAGCGCATGTGCGCGCTGAAACTTGTGGCAGCACCTTGCGACAATCGCTGAGCGGCTATGAACGCAGTCTGGCCGCCGTTGAAGCCAGCCGGAGAGACTATTTTCTGGCCGAGGATGAGCAGCGCATGAACCAGGCCTTGGTCGCGCTCGGCGAGGCCTGGGACGAGCTCCGGCACGTCGTTGAAAGCGCGTTCGGCGCCCAGGCCGACCGTAGCAGCACGATTGAGGCTGCGACCAAGGAAGTCGTTACCAACGCGGAAACGCTGGTGGGAGCTCTGGTGGAGGGGCAGCAACGCGCGCAGGCTTGGTGCGCACGGCTTCAGAACGGTCTGCAGTTGCTCGGCCTGCTGCTTCTAACGGGCGTGTCCGTCTACGGCTTTCGTTATGGCGTCCGGCCGTTGCGTAGTTTGGTGCTGCTGAACCGGCGCGCGTTGAACGGGGATTACAGCGGGCGGCTGAACTACCGCTCTGGTGACGAGATCGGCGAGCTGATCGACGCCTTCAACGCGGCTAACGCGCGCACCGAAACCCTGATCGGCGAGCTCGAGGCCGAAGCCGCCGCGGCACGGCGAGCGCAGACTAAATCCGCGGCACTACTGGAGTCCGCCGCCGATGGCATTGTTATTACCGACTTGAAGGGCCGCATCCTGCGCGTCAACCGCGAGGCGGAGCGCATTTTCGGGTATGCGCGCGAGGAACTGATCGGCCTGGACGTCGGCCAACTGATACCTGAACGCTTTCATGAGCTGCACCAGCGTTATGTCGCGGGATATGCGCGCCGGCCGACGACGCGCTCTATGGGCAGCCTGGGCAGCGCAGTTCCCGGCCGGAGGCGTGACGGTGGCGAAGTCCCGTTGGAGATCAGCCTTAGCCCCGTGTTGCTGGCTGACGACGCGCACGTAATCGCCGTCGTGCGCGACGCTTCCGCGCGCTTGCGCGCGGAGTCGGGAAGGCAGCGCTTGCTGGCGATCCTGGATAGCACGCCGGATGTGGTGGCGACCTTCAAGGCGGACGGCGAGTTGGTCTACCTCAATCCCGCTGGGAGGCGGTTGATCGGGCTCGGTTACGACGACCCGATTGCCGGCGCCTTCATACAGGACCTGGTCACGGTTCGGAACCGGGAAGTGCTGGATAAGGAAGCCTTGCCCATAGCCCTGAGCACAGGCTTTTGGAGCGGCGAACTCTCCTTTCTAAATCATAGCGGGCTGGAGGTTTCGCTGTTGCAGCAGCTCATCGCGCACCCGCGCAGTGATGGTGAGCCGCGCTATCTAAGCGCGGTGGGGCGCGATATCAGTGAGCGCAAGCAGTACGAGCAGGAGTTGGCCTATCAGGCCACGCACGATCAGTTGACAGGCCTCGCCAACCGCACGCTGTTCGAAGATCGATTGGAGCAGGCCATTCATCACGCGCGCAGGAACGGCACCTTGGTCGCCGTGATGTTCATAGACCTGGATAACTTCAAGCTCGTCAACGACAGCATGGGCCACGCGGTGGGCGATCGGCTGCTGGGCGAGATCGCACGACGCTTGCAGACTCACCTGCGCGAAGGCGACACCAAAGCTCGGCTGGGCGGCGATGAGTTCGCGGTAATCCTAGAGGATCTGAGCGACCCGGATGACGCGGTCCCCATCGTTAGAGGATTGTCCGACATGCTGCGCCGGCCAATCCATCTGAATGGGCAGGAATTCGTCGTAACCGCCAGCATCGGCATCGGCCTGTTTCCCATCGACGGTTGCTCGACCGAGACGCTGCTGATGCACGCCGATATCGCCATGTATCAGGCCAAGGCGGCGGGGCGCAATAGCTATTGCTTCTACTCGGCAGACATGAATGAGCATGCCGAGGAGCGCTTGAGCATGGAGCAGGATTTGCGCCACGCTATTGAGCGCGGCCAGCTCGAGCTTTTCTACCAGCCCGTCGTCAGCGGCACAAGCGAGGCGGTTATCGGTTGCGAGGCTTTGTTGCGGTGGCGCCATCCAAGCAAAGGCCTGATTCCACCTGATCAGTTTATTCCCGTCGCGGAGGAAAGCGGACTCATTGTGCCGATAGGCGAGTGGGTGATACGGGGCGCGCTGAAACAGTTGCGGGTCTGGCGTCGGGCTGGGCTCGAGCTGCCGCGCATGGCGGTAAACGTGTCGGCCAAGCAATTGCGCAGCACGGATTTATTCGAAGCCATTCGCAAGGCGCTGGCGGACACCGAGGTCGAGGGCGAAGCGCTCGAGGTGGAGCTCACGGAAGGCAGCATCTTGCACGGGGGCGGAGAAGCCGCGCGGGATATTCTTGAGCAGATACGCGCGCTCGGCGTGAAACTGGTTGCTGACGATTTCGGCACCGGCTATTCCAGCTTGAGTTACCTCAAGGTGTTCCGCTTCGACAAGGTCAAGATCGATCGCAGTTTCGTGCGCGACGTGCCGGCGGACCCGGGCGACGCGGCCATCACCCGCGCAATTATTGCCATGGCACGCGCTTTCGAGGCGAGCGTAGTCGCGGAGGGCGTGGAAACCGAGGAACAGGCGCGCCTGCTGCAAGAGTTCGGCTGCAATGAGCTACAGGGCTACCTGTATTCCAGACCGTTGCCGGCGGAGGAATTCGAAATCTTACTGGGACGGCGTAGGGTCGCTAGCTAAGCACACACTTCGCGAGCGGACTGTAACATAACCGTCGCAAGGCATTCTCGGCCCTGTATACAACAAGAGCGGCATTATGCCGCTCTTGTTTTGCTTGCGTTGCTCGCTCGGTGCAAGGAAGCGTCAGGCCGTATCGACCGATTCGCTCATGGTGGGAGCATTGCCCC
>JAJUGG010000221.1 GCA_029268285.1 Ectothiorhodospiraceae bacterium | reverse complement strand
GCCGCGACTATATAGGGGTGGCTTCTCGCCGCGCCTCCGCGCGTCACTCCCTCTCCAATAAGGGCTCCAACTCGGGCCACACCAACTCCAGAATCTTCGGCTGCGCCTCGGCCACGGGGTGTATGCCGTCGGCCTGCATGAGCTGCGGGTCGGTGGCGATGCCTTCGAGCATGAAGGGCACCAGGGCGATGTCGTGGCTCTCGGCCAGTTCGTTGAAGATGGCGGCAAAGCGCTCGGTGAAGGCTGGGCCGTAATTGGGCGGCAGTTGCACGCCGAGGAGTAACACCTTGGCGCCGGATTGCTGCGATAGCTCTATCATCTGTGCGAGATGCTGCTTGCTGGCTGCCGGCGCGATGCCGCGCAGGCCGTCGTTGCCGCCCAGTTCCAGCACGACCAGTGCCGGCTCGTGCCGCTCCAGCAGCTCCGGCAACCTAGTCAATCCCCCACGAGTGGTTTCGCCGCTAATGCTCGCGTTCGCGACCCGATGCGGATAGCCTTGATCTTCGAGCCTGTTGCCCAGCAGGCTCACCCAGCCCTCCCGTGTATCGATGCCGTAGGCGGCGCTGAGGCTGTCGCCGAGAACCAAAATGGTTGGTGCGGCCCAGCCGAGGGCAGGACAGAGCAAGACCAGGAACACAAGGACACGAAGCGGCATGACGGATTCCCCTTTACTGAAAGCCACCAACCTGGGGATGAGTTTCGCAGGGCCGGAGGGCGAAATCGCGTTGTTCCGGCAAATCGATCTTAGCATTCCGCCCGGGGCCAGCGTGGCTATTCTGGGCACTTCCGGCTCCGGCAAATCCACCCTGCTTGGCCTCCTGGCGGGGCTGGACTTGCCCAGCCACGGCGAGGTGCGCATCGCCGGTGAAGAACTCACGGCTATGGACGAGGATGCGAGGGCGAAACTGCGTGCCCGAATGCTCGGCTTCGTATTCCAGGCGTTTCACCTTCTGCCGGGGCTTACAGCGCTGGAGAACGTCATGTTGCCGCTGGAGCTGGCTGGCGAGCACGATGCTCGCCACCGTGCCCAGGAGGCGCTGGCTGAGGTCGGTCTCAGCAGCAGAGCGCGACACTATCCGCGCCAACTCTCGGGCGGTGAGCAACAGCGTGTCGCTATCGCCCGGGCTTTCGTTACCCGGCCGCGACTTTTGCTCGCCGACGAGCCCACTGGCAATCTCGACCGAGTCACGGGCGACAAAGTGGCGGATCTGCTGTTCCGGCTCAATGCCGATCACGGTACCACCCTGGTGCTGGTGACCCACGATCCCGCGCTGGCGGCCCGCTGCAGCCAGGTATATCGCTTGGTGGACGGGCAGCTGGAGGCAGCATGAAGGACTGGCGCCTAGCCCTGACCCTGCTCGGGCGCGACTGGCGCTCGGGCCAGCTGCGCCTGCTCGCGTTGGCGCTGGTGCTGGTGGTGGCAGCGGTCACCTCAGTGGGTTGGCTCGCCGAGCGCGTTGCCGGAGCGAGTGGGCGCGCCGCGGCCGAGCTCCTGGCCGCGGACGCCGCGGTAGAGACCAGCACGGCTAGCCGTAACGAATGGGTGGAAGAGGCCCAGCGCCGCGGGCTGCAAACGGCGCGCACCGCCGAGTTCCCGAGCGTGGTGCTTGCCGGCGACCGAGCGCAGCTAGTCTCGGTAAAAGCCGCCGAGCCCGCTTATCCCTTGCGCGGCGAACTGCGGATACGGCCGCATTTGGCTGCGCCGGAGCAGGCCGCTCGAGGCGCGCCCGAGCCCGGACGCATTTGGGTCGATCCGGCGCTGCTCAATTTGCTCGACATCGAGGTTGGCGACAGCATTGCGCTGGGCCGCTCCGAGTTGCGCGTCGAAGCCCTGATCGCGCTCGAAGCCGATCGCGGCGGGCTCTTTAGCGGCTTTGCGCCGCGGGTGCTGATGAACTGGGGCGACCTCGAAGCCACCGGCCTCATTCAGCCCGCCAGCCGGGTGCGCTATGAGCTGCTGCTGGCCGGCCCGCCCGGCGCCGTGGAAGGTTTTCGTGATTGGTTGGATCCCGATGCCGACCCGGCCATAGAGTGGGAGTTGCCGGCCCAGTCCCAGCCGGGCGTTAACGCCATGCTCGAGCGCGCGCAGCGCTTTCTGGGGCTGAGCGCGCTGCTCACCGTGCTGGTGGCGGCGGTGGCGCTATTGATCAGCGTGCGTCACTACGCGGTGCGCCAACTCGATCAGGTCGCTGTCATGCGCTGCATGGGCGCCACCTCGGCACAAATGCTGCGTCTGCTCGTCTACCGGCTACTGTGGCTGGGCGTCGCGGCCATTGCCCTGGGCGCGGCGGGTGGCTACCTACTGCACCTCCTCATGATCGCGTTCCTATCGGAGTGGCTGCCGGAGCTTCCTGCGCCCACACTGAGGCCGCTGCTAACCGGCGCGGTGACGGCGCTGGCCGTGCTGCTCGGCTTCGTGCTGCCCACAGTGGCGCGGCTGCGGCAGGTGCCGCCGGTGCGGGTGCTGCGCCGCGACCTGGGCGGCACCTTGCTCAAGGGCAGCTGGATCTACTTGTTCGCGGTAGCGGCCATTTTTCTGCTGATCTGGTGGCAGGCCCGCGACCCGCTCCTGGCCGGCTGGATATTCACGACCATTGTCGCCGGGCTCGGCGGCATGACCTTGCTCGCCTTCGGGGTTGTGCTGCTGCTGCGTCGCGAACGCACGCACAGGGTGACTTGGCTGGCGGGCCTGACGCGCCGGCCGTGGCAGGCGGCGGTGGAAGTCGCCGCGCTCGGCGTCGGTCTGCTGGCCTTGCTGTTACTCGCCGTGGTGCGGGGCGACCTGCTGGAAGCTTGGCAGAATCGCGTGCCGCCGGATGCGCCCAACTACTTCTTGATCAATATCCAACCTGACGAAGTGGCAGATCTGCGGGAGTTTCTCGTCGAGGCCGGCGCTGTCAACGCACAGCTCTACCCCATGATCCGCGGCCGGCTTGTCGCCATCGGCGGCGAACGCATCGACCCCTCTTTGTACGAAGATCCTCGCGCGCGGCGCCTGGCGGCGCGGGAGTTCAATCTTTCCGTGGCAACGGAAGTGAAGTCGGACAATAGAGTGGTGGCGGGCCGTTTCTGGGGCGAAGAGGCGGCACAGGCCGAGCAGTACTCGGTGGAAGCGGAGCTTGCCGAATTGCTCGGCATCGAGCTGGGCGACAGCCTCAGCTTCGCAGTCGCCGGCGAGACCTTTTCCGGCACTGTAACCAGCCTGCGCGAGGTGGAGTGGGACAGCTTCCAGGCCAACTTTTTTGTCGTCTCACCTCCGGCGCTGCTAGCCGATGCACCGCAAACGTGGATTAGCAGCTTCCACCTACCCGAGACTGCTAGTGAACACTTGCCGGAGTTGGTGCGGCGCTTCCCCAGCGTTACGCTCATCGATGTCGGCGTCATGCTGCGCACAGTGCTCGGCATTGTCGAGCAGGGCTCGCGCGCGGTCGCGGTGATGGCGGCCCTGACTTTGACGGCGGGCGCCCTGGTGCTGCTCGCCGCGCTGCAGGTCAGCGCTCGCACGCGGCGCTTCGAGATTGCGCTGATGCGGGCCCTGGGTGCCAGTCGTTGGCGGCTGCGCTGGTATACGACGCTGGAGTTCGCGCTCATCGGGTTGCTGGCCGGCGCTATGGCGGGCTTGATCGCGGGGCTGCTCGGCTACTATTTGGCCGAGCAATTGTTCGAGCTTGCCTATGCTTTCCGGCCCAGCCTGATGCTCATCGGCGCTTTCAGCGGCGCGGTGCTCGCGGCGCTTGCCGGCGGATTTGCGGTGCGTGGCGATCTACGTGCTTCGCCCATGCAATTGCTGCGCGAGCAGGAGACGGAGTAGCAACCGACGACTTTGATCCATACCGGCCAAACCGGGTTTGAATTCACGGCTCGAGCGCCGTAGAACAACAATAGTCCTGCTCATAAGGAGTAGCCGTGGCTTTCATTGAAAACCATCCTTACCAGGAGCTCGAAGTAGGGCAGCGCGCCGAGCTCGTCGTTCGGCTGACGCTGGAAGGTCTCAAGGCCTTCGCCGCGCATGCCGCGGATGCCAATCCGGCGCACATGGATGCGCAGCTGGCCGGCAGCGAGCTGTTTCATCGCTTTCTTAGCCACGGTATGTGGGGGACGGCGCAAATCGCAGCCCTCATCGTCAGCGAGTTGCCGGGGCCGGGTACGACCGTTTTGGAGCAGAACCTGCGCTACGACGGCGCGCTGACGTTGGGCGAATCCGTGCTTGTGCGAGTGGATGTACGGGAGAAGCGCGCGGAAGGCCGCGTGCTGCTCGACTGCGTCTGCCTCAACGAGCGCGGCGAGCAAGCCGTGGCGGGAACCGTGCTGGTGCAGGCGCCGGCCGAGAAGATCAAACGCGAGCGTAACGAGCAGCAGTCCGTGCCAGGGCGGCGGCGTCAGTTGGAGCGTCTCTTGAGCCTGGCGAGCGGCTTGCCGGCGGCGACGACCGCTGTGGTGCATCCGGTAGACCGGGTGTCTCTGCTGGGCGCCGTCGAGGCCGCCGAGCAGGGGCTTATCGAGCCGGTTCTGATAGGCCCACAGGTCAAGATCCGCGCGGCGGCAGAGGCCGCCGAGGTGGACTTGGCGCGTTACCGCGTGGTCGACGTCGAGCATAGCCATGCCGCGGCCGAGGCGGGCGTGCGCATGGCGCGCGAGGGTGAGGTCGAAGCTCTGATGAAAGGCGCGCTGCACACCGACGAGCTCATGCACGCAGTAGTTGACAGAAACTACGGCCTGCGCACGGACCGCCGCATGAGCCATGTGTGGGTAATGGACGTGCCCACTTACCCGCGGCCGCTGCTCATCTCCGATACCGGCCTCAACATCGACCCCGATCTGCTGACCAAGCGCGATATCGTG